>DASSIN010000160.1:0-15791 GCA_035691845.1 Candidatus Eiseniibacteriota bacterium | reverse complement strand
CGCCGGGCCGTCCGCGCGCACCAGCGCGGCGCCGGCATGCGTGAACGTCGCGCGCGGCACGCCCTCGGCCGCGCACCAGCCGAGCTGCTCCCGGATCGCGGCGTGACCGAAGCGCGCGCGCCCGCGCCGCCGCACGATCGGCCGGATCAGCGAAGAGCCGTCGCCCACGTACAGGCGCACGCGGTGCAGCGCCGCCGCGCGATCGCGGATCGCGACCAGGTCCGGCGCGTAGAACAGCGCCCGGCGGCCGGCGACGACGCGGTAGCCCACGGCCGGGGCGCGGATCGAGTGCTCGACCGGAAACGCCGTGAAGCGGATGCCGCCCAGCGTCACCGCCCGCCGCGGCGCGATCACCCGGCGCTGGGCGATCGGGAACCGGCCGAGCAGCGCGTGCGTGGCCGCGGTCGCGTACACCGGGCATGGCGCGCCGTGGGCGAGCCCGAATGCGTGGTCGGGATGCCCGTGCGTGAGCACGATCGCGTCGGGACGGATGCGGTTCAGTTTGCCGAGCCAGTCGAGGCCGGCATCGATCATCACGCGCGCGCGCCCGTGACGCACGAGCGCCGCGCTGTGGCGCCGGTGCGCGCGCGTCGCCACGTCGATGAACGCGCGCGTGCCGAGGAACTTCAGCGTCACGCAGGTTTCGGGGCCAGCGCGCTCGCGTCGCGCGCGCGCACCAGCCGCCCGAACGCCTCGGACAGCCCGTCGTGCAATGCCCGGACCTGCTCCGGCGGCCACGCCGCCTGCTCGTCGCGCACGAAGCTGGTGCGGTCCACGCGATTGTCGAACCGCGCGATCGGCAGGTGGTGGGTGCGGCCGCGCACCTGCAGCTTCACCGTATCGGGCCGGTCGGAGCGCTCGATCAGCCATGCGATGTCATCGCAGCCGTAGTCGCCGCGCATCACCTTGGGCGGCACGGTGTGGTGCAGCACGGAGTCGTCGGCCGCGCCCGGGCTGCGCGCCTCGTTCTTGCGGCGCGACTCCTCGGGCGTGACCCACACGTACAGGATCGACGCGCCGGCGAGGATGTCGTCCGACAGCCGCGACAACGAGTAGCCGTAGCCGACCGGCGGCTGGAGCGGCATCGTCGCGCCTTCCGGGCCGCCGCGCGCGAACTCGATCACCACCGTGCGGCCGCGCAGGCTGCCGGGGATGGTGGCGTTGCGGTGCTCGACCAGCTCCCGGCACGCCGGCTCGATCTCGGCGATCAGCCGCTCGCGCACGCGGGGCGAAAGGTCGTGGAACGCCGGCTTGGCGCCGACCTGGGCGCGCGCCCAATCGAACCGGCCGAGCATCCAGGCGCCCGCCGATTCCGGGCTCACGCGCGAGCGCTCGAGCACCGCCGCGTAGTCCTCGTTCAGCAGCTCGATCAGCGCGCCCCAGTCGAGCGGCTCCTTCATCGGCAGCAGATCGGAGTCGAAGAACACGCCGTTCTCGCCCTGCGCGCGCAGGGCGCGGCTCACGCGCCTCATCAGGTCCACATATGGGTAGTCGTCGAGCTGCACGACCGGGCCCATGTGCATGTCGGTCCGGCACTGCTCGGGCGTCAGCGTGCCGAGGTAGCGGCGGATCTCCGACTTGCCAGACGCCGGCAGGGCGAGCAGCAGCACGGTGTCGAGCAGCGATGGGGAGGAGGGCGACGGATCAGGGTTCGAGCGCATGAACTGCCTCCGGCTCCGGTTCGAGTTGCTCGGTCATGGTGGCCTCGGTGAGCAGCAGCAGACCTGCGACAGATACCGCATTCCGGGGCGCGATGCCCACTTCACGGGGTCGCCGCCCCGCCGGATCACTCGCGCGCGGCGGCGGGATGCGCGACGGCGCCCGACACGCGCTGCCAGCGGCCGTCGTTCTGGATCCGCAGCGGATCGTGGCGCCGCAGCCAGCGCTCGAGCACGTCGCGATCGGTGAACCCGGCCGGGTCCACGTTCTCGGGCGGCAGCGCGCGCAGCCGATCGAGGCCGCTGTTGCCCTCGGCCAGGTAGTCGGTGGTGGCCACGGTGTAGGTGCGGGTGGTGTCGAGCGGGGCGCCGCCCACCGTGACGTCCACGATGCGCGCGCCTTCCGGCCGCGACAGATCGAACCGCACCCGCATCCCGGACACGAACATGCCGGCCGCGCGCCCGCGCAGGCGATCCTCGATCAACCCGCGCAGCACGCCGCCCGGCACGCGCATCAGCACCATGCCGTTACCGAACGGGGAGACCTCCAGCAGCGCTCGGCGCGTGATCGGACCCGGAACCAACCGCCCGCGCACGCCGCCGGTGTTCTGGATCGCGACGTCGGCGTTCAGCTCCTCGCGGAACGCGTCCGCCATCACGAATCCGAGCAGCGCGCTCTCGGCCGGCCCGTTCTGGAGCGCGACCTCGGTGTGGCCCACGACCACGTTCAGGTCCTGCTCGGATTCCGCCACCTGGGCGCCGATGATGCGGTCCTCGGTGGTGTCGGGCAGCACGTCCTCGTCCAGCAGCGTCAGCAGCGCGCCGCGATCGAAATGCGTCTCCCAGCGCGTGATCTGGCGCGTGGCGGCATCCAGCGTGAACGTGACGTGGCCCAGGCTCGAGCCATTGGCGTACGGCTCGAACACGAGCGCGTGCGTGACGGGATCCTCCCACGGCTGGTTGTAGCCCTGGTGGGTGTGGCCGCAGAACCACGCGTCCACGCCCGGCACGGCGCGCGCCAGCTCCATCGCGTCCATGCCGCGATGGCGCAGCGTGCCGGCCTGCTCGCGCGCCACCACCGTGCGGTAGGAGGCCTCGAGGTCGCCCGCCCACGGCAGCCCCTGGTGCAGCAGCACGAACACCAGGTCGGCGCCCCGGGCGCGCACGCGCGCCACGTCGGCGGGCACCATGTCGATCACCGGGCGGAACTCGAGCCCGGCGATGTTCTTCTGGAACGCCATCTCGGGCGTGGCCTCGGTGATGTAGCCGAGCACCGCGATCCGGATCGGCCCGGCGTCGAACCACGCCACGTCCTGGGCCCAGCTCACGCGCTGGCCGGTGGCGGTGTCGTACAGGTTGGCGGCCAGGATCGGGAACTTCGCATCGGCGGCGAGCGATTCCGCCACCGCGCGGCCCTGATCGAAGTCGTGGTTGCCGACCGCCGAGGCGTCGTAGCGCTGGCGGTTCATGTAGTCGATCACCGCGCGGCCCTGCGTGCGCTGGCCGAGCGGCGTGCCGGTGAACCAGTCGCCGGAATCGAACAGCAGCACGTGGCCGCCGGCGTTCTCGACCGCCATGCGGGTGTGCGCGATGTAGCCGGCCGCCGACGCGCCGCCGCCCAGCGACGGCGGGAACTCGGGGTTGAGGAACGTGGCCGCCTCGCGGCCCAGGTGGCCGTGGACGTCGCTCGTGTACAGCACGTCGAGCCGCACGGTCGGCCGCGGCGGGGTGCGCCGCGCCTCGGCCGGCAGCGCCAGGCACGCGGCGATCAGGAGCAGGCGAACCGTACGGCCGATCATGTTTACCTCCCCGCCGCGGTCGCCACGTCGGGCGGCCAGTGCCGGCTCGCCGACGGCGCGACCGCGACCTCGTAGCTCGAACCGTTGGTGACCACGGTCACGTTCTGCCCGGTGTCGCCGGTGTACTGCAGGCCGAGCCGTTCGGCGCGATCCGAGGCGTAGATGTCCACGCCGCGGTCGCGCAGCCGCTGCAGCACGATCCCGGACGGCAGCGTGCCGCCGGTCGATTCATAGGTGGTGATCGGGATCAGTCCGACGCGCGGGTGCACGGCGTCCAGCCAGCCCGGGTCGCTGGCGTTGGCCGAGCCGTGGTGGTGCACCTTGAGCAGCGAGGCGTCCAGCACCGCGTGCTGCGCCAGCAGCGCGCTCTCGACCGGGCTCTCGGCATCGCCGCCCATCGCGATCGTCACGTTGCCGTAGGTGATGCGCAGCACGATCGAGTCGTCGTTGAGCCACTCGCTCTCGGTGTCGCCGCCGAGCGCCCGCCCACCGCCCGCGTGCAGCACGCGCACGCGCACGTCGGGATCCCACGTCAGCGCCGGGTTGCTGCCGTCGTCGTCGCCGCTGGCCACGCGCCGGCGCGGGATCGCCCGGCTCGCGCACAGCGCCACCAGCTCGTCGTATGCGCTGCGGGACACCGAGGGCGGCGGCCCTTCGATCAGCGCGCCCACCGGCATCACGCCCAGCACGCCGTCGTTGGGATCCCAGGATTCGCCCACCATGCCGCCGATGTGATCCTCGTGCGCGTGCGTCATCAGCACCTCGTCGAGGCGCGTGACGCCCGCATCGGCCAGGAACCGCTCCACGTTCGGGGCATCGCGCCGCTCGCCGGCGTCGATCAGGACGTGCGCGTGGGTGACCGGCATCGTCAGCAGGTGGGAGTCCCCGAACCCGACATCGATCATCGTCCAGGTGAGCAGCGCGCCGGTGGCGGGAAGCGACCCGAGTCGCACCGCGAGCGGCGTCACCACCGGGTCGGCGGGATCGTTCCAGGACTCGACCACGGCGTAGACGCTGTCCTGCGATGCCGCCGCCAGCAGCGTGATCGCGTGCTCGACCGTGGCGCTGCGATCGGCGATCGGCGCCGGCGGATACGCCACGTGGTCGTAGCGGCCGGCGTGCGTGCCCCACACCACCACCGCGTACGTCGGCTTGCTCGTGGTCCACGACACCGTGCGGCCCTGCACGCGCACGTCGGTCTGCACCACGGGCGCGACCGGCGCGGGCGATGAGCACCCCAGCAGCCACACCGCGACCGCGATCAGCAGTGCGGCGAGGGCGATCAGATGCCACTCGTGCATCCGCCGCACCGCGTCCCGCGTGCGTGTCACAACTTCACCTCCAGCCCCAGCGTCGCCCGGCCGCTCGTGTCCTGCACCAGATCCTGCCCGGCCCCGACCGACCCTGCCTGCTCGGCGCGCGGCCACAGCGGGTCCTGGCGGCTCGAGCGCTTGCCCACTTCGAACCCGGCGTCGATCGCGACGCGCTGCACCTGCCAGCCCATGCCGAACGTGAACCACGCGCGATCGGCCTCGCGGCTGTAGGGGCAGCGCTCGTAGCGGAACCCCATCCGCCCGGGCAGCGAGGGCACGAACCGGTGCTCCAGCCCGAACCGCACGTCCCAGGTGTCGAGCAGCGGCTGGCTGGGCTCGTCGATGTCGGTGAGCTGCGACCACCCGCACCACACGACGTCGGCCGCGAACGTGGTGCGCACGGTGTTGCGCGGGCGGTAGGCGCTGCTCATGTGCACGCGCGGCGGCCGGAATTCGTGCATCACGACGTCCGGACCGACCACGACCGAGTCGTTGGCCCAGCTCGTGACCTTGCTCGACAGGCGGGGGCCGCTTTCCCACGACACCGCGCCCGTCAGCCGCTCGTTCGCGCGCCACGCGGCGCCGAGCGCGAGCGAGACCCCGTGCAGCGCGCGGCGCGTCTCGTTGACGTAGCCGGTGACGCCGTTCTGGCGCGGCACCAGCGCGTCGCGGTCGTCGAACGTGCCCATGTACACGTGCAGCGCGGCGCCGGCCGACAGCCCGAACGGCAGGGCGTGAGCGAGCCCGAATCCGGTTTCGCGCAACGCGCCGGTGGTGGTGATGAAGCGCTCGGCCACGATCTGATCGGTGGTGGCCGTCGAGCGGCGCTCGTCCTGGTAGTCGTAGCGCGGATCCCACGCCTCGACGCTCGACAGCGACAGCACGAACCCCCCGAGCGGCCGCGGCGCGTACGCCAGCCCGAAGTTCACCGCGCCGTAGCCGTGGTCGTTGATCGCGATCGCGGTCTCGTGCACGTAGTCGTCGAACGTGTCGTAGAGGGGGACCATGCGGTCCTCGCTCTGCCGGGCGAGGTCGCCCGACGCCTGCAGCCGCAGGGCGCCAGGGGCATCGTCGCCCGACAGCACGGCGGACACCGGGTTGTCGAGCAGCCCGAGCCCCCCGTCGCCGAGCGCGCCGCCCGCGCCCCCCATGCCCCGCAGCCGCGCCGAGAGGCCGAGCTCCGGGGTTCCGAACGAGCGATCGAGCGAGGATGCCGCGAGCACGTGACCCGCGCCCCACGCGCACCCGAGAAGCACGCCGATCAGGGCGAGCCATGCTGCACGATGGTTCATGGCATCCTCCTCTATAGCGACAGATCGAGCTGCAGCCGGAACGCGCTGGCGTCGCCGCGCGCGTCGGTGGCGTCCGGCGTCGGCGACACCAGCGATCCGAAATTGCGGATGTCCACGTACGTGCGGGACAGCGCGTGATCGGTGGTCCACTTGAACCGCCACGACAGGTGCGGCGACAGCCGGCTGCGCAGCATCACCCAGTTGCGGAATCCCTTGCCGTCCACCACCAGGAATTCGTTGTCCTCGTAGTTCCACAGGAACCCGTCGTACACCTCGCTCGACAGCGTGAGCGCGATGTCGGGGGTGAACTGGTGCGTGAACTGCGCCTGCAACGCCGTCGCCGGCGAGCCGCGCTGCGCGGTGGTGTCCGACTGCACGTCGCCGCCGGCCGCGGGGCCCGACAGCCGGCCGCGCGCGGCGAACATCACGTTGGTGGTCGAGTACAGGAACCGCAGCTGGTCGAAGCGCGACAGGTTGGCGAGCAGCTCGATGCGCGAGTCCCACTGCCGGTAGGCGCGGATGTCGTCGGGCCGGTCGGCGTGGCGCGCGGACATCGCCTGACGCAGCCGGATGCGGATCGGGAAGATCGGCCGGTATTCGAGCCGCGCCACCACGCGCGACATGTCGGCGTTGTCGGCCTTGCGGATCCAGGTGTCGTACTCGAACCCGCTCACCAGGAAGTCGCGCAGCGGCTGCCAGCGGGTGTTGAAGTACCAGCCGCGCTCGGCCTTGGGGGTGGGGTCGTCGCGCGCCAGCATCGCCCAGTACGGGTTGTTGAGCCGATAGGCGTTGCCGTCGAGGATCGTCTGCTCGTAGCGGCTGTCCTCGGAGAACGCGCGGTCGTAGGGATCGTCGTAGCCGATGTCGTAGTCGCGGTACAGCGCCAGCAGCGTCAGGTTCTCCCACTGCGCGTAACCCTGCGTCACGAACGCCTGGGGCCCGTTGGAGAACACGCGCGCCAGCGCGCTCGATCGGGTCGAGGTCTCGAGCTTGCCGTACTCGCCCGCCAGCGACAGGTTGCGCCACACGCCCTGGCCCTCGGCGCCCCAGATCCGCCGGTAGTCGCCGAGCGCGCGGCTGTCGTAGGCGCCGCCGATCTCGGCGTCGCGGTCCTCGATCCGGTTGGGGTCGATGACGAGGGTGTTGGGATCGGGATTGAAGCGGTCGGCCAGCGCGCCCGAGAACGCCCGGTTCCGGGTGCGGATGTCCACGCCGGTCGCGCCCACGTAGGTGCCGGGGGCGAACTCCCAGCGCACGTTGGTGCCGAGCACGCGCTCGTCCATGACGTCGCGCATCGGGAAGTAGGCGGCCGCGTCGCCGCGCCCGGCGAACGTGCCGTCCAGGATGTCCTGCCGGATCTCGTCCAGCACGTCGTTGGGGACGCGCGGCACCATGCTCATGTAGCGGTTGAACGACCCGTCGGGATTGAGGATCGCGTCCTTGCGCGCCTGCGAGCCGAACATCGTGGCGCGCAGCCGGCCGAGCGTGGCCTCGAGCCCGAGGCCGTTCAGCCCGTACTCGTCGGTGCGCGACAGGTCGCCGCGCAGCCCGAGCGGGCGCACCGAGTAGCCGAAGCCGGTGCGGCGTGCCGAGAAGAAGTCGGTGGCATCCATCACCAGCCCGAGCCCGAAGGTGACGGCGTAGGAGCCGGCCACCGCGCGCTGCAGCGTCAGCGGTCCGAGCGGCGTGGCGATCGGCTTCAGGTCCTCGACCGCGGCGAACCCCTTGAGCGTCGAGTTCCACGCCTGCTCGCCCACGTTGCGGCTGGCGAGCCACCCGCCGCTCCAGTGCGGGCCCCAGCGCGCGCGCACCTTCTGGGTGAGCGCGGGGTCGGACAGGCCGAGCCCGAGCCGGCCGGCGTAGGTGTCGAGCTGGAAGTTCTTGAACGCCTGCGCCTGGTCGGCCGTGAGCCCGCTCGTGTCGTTGATCAGGTTCGAGGTCAGGACGTCGGCATCGTCCGCCGTGTAGGGCGTGTCGTACGTGCGCCACTGCGCGTCCACGTGCAGCCTGGACCCGCCGCTGTCGCGCGGCGCGTAGGTGACGAAGTCGCGCACGTTGCGGAATCCCCAGTACGACAGGCCCGGCGTGGCGCGCAGCTGGCGCTCGTTCTCGATCCGGCCGGCGAGCTGGCGCTCGCGCATGATGGCGGTCGCATCCACGGGCGAGAGGTTCTCGTACGAGGCGAGGTCGAAGTAGTCGAGACCGTTCACGTCGCGCGGATCGCGGATCTGATCCACGTACGAATCCACCAGGCCCTCGCTCGCGCCCTCCTCGGACAGCAGCCGCTGCACCAGGTAGTTGAGATCGCCGACGCGCTGCTCCTCCTCGCCCTCCTGGCGTTTGGCCTCGAACACCGGCGACACCACGACGCGCGCCCGCAGCCGCGCGAACAGCTCCGGCGTCATGCCCGGCACGTCGTACAGATCGAATACGCTGGTGAACCAGCCCAGGTAGGTGCGGCGATCGATGATGCCGTCGGCGATCGCGGGAGCGACCGGCAGCGCCACCAGCTGCGCGCGCGTGGCGCGATTGAGATCCACGCCCGGCAGCGGCGCTGCCGCCGGCGCCGGTGTGGAATCGGCCGCCAGCGCCCGCGCCGTGTCGGCCGCCACGTCCGCGCGCGCCGTCCCGGCCGCGCCGAGCAGCGCGAGCAGCGCGATCGGCAGCGCGGCGCGCGGGTTCATGGCCGGCCTTCCCACGGCGCGCGCGCATGCACCTCGAGCCCGATGTGGTGCGTCTCGCCCAGCACGCCGCCGCCGCTCGAGAACCCGTAGTCGAGCTCGAGCCCCTTGACCGCGAGCCCGAGCCCCGCCGTGAACACGTTGGGGTCGCTGGCGACGCCGGCGCGCAGCCACAGGAACGACGTGGCCTGCAGCTCCACGCCGCCGCGGTACTCCATGCCCTGGCCGAGCTCGGAGTTCATCGCCAGCATCGTGGTCACGCCCGCGTATGGCGAATAGGTGACCCCGCCCGTCAGACGGCGCGCCAGATCTTCGTGGTCCTTGTCGCCGAGCGAAGGATTGTTCAGGTTCTCGATCGCGAACCCGACGCGCGTGCGGTCGCGCACCAGCGCCACGGCGCCCACCCCGAGCCCCAGCGTCGAGGCCTTGCCGGGATCGATGCCGGTCACCGACGTGCCGAGCGACATGCTGTACAGGCTCACCGACCAGCCCACGGCCAGCGCGCTCTGCGCGTCCTGCATGATCGGGAAGCCGTGCGCGATCGACAGCGTGGTCTCGTTGTCGAGGTTCTCGCCCTGATAGCGCACGCCGAACGTGCGCACCGCGAATCCGACGCCGCCCATGCGGCGTGACAGCGGCAGCGTCGCCGCCACCGCGTTCTGCTGCGCGAACCCGAGCGAGAACGGCTCCACGTACGACGCCGCGCCCGACACGCCCTCGATCCACCCCAACGCCGCCGGATTGCCGAGCGCGGCGTACACGTCCGCCGCCGCCGCCACGCCCGCGCCACCGATGGCGCGGAACCGCGGCGAGACTTCGATGTCCTCGAACGCGGCCCATGCCGGTGCGCAGGCGCCGGCCAGGAGCGCGATCGTGGTCAGAACCGCCAGCCGATGCCTCATGACGCACCTCACTTGAGCCTCACCGCGACCACGATCGGCGCGCGCGCTTCACTGGTGTGGCCGGCCGTGTCGGTGATGAGCAGATGACCGATGTACAGACCCGCGGGCACGAACTCGAACGCGTCGTCGCGCGTGTCCCAGACCAGCGTCTTGCGGCCGTTGCCGGTCAGCCGCGCGTCGAACAGCACGCGCACGATGCGGCCGCGCATGTCGAGGATGCGCACCACCGCCTTGCTGTTGACCGGCCCGGACACGTCCAGCGTCGCAACCTCGCCCTGCCGGGCGAGGCCACGGATCACCGTGCGCGCCGGCACCGACAGCCGGGCCCCCGCCGCGGCGGCGAGCGTGGCCGTGAACGTGACGCTCGTGCCGGCCGCGACGGGATTGCCCGACACGTCGGTGACGCCGGTGACGGTGACGGTGTAGAGGGTGCCGCCCGACAGCGGCGACGCCAGGGTCAGCGTGACGGTGCGCGCGCTGGCCGAGAGCACGGCCTGGGTGACGACGACCGCCCCTCCGCCCGCGGGTGTCACCGTGTAGCTGGCCGCCAGCGTCGCGGTGGTGCTGGCGAGCGGCTCGTCGAAGGTCAGCGTGACGAACGGCGAACCGTCGTCGCCCGCCGCGCTGACCACGTGCGGCCCGGTCGTGTCGGGGCCGCCGGCGCCCGCGAGGAACAGGTCCTCGAGGTTGCCGATGTTGATCTGGTATGTGGACTGGAACGACCCTCCGGCGCCGCGTCCGGTCACGTGATCGCCCACCACGAACTGGCCCGGCGGGATCCCGAGGCCGTTCCCGACCCGGAACGTCACGGCGGCGGGACCGTCGGCGACGGTGTAGTTGACGTTGCTCGTGCCGGAGGCGGCGATGTCGGAGATCGTGCCGCTGGTCTCGATGTACGTGCCTTCCCACGCCGCATCGTTCGCGGCCGCCACGCTCACGCGTTTCGCGGCCAGGTGCGGCACGCCGCTCGCCACGGCCACCGCGGTGTAGGGCGTGACCTCCGTGGTGGTGAAGTAGGGGGTGACCGTGCCCGTGACCCTGGCCACGCTGCCGAGC
This sequence comes from Candidatus Eiseniibacteriota bacterium, assembly GCA_035691845.1. GTDB lineage: Bacteria > Eisenbacteria > RBG-16-71-46 > RBG-16-71-46 > RBG-16-71-46 > DASSIN01. The sequence goes on along the minus strand of DASSIN010000160.1, from coordinate 5,090 downwards.
TGGTTCACCGCCCCCTGCACCGGGTTGCCGAACAGGTTGATGCCGTGGCCGGAGCCGTCCTGGACGTAGCCGCTCGGCGTGCCGCCGCGGCTGCCGACCGGGATCGTGACCTGGCCGTAGAACGTGACCGTCTGCCCGGCGTAGGTGGCCACGTTGGCCTGGATGGTGGCGATGTCCAGCACCGTCTCGGTGCCGGTATCGAAGCCGTACGGCGCGTGCGCGGGCAGCGCCTCGCCCGCCGCGCCCGGCACGCCCGTCACCGTGACCTGGTACGTCGTCGCGGCCGGCAGCGCGGCCGCGGCGCGCAGGATCACGATCTGGCCGTTGTCCTGGAGCGTCGCGCCCGCCAGCGCGAGCGCGGGCGAGAACGCGTAGTGGGCGAGCGTGGTGGCGGCCGAGGCGTTGACCTTGCGCGTGAACGCCACGCCGACGTACTCGGCCCCGAACCGGTACACGGCGGTGATGCCGTATGGCACCGGCGTCGTGGCGGTGAACGCGATCGTGCTGCCGGCCGGAATCTCGTTGCCCGCCGCGTCCTGCACGTGCGCCACGGCCAGCGTGTAGTCGGCGCCAGCGGTGAGCGGCGCGGCGAGCGTGAGTGTCACCGTGGCGCCGGTGACCGAGGCGCTCGAAATCGTGACCGGGCTCGCCGGCGCGGAGGTCGGGTGCAGGTCGTAGTGGGCGACCGTGGTGGCGCCGGCCGCGACCGGTTCGGAGAACGTGACCATCACCTTCGAGGCACCGCCGTCGCCGTTGGCAGACACCAGCACCGGCGGCGTGATGTCGCCGCGCCCGGTGCCGACGAAGAAGTCGCCCGGCACGCCGACCACGACCTCGTAGGTGCCGTTGAAGTTGGCGCCCGCGCCGGCCCCGGTCACCACCTCGTTGCCGTCGAAGCGGCCGGGGTTGACGCCGGTGCTGTTGCGCACGCGGTAGATCCACGCCACGCCGTCGGCGCTCGCCGGGTAGTTGTAGTGGTTGGAGCCCGACGCCGTCGGCGTGCTGGTGAGCTGCGCCGTGGTCTGGATGTAGGTGCCTTCCCACGCCGACGACGACGCGGCGGGCACGCTCAACACCTTGGGCGCCAGCAGCGGCACGTTGGAGGCGATCGGCACCACCGTGAGCCCGGTCAGCTCGACGGTGGTGAAGTACAGCGACGGCGTGCCGGTGATCTCGCACACCGTGCCGAGCGCGTCGAGCGACGCGATCAGCGGGGTGCCGAACACGTTGAGCCCGCGGCCGGTGCCGTCCTGCACGAACCCGCTGGGCGTGCCCGTCACGCTGCCTTCGCGGATGTAGACCTCGGCGATGATGGTGACGGGCGAGGTCAGGTTGTTGATGTTGGCGTGCACGTCGGCGATGCCGGTGATGGCCTCGGCGGGCGTGCTCCATGGCACCGCCGGCGCGCCGTCGAGCGCCGCGCCGCCGCGGCTCACCACGCCGGACACCGTCAGCGTGTAGGACGCGCTCCTCGGCAGCGCGCCGGTGGTGGTCAGGATCACGGTGCGCTGGTTGTCCTGCAGCTGGACCGTCTGGATCGTGAGCGCCGCCGCGCCGCCCACCGGCGCGATCGCGTAGTGCGACGGCTGCAGTGCGGTGGCGATGTCCACGCTGTCCGAGAACGCCACGCCGATGTGCGCGGGGCCGAACGGGAACACCGCCTGAACCGAGAACGGCGCGGCCTGGCCCGACGCCACCGCCACGAGAGAAGCGAGGAGGGCGCCGATCGCGGCCCCCCGGATTCGAGCCCTCATGTGAGCCTCCGTCGTTCGCCGGCGGCCCCGCCGGTCGTGGCGGCGCTCGCGGCTGAGCGCGCCGGTCGAAGCGCATCAGCCGTGCCAAGCGTGGGAACGGCGTTGGGCTCGCGCGCGCAAGTGGCGTGCGGCGCACGCGACTGCGGGCGGACGCGGTGCGCGGAACCGTTGCCAGCCAGGCAACGGTCGCGCGCATGCGCGCGCCTGCCAGCGTGGCAGCGACCTGTTGCTCTGGCAGACGCGCGGGCGGGTTGCGGAAGACGCCCGCGCGGCGGCCGCGGCGCCGCCGCGCGTCAGCTCGCGGGCTGCGCCAGCGCGGGAGTGGGGAGCGGCACCGGTCGCTCCGCCGGGCGCCGCGCTTCGACGTTGCCGAGCAGCGCGACCGCGATCAGCACGAACGTGAGCGACACCCAGTCCGAGAAGCTCGGCGGCGGCAGGTGGAACACGAGCGCCAGCAGCAGTGTGGCGGTGGTGCCGGCCAGCAGCGAGGTGATGCGGTTGACGAGCCCCGCGAACGTGGCCGAGCGGCCGTGGAACATGAACAGGAACACCGAGAAGAACGCCACCAGCGCATACGGCACGCCCGACATCACGGCGGACGCATTGGGGCGTGCGATCTCGTTCGCCAGCTGCACCAGCCGCGCATCCTGCCAGCCCAGCATGCGCGTGCCGGCGAAGATCGCGATCACCACCAGCGCCATCGTGCCGCTGGCCACGACCTGCTCGATGGCGAAGTAGCCGCGGTTGTCGAGCGATGGCCCGGGCGGGCGCGTGAGCTTGAACACGTTCATCCAATAGAGCCGCACGGCGTAGGCCAGGATGTAGGTGACGAGCACCCACATCGCGAGCCCGGAATGCAGGAAATCGAACGATCCGGCGAGCGAGGTGCCGGCCAGCCCGCGCAACGCGGGCACGGCGTGGTCGAACCGGCGCGCGATCGGAACCAGCAGCACGTTCGTGCTCAACGCCAGCAGCGCGAACACCACCGCCCAGTTCTCCTGCGCGTACACCTTGCGGCGCAGCAGCCCGCGGCGGGCCAGCACCGCGTCCACGCAGCGGCTGATCACGATCACGCTGCCGCGCATGATCACCATCGCCACCATCACCGAGATCGGCAGCGTGTACAGCAGCGTGGTGGCGGGGATGATGATGGCCGTGCACACGCCGGACACGACGATGTACGGCGTCTCGACCGGCACCGTCATGCCCGCCCAGCGCCGCGTGGTGGCGCCGGGCAGGTGCAGCCAGCCGAACGCCAACACCGCCAGCACGCACAGCACGCTGCTGCCGAGCGTGTTGTCGAGCAGGAACGCCATGTCGGTGAGCCGCGGGGTGCGCAGCCCGCCCGTGTACCACTTCACCACGATGCCGGTGAGGACGTACGAGATGTAATAGCCGCCGCACAGCTGCAGCAGGCGCGCGGTCGATCCTTCGCGTGAGCGGAATGCCATGGCGGGCCCCTTCGGCCGGTGTGGGAGCGGGTCGGACAGGCATCGGCCTCGCATCACGTGTGCCACAGGCGCACGGCGCCGCCGGCGTGCCGCCGATACCGCGGGGGCATGACACGCTGGCAGGGGGCCTGCAGCTTCGGCCGTTCGCGCGCCGCTCCGAGTGTGCTAGCGTCGTGGGCGCCCCGCTGACCCGACAGCCCTGATGGGGGAGTGACTCGTGCCCGCAGCCGCCCGCCGCACCCCGCTCGCGTTTCCGCTCGCCCTGGCGCTCGCGGTCGCCTCCGCGCACGCGCCGATCGCATCGGCCAACCCCACACCCGGCTTCGTCGAGCACTGGACCACGGGCAACGGCGGGTTCGGCGGCGGCGCCACCTACTCGAATCCGGGCACCGGGGGCGAGCTGGGCGCCGGCGATGGCTTCTTCCAGATGTCGACGCCCGGCCCCGCGCCGTTCAACACGCTCAACCTCGGCACCCAGAGCGCGAGCGCCAACTACGCCGGCAACTGGCAGGCGGCGGGGATCCAGAAGGTGAAGCTGTGGCTGAACGACGTCGGCAACGCGAACCCGCTCGAGATCCACTTCGCGCTCGGCACCAACTCCACCACCCAGAACTTCTGGCAGTTCGACACCGGCTTCATCCCGCCGGCCGGAGCGTGGGCGCAGTTCACGGTGGATCTCACCTCCTCCGCCGGCTGGACGCAGATCATCGCCAGCCCGGCGGGCGGCACGTTCGATCAGGCGCTCCAGAACGTGAGCAACATCCTGATCCGCCACGATCACGCGCCGTACGTGCAGTCCCCGGACACGATCCGCGCCGACGTCGGGATCGACGAGCTGGCGCTGGTGGGCAGCGGCACCGGCGTGCCGCGGCCGCCGGCGGGCGTGTCGCAGCCGGTCGCGCTCGCGCCCGCCGCGCCGAACCCGGCGCGCGACCGGGTGGCGTTCGCGATCGAGGCGTTCGACGCCGCGCCGATCCGGATCGAGGTGGTGGACGCCTCCGGCCGGCGGGTGCGGCAGCTCACGCTCGAGGGCGGCGCCGGCCGCCACGCGTGGCGCTGGGACGGCCGCACCGATGCGGGCGATCCCGCCGCGGCCGGCGTCTACCGCGCGCGCGCCTGGAGCAGCTCCGGCGGCACCAGCCGATCGTTCGTGTGGCTGGGCGGCGGGCGATGACGCGCACGCGGCGCGCGTGAGCGATCCCGGGGGCGTGGCGCCGATCGACCCGCACGTGCGCATCGGGCACGTGCACCTGAAGGTGGCGGACCTCGAGCGCGCGCTCGGGTTCTGGTGCGGCGTGCTCGGGTTCGAGCGCGTGACGCGCATGGGCGATTCGGCCGCGTTCATCTCCGCCGGCGGCTACCATCACCACATCGGGCTCAACACCTGGGAGAGCCGCGGCGGCGCGCCGCCGCCCGCGGGCAGCACGGGCCTCTACCACGTCGCGATCCTCTATCCCACGCGCGCCGCGCTGGCCGATGCGCTGCGGCGGGTGATGCGCGCGGGCATCGCGCTCGACGGCGCGGCCGACCACGGCGTGAGCGAGGCCCTCTACCTGCACGATCCGGACATGAACGGCGTCGAGCTGTATCGCGATCGCCCGGAGTCCGAGTGGCCGCGCGACGCCAACGGCCAGGTCGCGCTGGTCACGCAGCCGCTGGACCTGCGCGCGCTGCTGGCCGAATCGCCGGAGTGATCCGCGCTTGACCCGTCCTGACGCCGCGCGCGATACGACGATGGCGCGACCGCCGAGCCCGGCGGCATCCAACCCCGTCATGAGCCAGCGTCCGGGCCCGAACCTCGCCGCCCCCATTCGCGCGATCACGGCGCTGCTGGTGGCGCTGCTCGCGGCCGCGCCGGCCCGCGCCGACGCGCTGGCGGCGACGG
>DASSIN010000159.1:0-13221 GCA_035691845.1 Candidatus Eiseniibacteriota bacterium | reverse complement strand
CGCCGGGCTGCCGTGCGCGATGCGGCGGGTGGAGACGAAACAGGGCGGCGTGATGCTGTTCCTGTCGCTCGCCGACCGCTCCGGCATCGTCGAGTGCGTGCTGTTCCCCGACACCCATCGCGCGTTCGCGCACGCGGTGCGCGCGCAGGTGGTGCGCGTGGAGGGCGCGGTGGACGACACGCTCGGCGCGGCCACGGTCACCGCCGCGCGGTTGAGCGCGCTGGCGTGAACCGCGTGCGGATACGCGCGCTCCGCGGCAGCCGCGGGCGCGGACGCGACGCCGGCGCACGCGCGGAGCGGGCGCGCGCATTTCGTCGTTGACGGAAGCCGCGCGCGGGAGTGGAATGCGCGTGGCCGGCGGCCGTCACGTGCGCCGGCGACACCCGCGCTTCAGCGCGGACAGGTCCGCGCGAGCGGACGAACGTCCGGGCCTCCGTCAGGAGCAGCACCGGACGCGATCACGGCGCCGGGCGGGAACGCCTCCCCGGGAGAAGATCCCGGAGCGACGGACTCGCGCCGGCGCCCGTGTTTCGTGGCGACCCCTCGCGCCGGCGCCGAAGCCGTTTCGATGGCGTGCCGGCGCGCCAGCGGCGCGGATCAGTGCGGTGCGCGGTGGCGGGCCTCGCCCACGCGCATGATCAGGTCCCACGCGATCGCCGTGGCGGTGACGAGCAGCAGCAGGCAGGTGGTCACGATCGTCGCCAGGCCGTCGTCCACGTCGTGGCGCAGGATCGTGACACCCGCGACGATCAGCAGCGCGGCGGCGGCGACGGCCGGCAGCAAGCGCCGCCGCACGTGCCGCCGCGTGAATCCGTGGCCGATGCTGGCGCCCGCCCCGCGCATCGCCACCAGCAGCAGCACGAGCCGCATCGTCCCCATCGCCGCCAGCTCGACCCCCATCGGCCGCGCGTGGTTGTCTGGCACGAGCAGCAGCAGCGACAACAGCAGCACGAACACGAAGCTGTAGAACGCCTCGCGCGCCAGCAGCCGCAGGTGCGGCGCGTCCTCGCGCACCACGATGTCCAGGTGCAGCGACAGCGCCACGAACAGCAGCCCCAGCAGCGTGGCGGCGGCGGTGCCGGTCAGCAGGTAGAAGTCGTGCCAGCGCTCGAGCGCCGGCGAGAGCGAGTCAGCGGGCACGGCGGCGGTCGGAAACGGCGCGCATGCGATGCCGCCGCCGCGCTACAGCCCCAGCTCCGCGTGAACGCCGCGCAGCGCGTCCAGGACGCGCGCGATGTGCTCGTCCAGGTCCACGCCCAACTCGGCCGCGCCATGCACGATGTCGTCGCGGTTGACGTTGCGCGCGAAATCGGCGCGCTTCATTTTCTTGCGCACCGACGGCACCTCGACCTCGGCCAGCGTGCGGTTCGGGGTCACGAGCGCGCACGCCACCAGGAACCCGGACAGCTCGTCGCACGCGTACAGCGCGCGCGCCATCGGCGTGTCGCGCGGCACGCCGGTGTGGGTGGCGTGGCCGAGCACGGCGCGGCAGATGTCCTCGGGCCAGCCGAGCCGGCGCAGTTCCGCCACGCCCTGCACGGGATGGCGCTCCATGTCGGAATGGCGCTCCCAGTCGAAGTCGTGCACCAGCCCGGCCAGGCCCCAGCGCTCCACGTCACCGCCGTCGCGCCGCGCGTACGCGCGCATCGCGGCCTCCACGGCGTAGCAGTGCTTGCGCAGATTGGGGTTCTGGATCCACTCGTGCACGAGCGCCAGCGCCTGCTCGCGCGAGGGCAGCGTGGCCTCGGTCACCCGCGCCTCCGCGAGCGGGCGCCGCGGCGGCACGCGCGGACCCGGCCGGCGCGACGCGCCATCACTTGTTCTCGAAGAACGCGCGGTTCTTGTCGGTGAAGCTCTTCCACTTCTCGGGCACGCCGTTGTCGGGGAAGATCGCCTGCACCGGGCAGGCGGCTTCGCACGCCTGGCAGTCGATGCACTCGTCGGGATGGATGTAGAACTGGTCATCGCCCTCGTAGATGCAGTTGACCGGGCACACCTCGACGCACGATTTGTCCTTCACCCCGATGCACGGCTCGGCGATCACGAACGGCATTTCCATCCTCCTGCGTGGCGGTGCAACACCCGAACACGCGAGTCTAGGGTCCGGTTCGCCGCATGGTCAACCCGACTTGACCCTCCGGGCCCCGCTCCATACCGTGACTCGCTTCCATGAGCACGCCTCCGGACCTGTCGAGCCTGCGGATCGAGCGGGATCGCCCGGCGTCGCCGCGCGCGGGCGGTGGACGCCGCGCGTGGCCGTGGGTGGCGGGCGCGCTCGTGGTGCTGGCCGCGCTGGCGGCGTACGCCGTGCGGCCGCGCGCCACGGTGGTGACCGCGACCGCCCCGGTGGTGACGGGCGGCGCGCTCGCCGGCGGCGCCGGCATCACCGCCAACGGCTACGTCGTGGCGCGCACCAAGGCGTCGGTGTCCGCGAAGATCCCGGGGAGGCTCGCCTACCTGGGCGTGGCGGAGGGCTCGCACGTGCGGCGCGGCGAGATCATCGCCAGGATCGAGAGCGCCGATCAGCGCGCGGCGGTGCGCAGCGCCGAGGCGCAGCTCATGCAGCAGCGCGCCGAGCGCGACCAGACCGCGCGCGATCTGGCGCGGGCCGAGGCGCTGGCCCGGGCGCAGGTGCTGTCGCCGGCCGACGTCGAGAACGCGCGCACGAAGATGCACGTGCTGGACGCGCAGGTCGCGGCCGCCCGGGCGCAGCTCGAGGCGGCGCGCGTCAGCCTCGAGAACACCAACGTGCGCGCGCCGTTCGACGGCACCGTGCTGCGCAAGGACGCCGAGCTGGGCGAGATGGTGGTGCCGGCCTCGGCGGGCGGCGGGCTCACCGCGACCGCGATCGCGACGATGGCGGACCTGGCCACGCTCGAGGTCGAGGTGGACGTCAACGAGGCCTATATCGCGCAGGTCGCGCACGGCGAGGCGGCGCGCATCACGCTCGACGCCTACCCCGACACGTCGTTCCAGGGCGTGGTGCGGCAGGTGGTTCCGACCGCGGACCGCCAGAAGGGCACGGTGCTGGTCAAGGTCGCGATCCTCGACCACGATCCGCGCATCCTGCCCGAGATGGGCGCCAAGGTGGAGTTCGTGCGCGGCGCGGGCGCGCAGGGGGTGACGCTGCCGCGGCGCGTGACGGTGCCGAAGGACGCGGTGGTGGGCGAGGGCGCGGGGACGCGCGTGTGGGTGATCGCAGGCGACCGCGTGCACGCGCGCGCGGTGACGCTCGGGCCGGCGCGCGACGATCAGCTCGAGGTGCGGGCCGGGCTCACCGGCGACGAGCGGCTGGTGGACAAGCCGTCGGCCACGCTCAAGGATGGACAGCGCGTGCGGGTGGCGACGCCGGCGTCGTAGCCGGCTGCGGCGAAGGAGGACGCATGGGTGCGGTTCAGGTGCGCGACGTGCGCAAGATCTATCAGCGCGGCACCGAGCAGATCACGGTGCTGGACGGGCTGTCGCTCGACATCGCCGACGGCGAGTTCGCGGCGCTGATGGGCCCCTCCGGCAGCGGCAAGACCACGCTGCTGAATCTGATCGGCGGCATCGACACCCCCAGCTCGGGCCGCGTGGTGGTGGCCGGCACCGACATCTCGAGCCTGCCGGGCGCGGCGCTGGCGCGGTGGCGGGCGCGCCACATCGGCTTCATCTTCCAGCTCTACAACCTGATTCCGGTGCTGACGGCGCTCCAGAACGTGGAGCTGCCGCTGCTGCTGGTGAAGGGCATGAGCAGCCGCGAACGCAGGAAGCGCGCCGAGACCGCGCTGCAGATCGTGGGCCTGGGCGACCGGCTCGACCACTTCCCCCGCCAGCTGTCGGGCGGCCAGGAGCAGCGCGTGGCGATCGCGCGCGCGGTGGTGAGCGACCCGGCGGTGCTGCTGGCCGACGAGCCGACCGGCGACCTCGACCGCAGATCCGGCGAGGAGATCCTCACGCTGCTCGAGCGGCTGAACCGCGAGTTCAAGAAGACCGTGGTGATGGTGACCCACGATCCGCACGCGGCCGAGCGCGCGTCGCGCACGCTGCATCTGGAAAAGGGCACGCTGCTCGAGGCGGCGGAAGCGCGCCCATGAGCTACGGCCGGCTGGTGTGGGTCAACCTGATGCGCAACAAGCCGCGCACGCTGCTGACGGTGGCCAGCGTGTTCGTGGCGCTGTTCCTGTTCTGCGCGCTGTGGGGCGTGCTCGACACGCTGAACAGCGCGATCCAGATCGGCAGCGAGACGCGCATGGCCACGCGCAACGCGATCTCGCTGGTGTTCCCGCTGCCGCTCGCCTACCGCGACCGCATCGCGGCCGTGCCCGGGGTCAGGTCGGTGAGCTGGTCCAACTGGTTCGGCGGCCGCGATCCCAACGATCCGCACGGGTTCTTCGCCCAGTTCGCCATCGACGGCGCCAGCTACCTGCCGATCTACGCGCGCGATTTCGCCATCACCGAGGCGTCGCCCGCCCCGCCCGGCACGCCGGTGCCCGCCGGCATGGACCCCAGGCTGGCGTCGTTCATGATGGAACGCACCGCGGCCGTGGTGGGCGACGCGCTGATGAAGAAGAAAGGCTGGAAGGTGGGCCAGACGATCCACCTGGACGGCACCATCTATCCCGGCTCGTGGCCGTTCACGATCCGCGCCGTCTATCACCCGATCAATCCGGCCATGAACGCCGACGCGATGTTCTTCCACTGGGAGTACCTGAACCAGAACGGCATGCACGACGCCGGGCTGGTGGGCGTGTACGTGCTGGAGCTGTCGGACCCGTCGCGCGCGGGCCAGGTGGCGAGGGCGGTGGACGCCATGTTCGAGAACTCCTCGGCCGCCACCAAGACCGAGACCGAGCGCGCGTTCCAGGCGGGGTTCGTGAGCATGTACGGCAACATCCCGTTCGTGCTCGAGGTCATCGGCTTCGCGGTGGTGTTCTCGATCCTGCTCGTGGCCGGCAACACGATGATGTCCGCGTTCCGCGAGCGCATCGCCGAGATCGGCGTGATGAAGACGCTCGGCTTCGGCGACGGCACGGTGTTCGGGCTGGTGCTGGGCGAGGCGGCGGTGATCACGCTGCTCGGCGGCGTGCCCGGCGCGCTGCTGGCGCGCGCGCTCGTCACCGGCCTGAACCTGGGCGTGCTGCCGCCGATGACCGTGGCGCCCACCACGGTGATGGCCGGCGTCGGCATCGCGGTCGGGCTCGGGCTGCTGAGCGGCATCGTGCCCGCCTGGCAGGCGGCGCGGCTGCGCATCGTCAGCGCCCTGCGGAGGGCATGAGCCGTGGCGATTCCGATCGTCTACAACGTGCGCAGCGTGTTCCGGCGGCCGGCGGCGAGCTTCACCACCATGGTCGGCGTGGGCTTCACGGTGGCGATCCTGATCGGCGCGCTGGCGCTGGCGAGCGGGTTCCACGCGGCGCTGGTGTCGAGCGGCTCGCCGCACAACGTGCTGGTGCTGCGCAAGGGGGCCGACTCCGAGATCTCGAGCGGCCTGACGCGCCAGACCATCGACATCCTGCGCGCCAATCCCTACGTGGCGCCGGGCCCGGACGGCCGGCCGGCCGTCAGCGCCGACGTGGTGGTGCTCACGAACCGCGCACGGCTCGGGCAGCCGGGCAGCTCCAACGTCACCATCCGCGGCATCGATCCGGCCGCGTTCCCGTTTCGCGAGCGCGCCAACGACGTGCGGATCGTGGACGGGCGCATGTTCCAGCCGGGAACCGCCGAGGTCGTCGTCGGCCGCAAGATCGCGCCGCGGTTCGCGGACTGCGGCCTGGGCCAGCAGATGCAGTTCGGCACCCGCGTGTTCACGGTCGTCGGCCATTTCACCGCCGCCGGCTCGTCGTTCGAGTCCGAGATCTGGGGCGACAACGCCGTGCTGATGCCGGTGTTCCGCGGCGACGTGTACCAGAGTCTGACGTTCGCCATGCGCGACACGTCGCAGTTCGCGGCCGCGAAGCAGGCGCTGGAATCCGATCCGCGGCTCGGCGTGGACGTGCACCGCGAACGGGACTTCTACGAGCAGCAGTCGCAGATGCTGGCCACGGTGATGCGCGTGGCCGGGCTGTTCATCGTGCTGATCATGGGGATCGGCGCGGTGTTCGGCGCGATGAACACCATGTTCGGCTCGGTGGGCGCGCGCACGCGCGAGATCGCGACGCTGCTCGTGCTCGGCTTCGGGCCGGGCGCGGTGCTGCTGTCGTTCCTGGCCGAGTCGGTGATCCTGGCGCTGCTGGGCGGCGCGCTCGGCTGCCTGATCGCGCTGCCGATCAACGGCATGGTGACGAGCACCACCAACTTCTCGTCGTTCAGCGAGGTGGCGTTCGCGTTCCGCGTCACACCCGTCATCCTCGCCGTGGCGATGGCGTTCGCGGCCGTGATGGGCGTGGTGGGCGGGTTCCTGCCGGCGCTGCGCGCGTCGCGCCAGCCGCTGGCGCGCGCGCTGCGCGACCTGTAGCTGACCGCGGCCGGCGCCGCGCCCAGCAGCACCCGCGCGCAACGAGATCCCGCGCGGTGGCCGCACGGGTCGGCATCCGGCGCGCGGCCGACGCATCCCAAGCCGTTCGCGGCGCGCGTCCCGCGGCCGGCTGCCGCGAACCCGACGCGGCTGCTAGTATCGGCCCCGAAACCCTGACCGTGGAGATTCGGTGTCCCGCATCTACGACGTGCTGATCCTGGGTTCCGGTCCGGCCGGCTACACCGCCGCACTGTACGCGGCGCGCGCCAACCTGCAGCCGCTGCTGCTGGCCGGCTGGCAGCCGGGCGGACAGCTCACCATCACCACCGAGGTCGAGAACTACCCCGGCTTCCGCGAGGCGATCCTGGGCCCGGAGCTGATGGAGCGGTTCCGCGATCAGGCGCTGCGGTTCGGCACCGAGGTGGTGCAGGCCGCGGCCGAGCGCGTGGAGTTCGCATCGCGCCCGTTCACCGTGCACGCCGACGACGGCAACAGCTACCGCGCGCGCGCCGTGATCGTGGCGACCGGCGCCTCGGCGCGGCTGCTCGGGCTGCCGAACGAGGCGCGCTTCATGGGATTCGGCGTGTCGGCGTGCGCCACGTGCGACGGATTCTTCTTCCGCGGCCGGCGCGTGATGGTGGTGGGCGGCGGCGATACGGCGATGGAGGAGGCCACGTACCTCACGCGATTCTGCAGCGAGGTGATCGTGGTGCACCGCCGCGATCACCTGCGCGCCTCGAAGATCATGCAGGAGCGCGCGACGCACAACCCGAAGATCAGCTTCATCTGGAAGCACGAGGTGGTGGACGTGCTCGGCGTGGAGGGGCCGCCTTCCAGGGTGACGGGCGTGAAGCTGCGCGACGTGGAGACGGGCGCGGTCACCGAGCATCCGATCGACGGCCTGTTCGTCGCCATCGGCCACCAGCCGAACACCGCGTTCCTCGCGGGCCAGCTGCCGATGGACGCGCGCGGCTATCTCACGATCGAGCCCGGCACCACGCGCACGCCGGTCGCCGGCGTGTTCGCGGCCGGCGACGTGGCCGATCCCTCCTACCGCCAGGCGGTGACCGCCGCCGGCAGCGGTTGCATGGCGGCGATCGACGCCGAGCGCTGGCTCGGGGGCGAGTCGCAGACGCCCTACACGCCGGAGCACGAGCCGGCCTGGTCGCCCCATTCCGCGCCGGGCGCGGGAACGCCCGCCGCCGGCGCCGCGCCGCGGCGCGCCTGAGTCGCGGCGCATGGAACGCGAGGTCCTCGAGTTCGACGTGCAGTTCGTGGGCGCCGGCCCGGCCGGGCTCGCGGGCGCCATCCATCTCGCAGACCTGATCGCCCGCCACGACGCGGCGCATCCCGACGCCGCGCTCGGGGAGGTGACGATCGCGGTGCTCGAGAAGGCGAAATCGGTCGGCGCGCACGGGATCTCGGGCGCGGTCATGGATCCGCGCGCCATCGCCGAGCTGCTGCCCGACTGGCGCGAGCGCGGCTGCCCGATCGCGAGCGAGGTGACGAAGGACGACGTGTACGTGCTGTGGGGCGGCGGCCAGTTCCGGCTGCCGGTCGTGCCGCCGATGCTGCACAACCACGGCAACGTGATCGTGTCGCTCGGCCGGCTGGTCGCGTGGCTCGCCGGCATCGCCGAGGAGAAAGGCGTGCTCGTCGCCACCGAGATGCCGGCGGCGAGCCCGCTGGTCGAGAACGGGCGCGTGGTGGGCGTGCGCACCGGCGACAAGGGCGTCAACAAGCTGGGCGAGCCCAAGCCCAACTTCCAGCCCGGCGCCGACTGCCGGGCGAAGGCGACGGTGCTGTGCGAGGGCCCGCGCGGCACGCTGACCAAGGCGCTGGTGCAGCAGCTCGCCCTGGACCACGGACGCAATCCGCAGGTCTACACCACCGGCGTCAAGGAGCTGTGGGAGCTGCCGGCCGGCCGCGTGCAGCGGGGCCGCGTCATCCACACCATGGGCTTTCCGCTGCCGCACGACACGTTCGGCGGCGGGTTCGTGTACGGCATGGACGACACGCACTGGTCGGTGGGGTTCGTCACCGGCCTCGACGCGCACGATCCCGGCAACGATCCGCACGCGAATCTCCAGCGCTTCAAGACCCACCCGCTGGTGCGCGCGCTGCTCGCGGGCGGCAAGCCCGTGGCGTATGGCGCCAAGGCGATCCCCGAGGGCGGCTGGTGGGCGATGCCGAAGCTGTCGAGCTACGGGCTGCTGCTGTGCGGGGATTCCGCCGGGTTCCTGAACGGCGCGCGACTGAAGGGCGTGCACCTCGCCATCGCCTCGGGAATGATGGCGGCCGAGACGCTGTTCGAGTGCCTGGTGGCGAAGGATTTCTCGCGCGAGCGGCTGGAGGGCTACGAGCGCCGCGTGCGGGAGTCGTGGGCCGCGCGCGAGCTGAAGCAGGTGCGCAACTTCCACCAGGGGTTCGACGCCGGGCTGCTGCCGGGGCTGCTGCACACCGGGATCCAGGTGGCGCTCGGCGGCCGCGACGCGTTCGGCGACCGGCTGAAGAACCGGCCCGGCCACGAGCGCATGCGGCGCCGCGACGGCCGGCCTCTCCGCGGCACGCCCAGCATCAAGGGCGACGGCGCGCTCACGTTCGACAAGCTGGCCGACGTGTACCTGTCGGGCACCCGGCACGACGAGGATCAGCCGGTGCACCTGGTGGTCGCCGACACCACGGTGTGCGCGACCAAGTGCCGGGAGGAGTACGGCAACCCGTGCCAGTACTTCTGCCCCGCCAACGTGTACGAGATGGTGTCGGACGGGAACGGCGGCGTGCGGCTGCAGATCAACGCGGCGAACTGCGTGCACTGCAAGACCTGCGACATCGCCGATCCCTACCAGATCATCACCTGGGTGACGCCCGAAGGCGGCGACGGCCCGGACTACAAGGGGCTGTAGCCGGCCGCGACCTTCGTCGGCGTCGGTCGATTCCGGGGCGCGCGCACTGGGCCTAATGCCCCAACGCAACTCCGTGCTTGCGCGCGGCTTGCGGGCGCGCGACAGTTCTCCGCCGGGCTGTCATCGCCCTGCTTCCTCTTCGTCCCCCTCACGAACGCGGGAGGTTCCATGCATCGCGCCATTGTCACCATCCTCGCCGCTTCCCTGCTCGCCGCCGTTGTCGTGGCGGGCTGCGGGAAGAGCAGCAAGTCCCCCACCGCCCCTTCGTCGTCGATTTCGCCGACCACGGGCGCCATCGAGAAGCTCGCGCCCGGCGCGAGCAACAGCAAGCCCGAGTACGAGGCCGCGTACTACAACGACCAGACCGTGACCATCAGCGGCATCGAAGTGCCGAACCACGCGCCCTACAAAGCGCAGGCCGACCTGTACACGGTCGTGTATCCGATCGGCTGGCAGCAGCTCGGGCTCGCGCCGCCGCAGTGCAATCCGTGCGATCACGACGGCAACGGCATCGACTTCCTCGACTTCCACGATCACGTGCTCGACTCGGTGCCGGGCGTGGCGGGCTTCCACCCGCTGTGGCACGTGTTCGCGATCGTGCCGGCCTATCCGCAGGGCGCGGACACCACCGGCATGGCGACGATCTCGGCGACGTACGCCTCGTACCTGCCGCTCAAGTCCGAGGCGGCGATCGACAACCTGCTGGCGCAGCACATGCCGAACGGCGCGCCGATCGCGGTCGAGGTGGACACGCAGTTCTACTTCCTGTGCGCCACGTTCACGCGCGGCCAGCACTCCTGATCCACGCCCGACGACGAACGGCCGCCCGCTGCTGCGGGCGGCCGTTGTCGTTTCCGGGCGCGGTCACCGATACAGGCTCTGCACGCGGCCCCAGGTGAGATTGCGCACCGGCACGATCTGGCACCCCGACCCCGCCTGCCAGTCGATGCACGCGTTGGCGATCGGCGTGGTGCAATCCTCCGTCACCTGATTGCTCTGCGAGCTGCGGAGGTCGTCGAGCACGAGCAGCACCGGCACGGTGCAGCCCGCGCACGCGCCGGTGCCCACGGTCTTCGCGAACGTCACCGTGGCGCGGAACGCGTAGTACTCCACGCCGTGGAACAATGGCACCGCGCTGGGCACGGCGTACGCGAGCCGCAGCCATCCGGTGGCGGGCGGATTGAGCGACGTGCCGGTGATGTACGAGGTGACGCCGCCGCCCGCCTGGCCCGCCCACGGATCGCTGCACGCCTGCTGCGGCGCGGCGGTGAAGTCGGCCGACGTCGACAGCGCGGTGGTGCGGCACGTGCCGGCGTTGAAGAACTGCCACCAGTCGGGAATCGCGGTCGCTTGCGCCTCGAGCCGCACCGTGGCCTGGATGCCGACGAACTGCGGCTCGTCCGCCGACAACAGGAACGACGCCACCATCGAGGCCGAGCCCACGTTGGTGTTGCACGCGAACGTGCGCAGCGTTTGCGGGTTCTCGGGGTAGCAGCCGGTGCCCCAGGTGAGATCGACGCCGCCGGCGAGGGCGGCGGGCGCGGCGAACACGAGCAGCGCACAGATGAACCACGGCACGGATCGCATGGCATCCTCCGGGGGAATCGGGGGACGAGGAGCGCCACTTCGCGCACGCGGAAGCTAGCACTGGCACGGGGCGTTGCACGGTGAAAATCGCACGCGCACGACACGCGGGCCGCGCGCGTTCAGCGCCACCGAACGCGTGCGGCGGGCACGCGCCACGGCGGAACCGGGATCCCGGACGTCGTGAGGCGGGCGCGCGCCCGGCATCCCGGATACCGTGCGGACGGGGCGTCCGGCGCGCCGGCCTTGCCTTGCGGCCGCGTTTGCGCCACCGTCATGGGCCGATGAGACGCATGTGCAGGGCAGTCGTGATGCTGTTGCTGGTGACCGGATGTGCCGCGGGCGGCGCGGGCACGGCGGTGCACGAGTCGATGCCCGCGGCGCGCGCCGCGCTCCGTCCCGAGCTGCGGATCTTCTACGACGCGCTGCAGGGCTACGGCGACTGGATCCTGATCGAGCCGTTCGGCTACGTGTTCCGGCCGTCCATCACCGTGGCCGAGTGGCAGCCATACTCGTATGGATTCTGGGTGCCGAGCGACATCTACGGCTGGACGTGGATCTCGTCCGAGCCGTTCGGCTGGGCCACGTACCACTACGGTCGCTGGATCAGCGATCCCTACCAGGGCTGGGTGTGGGTGCCGGGCAACGCGTGGGGCCCCGCGTGGGTGGGCTGGCAGCAGTCCGACAACTTCGTGGGCTGGTCGCCGCTCGGGCCGGGCGGCGCGCCGGGAGGCGGCTACCAGTGGGTGCCGACAGCGACGCTCGCCTCCACCGATCTGCACGCACACGTCGCCACCACCGCGCAGCTCGGCGCGCGGCTCGGCCCCGCCCGCACGGTGCAGAACCTGGATCAGGACCGTGGCGTCACGTTCGACCGCGGGCCGCGCATCGAGGACATCGAGCGCGTCACCGGTCCGCTCGGGCGCGTGCACATCGAGGATTCGCTGCCGGTGGGAGCCGCGACGACACCCACGCCGGCGGCGCGCCCGGCCGCGAACCCCGGCGGCTACCGTCCCGCGCCGCTCGCCGATGCGGCGAAGCGCGCGGCCGAGCAGTCGGCGCGCGAGGCGGATGCGCTGTCGCGACAGAAGGCGGCCGCGCCCGGCGTGTGGAAGCTGGTGCGGCCGATCGGCGTTCCCGGGCGCGCCCGCGGCACGCAGCCCGCCGCCGGCGACTCCACGCCCTAGCTCCGCCGTGAACCGCGCCCGCGCGCGCGCGGCCGCGCGTTCCCTGCTGCGATGACCGCATCCGAGGCGATCCGCGCCCGCGCGCGCGCGCTCGGCTTCGCGCCGGTCGGCATCGCGCGCGTCGCGCCGCTCGAGGCGGCCGCGCGCTACGAGCGCTGGCTCGCGCTCGGCCGGCACGGCGACATGCGCTGGATGGGTTCGGCCAAGCACCGCGAACGGCGCGCCGATCCGGCGCGCATCCTGGCCGGCGTCCAGAGCGTGGTGTGCGTGGCCCTGCCCCACGAGCCGGCCCGCGATCCGGCGCGCGACGCGCGCCTCGGTCGCATCGCGCGCTACGCCGCGGGCGAGGACTACCACCGCGTAATGCGCGACACGCTGCGCGAGCTGGCGCGGTTCGTCGCCCGCGAGGCGCTGCCCGGCGCGCGCGCGCTGTGGTACGCAGACACCGGCGCGATCCTCGAGCGCGCCTGGGCCGAGCGCGCCGGGCTGGGGTGGATCGGCAAGCACGCGGGGCTGATCGCGCCGGAGACGGGCTCGTGGCTGCTGCTGGGCGAGCTGTACGTGGACGCGGCGCTCGATCCCGATCCGCCGCTGGCGCGCGAGCACTGCGGCACCTGCACGCGCTGCCTCGCGGCGTGCCCGACCGGCGCGATCGTCGCGCCCTTCGAGGTGGACGCGCGGCGCTGCATCTCGTATCTCACGATCGAGCACCGTGGGCCGATCCCGCGCGCGCTGCGTCCCGCGATCGGCGACTGGGTGTTCGGCTGCGACGTGTGCCAGGACGTGTGTCCGTGGAACCGGTTCGCGCCGCCCGCGCGCGAGGCGCGGCTGCACGCGCGCGCGCTGGAGGGCTGGTCGCTGGAGCGGTTCCTCGAGCTGGACGACGCCGGGTTCGCCGCGCTGTTCCACGACAGTCCGATCCGCCGCGCGCAGCGCGCGGGCTTCCTGCGCAACGTGTGCGTGGCGCTCGGCAACCGCGGCGACGCCGCGGCGGCTCCGGCGCTGCTCGGCGCGCTGACGCGCGATCCCGCGCCGCTGGTGCGCTCCCACGCCGCCTGGGCGCTGGGCGAGATCGCGGCGCGCGGCGCGGACCCGGGCACGCGCGCGC
>DASSIN010000158.1:0-7431 GCA_035691845.1 Candidatus Eiseniibacteriota bacterium | reverse complement strand
ACCGCGGCCGCCACCATGCGCGGCCGGCCGCGCGACTGGGCGAATCCCTTCGGTGATGGCCACAGCGGCGAACGCATCGTCGATCTCCTCGTCCGCGACTGAAGCGGCCGCCGGTCCGGACCCGGGGCGCGGCACGCTGATCGTGCTGATGCTGGGCGCACTGCTGCTGCGCCTGTGGCAATTGGGCGCGCGCAGCCTGTGGACGGACGAAGGCTCGACGTGGACCGCCGCGACCTCCACCCTCGGCGCACTGATCCATCGCTGCCTGGTGCGCGACGCGAGCCCCCCGCTCTACTACCTGCTCACGTCGCTGACGCTGAAGCTCGACCGGCACGAGGCCGGGCTGCGGCTGGTGTCGGTGCTGGCCTCGCTCGCACTGGTGTGGCTCAGCTACCGGATCGCGCGGCTGTTCGCGGGCCGTGGCGAGGCGACGCTGGCCGCCGCGATCGTGATGCTGTCGCCGTTCCAGGTGATGTACGCGCAGGAGGCGCGCACCTACGCCACCGTGGGCGCGTTCACGGTGGCGGCGCTGTACCAGTTCGCGCGCGCCGTGATCCACGACCGCCGCCGCGCGTGGACGTGGTTCGTGGCGTTCTCGGTGCTGGCGCTGTACACGCAGACGATCGCCGCGCTCGGCATCGCCGTGCAGGTGGCGTGGATCGTGTTGACGCACACCGGCCGGAGGCACGCGCGCGCGTGGGCGGTGGCGACCGCGATCGCGGTGCTCGCCTACCTTCCGTGGCTGATCGCGAGCGCCCGCCAGGCCGGCGAGCTGGGCGAGAGCCACTGGTACCTGACGGCGCCGGGCGGGCACGGCGTGTTCCAGGTGCTGCGCACCGTGTTCCTGTCGCCGCTGTCGCTGGTGACGCCGCCACGCGGGACGACGCTGCCCGGGCTCGACGCAATACTCCCCCGCCCCGCGGCGTGGCTGCTGCTGCTCGCGATCGTGCTGGTCCCGCTGGCGTGGTCGGTGCGCTCGATCCGCGCCGCGTGGCCGCGCGGCCATGTCGTGCGGCTGTGCGCGTTCGCGTTGTTCCTGCCGCTGGCCGCCGTGCTCGCGGCCTCGGTGAAGGTGCCGCTGTGGCTGCCGCGCTACTTCGTGCTGCTGACGCCGTTCCTGGCCGTGCTGCAGGCGGCCGGGATCGCGCGCATGCGCCCGCGCGGGCTCGCCACCACGGCGGCCGCGGCGCTGCTGCTGGTGAACACCTACGGCACGTTCCGTTACCAGGTGGACTACACCAAGGAGCCGTGGCGCGAGGTGGCCGCGCACATCGCGGAACACGCGCATCCCGGCCGCAGCGCGGTGCTGGTCCCGTTCGACCTCGATCCGTTCGCGTTCTACGACGCGCAGCTCCCCCACCCGCTGGCGGCGTACGAGGTGTCGCATCCGGCGGAGCCGTTCGCCGCGCACTTCACGCCGCGCGAGCTGGACGAGACCGAGGCCGCGGCGCGCCGCAACGCCGCGCCGTGGGACGAGGTGTGGGTGATCGTGCGCAGCCCGAACTCCCCGGTGCGGCGCGAGGTGGCGCGCCGCGCGCGGCGGGCCGCCGCGACCGCCGGCCGCGTGCAGGTGGGCGGCGAGGAGGTGTGGAACTCGGTCGGCGGCCCCTTGTGGGTCACGCGCTACGCGCGCCCCGGCCGCTAGCGCTTCGCGTCACCGCGGCAGCGCCGCCGCCCGCGTGACGCCCTACGCCTCCACGGCGCGCAGGCTCTCCTGCGCGCGGCGCAGCTTGTCCAGCGTCTCCTCGAGTTGCGACAGGCGCTGCTTCTCGCGATCCACCACGTCCACGCGCGCCTTGGTGAGGAAGTCCTGGTTGCGGAGCTTCTTGCGCGTGGCCTCGAGGTCGGAGTCGAGCTTCGCCATCTCGCGCACCAGCCGCTCGCGCTCGGCATCGAGATCGATCAGCCCCTCGAGCGGCAGGAACACCTCGGCGCCCTCCACCACCGCCGAGGCGGCCACGCGCGGGCGGCCGCCGTCGCGGGCGAGCGTGAGCGGCTCGATGCGCGCCAGCGGCACGATCTGCGGCGCGAGCTGCTCCAGCAGGTCGAGCTGCGCGACATCGCCGCGCAGCACCACCGGCACCTTGCGTCCGGGCGCGATGTTGTTCTCGGCGCGCAGATTGCGCACCGCCACCACCACGCCCTGCAGGAACGCCACCTCGCGCTCGGCGTCGGGATCGAACCACGCCTTCCTGGCCTTCGGCCACGCCGCCGTGGCCAGCGTGTCGCCGTCGTGCGGCAGCGCCTGCCAGATCTCCTCGGTCACGAACGGCATGAACGGGTGCAGCATGCGCAGGATGCCGTCCAGCACCTTCCACGCCACCCAGCGCGCCGTGCGTCGGTCGGCGATCCGGTCGCTGGACGGCAGCTCGCCCTCGGCCTCGGTCCAGCGCGACTTCGCCATCTCGAGATACCAGTCGCAGTACTCGTTCCAGGCGAAGTGGTAGATCGTGTTGGCGGCCTCGCTGAACCGGTAGGTCTTGAGATTGCGGGTGACGTCCTTGATGGCGTGCGCCAGCCGCGACAGGATCCAGCGGTCGGCCAGCGTCAGCCGCAGCTGCGACTCGCGCACGGCCGACAGGTCCTCGTCGCCGAGCCGCATCTGCACCAGCCTGGCCGCATTCCAGATCTTGTTCGCGAAGAACTTGCCGGTCTCGAGCCGTTTCTCGTCGAACAGCAGGTCCTGCCCCACCGGTGTCAGGTAGGTGAGCGTGAAGCGCACCGCGTCGGCGCCATAGCGGTCCATCATCTCGATCGGGTCGGGCGAGTTGCCGAGCGACTTCGACATCTTCCGGCCCTGCGCGTCGCGCAGGATGCTGGTGAAGTACACGTGCTGGAACGGCACCTGGCCCGTGAACTCGATCCCGGCCATCACCATGCGCGCGACCCAGAAGAAGATGATGTCGCTGCCGGTCACCATCAGGCTGTTGGGATAGAACCGCTTCAGGTCCTCGGTGTCCTCGGGCCACCCCAGGATCGCGAACGGCCACAGCCAGCTCGAGAACCACGTGTCGAGCACGTCCTCGTCCTGGGTCCAGCCCTCGCCCGCCGGCGGCTCGAGCGACACCCGCACCTCGTCGCCGCGGTACCACACGGGAATGCGGTGGCCCCACCACAGCTGGCGCGAGATGCACCAGTCGCGGATCCCTTCGAGCCAGTTGACGTAAACCTTCTTCCAGCGCGCGGGGAAGAACTTCACCTTCCCGCGGCGCGCGGCCTCGAGCGCGGGCGCGGCGAGCGGCGCCATCTTCACGAACCACTGCCACGACAGGTAGGGCTCGATCACGGTGTCGCAGCGCGAGCAGTGCCCGACCGCGTGCGTGTGCGGCTCGACCTTCTCGAGATAGCCGGCGTCGCGCAGCGCCTCGACGATCCGGCGGCGCGCCTCGAACCGGTCGAGCCCGCGGAAGTCGCTGGCGTTCTCGTTCATCACGCCATGCGGGTCCATCACGATCAGCTCGGGCAGCCCGTGGCGGCGGCCGGTCTGGAAGTCGTTCGGGTCGTGCGCCGGCGTCACCTTGACGGCGCCGGTGCCGAACTTGGGATCCACCATGTCGTCGGCCACGATCGGGATCTCACGGCGCACGAGCGGCAGCACCGCGCTGCTCCCCACCAGCTTCGCGTAGCGGCGGTCCTTCGGGTGCACGGCCACGCCGGTGTCGCCCAGCATCGTCTCGGGCCGCGTGGTGGCCACCACCACCGAGTCGTTGGAATCCTTGACCGGGTAGCGCACGTACCACAGGCTGCCCTCGGTCTCGACGTGCTCGACCTCCTCGTCGGACAGCGCGGTGTGGCAGCGCGGGCACCAGTTGACGACGTAGCGGCCGCGGTAGATCAGGCCCTTGTCGTACAGCCGCTGGAACACGAGCAGCACCGCGCGCGAGTAGGCGGGATCGAGCGTGAACCGCTCGCGCGACCAGTCCGCGCTGGCGCCGACGCGCCGGAGCTGCTTCAGAATCAGCCCGCCGTACTGCTCGCGCCACGCCCACACTTCGGCCAAGAAGCCGTCGCGGCCCAGGTCGTGGCGCGAGCGGCCCTCCTCGCGCAGTTTCTTCTCGACCACGTTCTGGGTGGCGATGCCGGCGTGGTCCTGGCCCGGCACGTACAGCGTCTCGCGGCCCTCCATGCGCTGCCAGCGCAGCACCAGGTCGCGCGTGGACTCGCCCAGCAGGTGGCCCATGGTGAGCGAGCCCGTCACGTTGGGCGGCGGGATCGAGACGACGAACGGCCTGCCGCCGCCCTCGCCCGGCCGGAACACGCCGGCCGCCTCCCACGCGTCGTACCAGCGGGACTCGACCCGGCGCGGATCGTACGGCTGTTGCAGCGCCTCGGGGTGACCGGGACGCATGAGCGCTCCTTGGGCTGGGGATGCCTCTAAAATCGAGCGGAGGAGGCTAACACACCGCCGCTCGGGCGCCGAACCCGCGGAGCCAGGCCCGGCCGACGACGTGGGCCGGACACCGGCGGTTGCCACGCACGCGCCCCGCCCCTAGCATGCGCGCGATGCGGCCCCCACTGCGCGCGTGCCTGGGATGGCTCGTCGCAGGCGCGCTCCTGCTCGCGCCGCGGGCCCGCGCCGTCCCCAACGAATACCTGACCGTGGGCGATGCGCTCGAGGACGAGCTGCGCGTACTCGACGTGCTGGGGCCCGGAGCGGCGGCGCGCCGCATCCCGCTGCAGCACCTGTTCACGCGCCCGGTGCAGAAGGCCGAACTGCAGGGGGTGGCGCCGCCCGTGGATTCGCTCGATCCCGCGCGCGCCATCACGCTGGCGCGGATCGAGCGCGCGCTCGGGCGCGATGCCGACTCGACGTTCGCCCCCGATCCGCGGCATCCGTCCACGCCGCGCGCGTTCCAGCACGTGGCGCCCGGCGAGCAGCGGTTCGACGGCTCGTTCGCGGCCGAGGGCGCCGCGCTCACCGGGCCCGGCGGGCACAGCCTCGCGACCGGCAGCGGCGCGCACGTGCGGCTCGGCGCCGCGATCGAGCACTGGCTCGCGTACTCGCACGTCACGATCGGGCAGATCGCCCACGCCCGCGACTTCGCCGACCCGATCGTGCCCAACAACGACCTGATCGTGTACACGGACGAGACCTACCTGTCGTACACCGCCGACCGCGCGTTGTGGTCCGCGCAGTTCGGGCGCAACCGCTGGCACTGGGGCCCGGGCGAGGAAGGTTCGCTGGTGCTGTCGAAGACGATGCCGGCGATCACCGGGCTCGCGTTCCGCATGCACATCGCCGGGCTGCACCTGGACGCGATCGCGCTGTCGGCCACGCTGCGGCAGGCGCGCGGCGATCAGCTCGCCGCGCATCGCATCGAGTGGCAGCCCCACGACGCGCTGCGCATCGGCCTCACCGAGGCGGCGCGCTACCGCGCCTCCGGGTGGGAGCCGCTGTACGTGGTGGGCGCCATTCCCTACGTGCTGGTGCAGCGGCTGCAGGTGCAGGACGAGCCCGATTCGCTCGGCCGGCTGCGCAACAACATCATGGTGTCGTTCGACGCCGCGTGGCGCGTGGCGCCCGGCACGCGCATCTACGGGGAGTGGCTGGCGGACGACCTGCACGCCAAGACGGGCCGCATCCCGAACAAGTACGGCTACCAGCTCGGCTGGGAGGGCGCGGGCGCGATCGCCGCCACGCGCGTGACGTGGGGGGGCGAGTACACGCGGCTCACGCGTTACGTGTACACGTCGTTCTTCGGCGCGGATTTCTCCGCCCAGGGCCAGCCGCTCGGCTTCCCCACCGGTCCCGACGCCCGCCGCGTGCGGCTGCGGCTGACGTGGGACCCGAACGCCGACTGGCAGCTGCTCGCGCGCGTGTCGCGCACGGACCAGGGCGAGAACACGATCGCCGAGCCGTTCGTGCCGGGCTCGCCGCGCGTCGACGCCTCCACGTTCGAGGGGATCGTGATGCACTCGCGCGACGCCGCGGCCGGGCTGCGTTGGTGGCCCGCCAGCGGCGTGGACGTGACGGTGACGGGCGGCTGGCAGTGGGTCGAGAACCTGGACCACGTCGCCGGGCGCGACCGCAGCGGCGCCACGGGCGAGCTGCAGGTCCGGCTCGTGCGCTGACGCCGTTCGCGCGCCTGCCGGGACCGGGGCGAGCGTGGCGCGCCGACATCGCGCGCCGGGCGGCCGTCACACGTTGCGCTCGGCGCGCTGCTCCATCGTCCAGGCGATCGTGCGCGCCAGTCCCTCCCGGAACCCCACCGTCCAGCCCCAGCCGAGCTGCTCGCGCGCGCGGGTCGCGTCCAGCGTGATGCGCTGGATCTCGCCCGGCCGCGCGGGCTCGAACACCGGCTCGCCATCGAACCCGAGCAGCGCCTGGAGCTCGCGGAAGATGTCGAGCACCGAGGTGCCGACGCCGGTGCCCAGGTTCAGGATCTCGCCGCCGGCGCGGTCCAGCGCCAGCACGTTGGCGGCCACCACGTCGTCCACGTACAGGTAGTCGCGCACCTGCTCGCCGGTGCCGAAGATGCGCGGGCGCTTCCCCTCCAGCATCAGCCCGATGAAGATCGCGTTGACGCCGGCCTCGCCGTGCGGGTTCTGGCGCGGGCCATAGACGTTGGGATAGCGCAGCACCGTGTAGTCGAGCCCGAACAGCAGCTTCCAGAGATACAGGTAGTGCTCGAGCGCGTGCTTGCTGGCGCCGTACGGCGCCTCGGGATTGATCGGATGCTGCTCGGTGGCCGGCAGCGTCCGGCCCTCGCCGTAGATGGCGCCGCCGGTCGAGGCGTACACGACCTTGCGCACCTCGTGGCGCGTGCACGCGCGCAGCAGCTCGAGCCCGCCCAGGATGTTGACGCGCGCGTCGAACACTGGATCCGTGACCGAGCGGCGCACGTCGATCTGCGCCGCGTGATGGCACACGACCTCGGGGCGGAACGTCTGGAACGCGCGCTCGAGCGCGGCGCCGTCGAGCACGTCGGCCTCGAACCACGGCACGCCGCGCGGCACGAACTCCCGGAACCCGGTGGACAGGTTGTCGAGCACCGCCACTTCGTGACCGCGCGCGAGCAACCCGTCCGCCACGTTCGAGCCGATGAAGCCGGCGCCGCCGGTGACGAGGATCCTCATGGGTCGCGGACGTTATCGGGCGGGCCCGGGTCCCGCAACCGCGGCACCCGCCGGGGCGTCAGCGCACGAGCGCGGCGGGAACGCGCGGTTCGGCGGCGCGGGGCGCGGTGCCCCGCTGCTCCGCCTGCACGCGGCGCATCCACTGCAGGAACCGCAGGCGCTCCCGCACGCGCGGGTCGGCGGCGATGCGCGTCGGCTCGGGGCGCGTGGCGATGCTGTCGTCGAGCGAGAGGCCGGCGAGCGCCGCCTCGCGCAGCGCGGCCTCGACCAGCGCGGCCGGATCGGCCATGTCGAACGCCGGCATCGATGCGGCCGCGAGCGGCTGTGCCGCCGGCGCGGCCGGCAGCGGCCCGG
>DASSIN010000157.1:0-7634 GCA_035691845.1 Candidatus Eiseniibacteriota bacterium | reverse complement strand
GGACCGCGCGCGGCATCCGGCGTGTTCGCGCGCGCGGCGACCAGCGTCGCCGGCGCGCTGCTGCTCGCGTTGCTGGCGCTGCCGTTCGTGGCGCTGCTGCTGCGCGTGTCGCCGCGCGCGCTGCTCGGCCGGCTGGGCCAGCCGGTGGTGCTCGATGCGCTGCGCTTGAGCCTCGTCACCAGCGCGGCCGCGACCGCAATCGCGTTCGCGCTCGGGATCCCGCTCGCCTGGGTGCTGGCCACCCGGCGCTTCGCGGGCAAGCGCGCGATCGAGGTGCTGATCGATCTGCCGATGGTGCTGCCGCCCACCGTCGCGGGGTTCGCGCTGCTGATGGCGTTCGGTCGCGCCGGGCTCGCCGGGCGCGCGCTGGCCGCGTTCGGCGTCCATCTGCCGTTCACGACCGCGGGCGTGATCGTGGCGCAGGTGTTCATGGCCGCGCCGTTCCTGGTCGGCCCCGCGCGCGCCGGGTTCGCCGGCGTCGAGCGCCGGCTGCTGGACGCCGCGGCAACGCTCGGGGCGTCCGAGACGTTCCGGTTCTTCCGCGTGGCGCTGCCGCTGGCGGCGCCGTCGGTGCTCGCCGGCGTCGCGCTGGGCTGGGCGCGCGCGCTGGGCGAGTTCGGCGCCACCATCACCTTCGCCGGCAACCTGCAGGGCACGACCCAGACCATGCCGCTCGCCGTGTACGTGGCGCTGCAGTCCGACCTCGACGCCGCGGTGGCGCTGTCGGTGCTGCTGCTGGCGATGGCGTGCGGGCTGCTGGTCGGGCTGCGCATGGCGCCCGCGGGCTGGGCGTGGAATCGCGCGGATGCTCCGGCTCGAGCTCGCTAGCCGGCGCGACGCGTTCACGCTCGAGGTCGCGCTCGAGGTGCGGGACGACGCGCCGCTCGTGCTGGTGGGGGAGAGCGGCGCCGGCAAGACCACACTGCTCGAGCTGCTGGCGGGGCTGCTGCGCGCCGAGCGCGGGCGGATCGAGCTGGACGGCGAGACGTGGTTCGACGCCGCCGCGGGCGTGTTCGTGCCGCCCGAGCGGCGCGGCGTCGGCTACGTGGCGCAGGACCACGCGCTGTTTCCGCACCTGACCGTCGCCGACAACGTCGCGTTCGGCCTGCGCGCGCGCGGCGTGCCGGCGCGCGAGACCGCCGCGCGCGTGACCGGGGCGCTCGAGCGGACGGGCGCCGCCGTGCTGGCAAGGCGCCGGCCGCACGAGCTGTCCGGCGGCCAGCAGCAGCGCGTGGCGATCGCGCGCGCGCTCGCGATCGCGCCGCGGCTGCTGCTGCTGGACGAACCGCTGTCCGCGCTCGATCCCGCCGCGCGGCGCGCGCTGCGGCCCGAACTGCGCCGGCTGCTGGCCGGGGCGGCGTGCCCCGCCGTGTACGTGACGCATCACCCCACCGAGGCGCTGGCGCTCGGAGGCGAGGTCGCGGTGCTGGAAGGCGGGCGCATCACCCAGCGCGGTCCGCGCGAGGAGCTGATGCGCCATCCGCGCTCGCGCTACGTGGCGGAGTTCCTCGGCGTCAACTTCCTGCGCGGGGCCTCCGCCGGAGGCGATCCCGCCGCGCCCCGCATCGTCGGCCCGCACGGCGCGTTCGCGCTCGTCGAGGCCGGCGAAGCCGACTGCACGGCGGTGGTGGACCCGCGCGACATCACGCTCACGCGCGAGCGTCCCGACGGCAGCGCGCGCAACGTGTTCGAGGGCGCGGTCGAGGAGCTGGCGCCCGAGCCGCCGGACGGCGCGCTGGTGCGCGTGTCGCTCGCCACGCGCCCGCCGCTGATCGCCGAGGTCACGCGCGAGGCCGTGGCCGCGCTCGCGCTCGCCCACGGCGCGCGCGTGTACGCGTCGTTCAAAGCCGCGGGCGTGGTGGTGATGCCGTAGCGCCGGTCGCCGCCCAAGCGCGCCGGAGCGCGGCGGGTGTCACCTGAGCCACATGAAGCTGCGCGCGCGCGAGCCCCATGGCGTGTCGAGCCGGATCACGTACAGGCCGGGCGCGGCCGGCGCGCCGGCAAGGCGCGCGGCGTGCGCGCCGGCCGCCAGCTCGCCCGCGAGCAGCGTGCGCACGCGGCGGCCGCTCACGTCGTAGATCGCGAGCGTCACGCGGCCGGCGTGCGGCAGCGCGAACCGGATCTCCGCGTCGCCGATCGCCGGCGTGGGCCGTGGCGCCGACAACGCCAGCGCCGGGGGCGCGACGCCGGGCGCCGCGCTCGTGGCGCCCGGCTGCAGCAGCGCGAAGCCGCTCTCGTTGCCGTGCACGTCCACCGCCGACAGCTTGTAGTACGAGCCGGCCGCGCCGACGTCGGCGTAGCCGGTGTCGGCGGGGGCCGCGATCAGGTTGCCCGGGCCCGGCGCGAAATCCGCGGACGCGCCGCGATACACGTGGTAGTCGGCGAGGTCGGCTTCGAGATTGCGATCCCAGTGCAGGTGGGTGGCGCCGGCGGCGTAGTTGCCGGTGAGCGGCGCTGGCGTGGCGGGCGCGAGGTTGTCGACCGAATAACCGGAATCCGGCGCCGACGACCAGTACCGCCCGCTCGCGCCGCGGCCCTGCACCATGAACACGGTCGGGGGATTGGAGCCGGCGATGGAGTCGCCGGTGGTGGATGCGATGTAGCTGTAGCTCGACACGTCGAGCGCGGTCACCGAGGTCTCGAACTCCCACGCGTAGTCGGTGACGCCGTCACGGTACAGCGTACGCGCCGGGTCGAGCCGCGCGGCCTGGGGATCGCGGCTGATGCGTCGCGCGCCCAAGAGCTCGGCCCGCGCGATCGCCGCGGGCGCCGAGCGGAAGATGTCGTAGGTGGTGACCACCGACAGCGGATCGAACTCGAGATCGCTCGCGTCCCACTGCAGCTTCACCTTGCCGCCCTGGTCGTTCGGCACGTCGCTCACGCGCGTGAGGTACGGCTCGGTGTTGCCGAGGAAGCCGTAGCGGTCGGCACGCTGCGCGAACAGGTCGGTGTTGGCGAGGCGGGTCTCCTGGCAGCCGACGATGATGCCGCCGCGGCCGTCGGACACCGCGACCGCGGGCCGGACGTCGTCGGCCGGATACACCATCAAACCCACGCCGTCCGCGGTCCACTGCGCGACGCCGCTCGGGTTCATGCGCTGGGCGAACACGTCGTGCATGGTCGAGACGGCGCGTGCGTCGAGGAACTCCGCGACGAACCCGCTGGCGCCGTCCGACACCAGGTGCGGCTCGCTCTGCACCTGGGCGGCCGCCGACACCACCACGCCGTTCGCGGCCCACTGCGCGACTCCGGACGCGTTCAGGCGCTGGGCGTAGATGTCGTCGGAGCCGACGCCGCCACGCGAATCCTGCCACGCCAGGAACAGCCCGCCCGCGCCATCCGGAAGGATGGAGGCGCTCACCTGCGACACCGCGGCGCTGCACACGATCACGGGGTTCGTGAGGTTCCACAGCGAGGTGATGTTGTTCAGGCCGCTCGAGAAGTGCTGGGCGTAGATGTCGCGACCGGTGCTCGCCAGATTGCGGTCGTCCTCCCACGCCGCGAACAAGCCGCCCGCCCCGTCGGGCGCCAGCACGGCGTTCACCTGGTCGTTGGTCGCAGTGACCAGCGCCTGACCGGCGGTCGTGCTCAGCATCCCGCCCTGGTGCGTGATGCGGCTGACGTACAGGTCGAAGCCCTGCGCGTTGCGATTGTCCTCCCACACCGCGTAGTAGATGCCGGAGGTGCCGCCGCTCACGATCTGCGGATGGCGCTGCGTGGCGGCGATCTGACTGATTTCGACGCCGTTCGGAGTCCAGTTGGGAACGCCGTTGGCCAGCACGCGCTGCGCGAACACGTCGGAGCCGCCGCTGGCGTTGTTGCGCATGTCCTGCCACACGATCACCGCGCCCGAGGAATCGTCCGCGCACATCGCGATCTGGCCCTGGGCGCTCGGGTCCGTGCACACGGCGACGCCGTTGGCGGTCCATTGCGGAACGCCGGCCCCGTTCACCCGCTGCGCGTAGACGTCGGGCTGGGAGGCGTTCCGGAAGTCGCGCCACGCGACCACGATGCCGCCCGCGCCGTCGGCCACCGCCACGGCGGAGTCAGGGACGAACCCGGTATTGCATACGATCGCTCCGCCGGCGCCCCACAGCGCGTTGCCGCGCGCATCCAGACGCTGCGCCCGGAGCTGCGTCTGCTCGGTCCACACCGCGAACGCGCCGCCGTTGCCGTCCGCCACCATCGCCGGCAAACGCCGGGGGGTCGAGTTGGCGGTGGAGAGCGGGGTGTTCACCGAAGGATCGGTGCTCCACGCCGCGCGCGCGGCGTGGGGGAGCAGGACGATGGCGAGCAGGGGAAGGACGAGCAATCGACGATGCATGGGCCGGCTCCTGGGCGTGCCGGACCGCTTGCGTGTGGCGGCCGGATGGAAGGGGATGGGCGGGTTCGAGACACTCCATTGTCCGGCGCGGGCGGTGCCGGAAGCAACGGAATCGTGGCCGCGAGCGCGTTTGATGCTGATGAACGAAGCGGCCACCCCGGGTTCGGGGTGGCCGCCGCGAACGGATCGCCGGCCGCCGGCTACGGCAGCATGTCCGCCACCTCGTCCGGCGCGATCACGAACGGGATCAGCCACGCCTGCGAGTCATAGGGCGCGTCGCTGTCGAACAGCGTGCCGTGCGACAGCGCGTTCACGCCGAAGTGGTGCGGGCCGGGCGCGACCAGCGCCGGCACCGTCCACACGCCGGTGTAGGTGTCGTCGCCGTTGTCGTGGAACCGGAACCGGCGGTCACGCAGCATCAGC
This sequence comes from Candidatus Eiseniibacteriota bacterium, assembly GCA_035691845.1. GTDB lineage: Bacteria > Eisenbacteria > RBG-16-71-46 > RBG-16-71-46 > RBG-16-71-46 > DASSIN01. The sequence goes on along the minus strand of DASSIN010000157.1, from coordinate 2,887 downwards.
ACCACGACGTCGTCGCTGCGCAGCGTGGTGGCGGTGAGCGTCACCTGCGTGCCGGGCGCGAGCCGAAGGATGCGGCGCAGGAAGAACAGCTGCTGCGGATCGGAGAGCGTGGTGTCGATGCCTGCGGTCTGCACGCGCAGGCTCACGAGCTGGGTGGTGGCGTTGCGCGAGGTCACCTGCACGCCCGAGGTCGCCACGATCCGCCACACCGGCCGCGCGGTGGCGGAGATCCGCACGCGCTTCATCAGGATGCGACGCACCCAGCGGTCGTCGAGCGGTTTGTGGATCACGTCGAAGCTCGAGTCGATCGCCGAGCTGTCGGTGCCGGGGACGCCGACCAGGATGTTGAACGTCCCGGTCAGGTGCTTGCGCACGGTGACGACCGCGGTGGTCGGATGCCCGGTGGAGTCGGTGTCGCTGAACGCGAACTCGAAGCTCCGATCCGCGTGGGTGACGTTGCGCCAGAACCGCAGCGGCTGGACGGCGGCCAGGCTCCCGGCCGGCGCCAGGCCGTCCACCGCGGTCTGGTCGGCGCTCTCGTACTGGCCGTCCTCGATCACGGCCGGCGACTCCGACAGGGCGGCGGTCGCTTCGATCTGATCCTGCGAGCTCGCGCTCGCGCTCGGGCCGTTGACGTTGTTCCTGCCGCAGCCTGCGATCAGCGCGGTGGCAGCGAACATGACGAGGGTGAAGCGGCTGGGCGACGTCATGCATCCTCCGTTGGCGCGGCCCTCGAGGCCGGCGGGTTTCAGAGCAAGGTGCAAGCTGCGGAGGACCTCGAGCAGCAGCCGTGCCAATCGTGAACGCGCGGTCAACTCCTTGATATTCGGCGCGAATGCCTGACGCGCGCGGGCCCGACTGTACCCGATGGGCCACCGGGTGAAGCAGCGCGACCACGTCGGGACAGCGCCGTCCCCGTGATTGGCCCGACACCCGGTATGCGGGCGCATGGGTGCGAACCCGCGCGCGGGCCGCGCCCGGCGCATCGCAAAACCGGGGCGGGATCGGCTCCCGCCCCGGCTCGCGTGTGGCTCGGAATCAGCTTCGAATGGAGACGTTCTCGCTGGTCGTGAACGTCAGGTTGGTGCCCTCCTTGATCACGACCTGGTAGCCCTTGGACTTCGCCACCGCGCCGCCCGCCGCGGCGCCGCCCAGCAGGCCGCCGATCAGCGCGCCCTTGCCGCCGCCCACCGCCTTGCCGATCAGCGCCCCGGCGCCCGCGCCCCCCACCACCGCGCCGATGTTCCGCGCGCGCGTCGAGCCGGCCACGATCGCGCCGCCCTGGGCGCCACCGTGCACGTTGTAGCTGCGGCCCTGGACCTCGATCGACGACATCGCCAGATCGAGCGACGCGCGCGAGCCGCGCGCCGCGGGCGTCACCTGGGTGACGGTGCCCGTCACCGTGCTGCCGGCCGGAATCACCGTGCGGCCGTCGACCATCACCGCGTCCTTCACCACGCCGGTCCACGAGTCGCCCACCTGCGCCGTCTCGCTCGAGATCAGCGTGTTGACGTTGACCGACACGTTGGTGCCGGAGGGCACCGTGATGCCGGGGGCCTCGCGCTCGGCGGAACGCGAGCCTTCCGAGTACGTGCTCGGTTCGTGCGTCGTGCGGTGGTGCGTCGTCGGCGTGGTGGTGCGGTGGCGCTCGGCGGGCGGGTTCGACACCGGCGCCGGCGCCGGCGGCGGCGTGGTCTCGGTCGCCGGGGGCGTGGTCTGCGGGGTCATGCTGCCCTGTCCCTGTTCCTGCGGATTCGCCGCCACCAGGCTGTCGTTCGACGTCGTCATGGTCGCCGCCTGCTTCTTGGCGCAGCCCGTGAGTGCGGCGGCCAGCACCAAAGCGACGATGGGCCAATTCCTGTGGACACGCATGCGCAGCTCCTCCTTCGTGGTTGCCGGCGTCACGGCCGGGACGTTCATCGGTCGCAGAGGGAGCAGAGAGTTGGCAGGGCGACCGCACCCGCCGTCCTTGGCTTCTCCGGCGTGCATCGGGCCGGAGAGGGCGTCCCGCCGGCAGCATGCCAGCGGCGGGCAAAAATGCAAGCGTTGCGCGGGCGTCGCGTCGGGTGGACGGTGGGCGGCCGACGCCCGGCTGACAGCAGTTGCGTCCCTCGATTACGCTGCCGCCGCCCCACCATCGCTCACGATTGGAGCCGCCATGGAAATCGTGTTACGCCGGGAGCTTCCGCGTGCGTCCCAGGGCGCCACGCTGGCCGTGCTGCTTCCGCAGGCGCGACAGCTGCCGCGCGAACATGCCGCGCTCGATCGCGCCGCCGGCGGCGCGCTGTCCGCGCTGCTCGCGGCCGGGGATTTTTCCGGCAAGGCGAACGAGGTCGCCGTGGTGCATCCCACGCGCGGGCCGCGCCGGCTGATCGCGATTGGATTGGGCGATCAGCGCGAACCGGGGGCGCTGCGCCTGCGGCAGGCGGCGGCGCTGGCGGCGCGCCGCGCGCGCGAGCTCGGCGCGCGCACGCTCGCGATCGCGGTGCCGGCCGATGCGCAGAGCGAGAAGCGCGTGCAGGCGATCGCCGAGGGCGCCGTGCTCGGGCACTGGCGCCACACGGCCTACCAGTCGAAACCCGGCGCGGCGCTCGCGCGGGTGGAGCTGCTGCTCGCCGCCCGGTCGCGCGAGCTGGCCGCGGCGGCCGAGCGCGGCGAGGACCTCACCGAGGCCCGCGAGCGCTTCGTCACCGAGTACGAGGACACCCTCGCCAACCCCTACGTCGCCGCCGACCGCGGCTACGTCGACTCGGTGATCGAGCCGGCGCACACCCGCGCGTTCGTGGCCCGCGCGCTGCGGACGCTGCGCACCAAGCGCGCGACGCTGCCGCCGAAGAAGCACGGGAACATCCCGCTGTGACGCGCACCGCTCCGGCGGTCGCGGCCT
>DASSIN010000156.1:0-7912 GCA_035691845.1 Candidatus Eiseniibacteriota bacterium | reverse complement strand
CCGCCCACGCGCCCGCGCCACTCGTCGCCGCCGCCACGGAACTCCGGCCCGCGGTTGGTGGCGCCACGCCAGCGCACGTCGTTCGGCGCGCGATACGTGCCGCCGCCGCGGGACCCGCCGCGATACGCGGTGCCGCCGCGCCACGCCTCGCCGCCACGGAAGCCACCGCCGCGGTATCCGTGCCAGCCCATCCGCGCCCAGCGCTCACGCTCGTAGCTGATGTGCCGCGGGTAGGTGTGCCAGTACGCCGTCGGCACGTACCAGATCGCGGCCGGCACGTAGTCCTCGTAGATCGCATAGAACGGACCGCGCCAGCTGCGCGCGCGATACCACCAGCCGTCGCTGTAGACGTAGCACCAGCCGTCGTAGAAGTACTCGTCGTAGCCCGGCGCCTCGTAATCGGCGATGCAATACACGTCGGTGCCCGGAACCAGCACCCACTCGGGCTCGCTGCGGAACACCACCACCGGCGGCGGAGGCGCTCCGAAGTTCACGTAGATCGAGGTGCGCGCCAGCGCCGGCGAGGCGATCACCAGCGCCGCGAGCGCGAACCCAATCGAACGCAGTCTCATGTAGGCCATCCCTTCCGGTTGACGAGGGGCAAGCCGGGGAGCCAGTCCCCTCCGTCCCCGTTTCGATGTGCAGCCGGCGTGCCTGACGCCGTGAGGTCGAGGTCAGGGATGGCGACCGACGCGAACGGCGCCGTAAACCCGCGAAATTCCGCGCTGGGAGCCGGCAATCGCCCCGCTGGTCCGACAGGACGCGGGCCGCTCCGCCGGGCCTTGCAAGCCGTTGACGCGCCGACCTACCTTCACGTCCTTCCCGGTACACCCACCCCTGTTCAGGAGCGTTCGCCATGCTTCGTTTCGTCTCGTCCGCGCGCCACGGACGGCTCGTCGTCCTGCTGCTCGCCGCGGCGGTCGCGTGCGTGCTCGCGCATCCCGTCGCGGCCGCCACGCCGCGCGTCCATGCCATCGTCGGCGCGCGCATCGTCGTTTCGCCCGGACAGGTGATCCCGCACGGCACGATCGTGATGCGTGATGGGCTGATCACCGCCGTGGGCGCGAACGTGCCGGTGCCCGCCGACGCGCGTGTGTGGAAGGGCGACAGCCTGACCGTGTATGCGGGTCTGATCGATCCGTTCGTGCTCCCGGCCGAGCCGCCGGCGCCGGCAGGGGAGAGCCCGTTCGGCCGCCGCGGCGCAGCGCCGTCCGCGGCCGGCGCGCCGGCGCGCGGGGCTGCGCACGAGCTGGCGTGCGTGACGCCGGAGACGCGCATCGTCGGCAGTCTGCCTCTGCCGCAGGATCAGGTGGAGGGGCTGCGCGCCGCGGGCTTCACCGCCGCACAGGTGGCGCCGCGCCGCGGCGTGTTCCGGGGCCAGAGCGCGGTGATCGGACTGTCGTCGGGCTCGGTCAACGCCAGCGTGCTGCGTGAGGACGCGGCGCAGGTGGTCGGCATCGACCCCGTTCCGCAGGGCTACCCGGGCTCGCTGATGGGCGCGATCGCCGTGATCCGCCAGGGCTTCATCGACGCCAGGTGGTACCGCGAGGTGCAGGCGCTGTACGCCAGGTCGCCGAACGGCCGCCCGCGTCCGGCCGACAATCTCGCGTGGGAGGCGCTGCAGCCGGTGGTGGCGCAGAAGCAGCCCGCGCTGTTCGTGGCCGGCGACATGCTGGAGGTGCTGCGCGCGGGCGCGATCGCGCGCGAGGCCGGCATCACCGCCCAGGTGGTGGGCGGCGGCGACGAATACAAGCGCGTGAAGGAGATCGCGGCCGCGGGGCTGCCGGTGATCGTGCCGGTGGACTACCCGGACGCGCCCGATGTCTCGAACTCCGACGACGCGCTCGAGATCCCGATCGAGGAGCTGCGCCACTGGGACGAGGCGCCCGGCAACGCCGTGGCGCTGGCGCGCGCGCACGTGACGTTCGCGCTCACCAGCAACGGCCTCAAGGATCCGAAGAGCTTCCGCGCCAACGTGGCGCAGGCGATCCAGCATGGATTGTCGCCGGACGAGGCGCTGGCCGCCGTCACCACCGTGCCGGCGAAGCTGCTCGGGCTCGGCGACCGGCTCGGCACGCTCGCGCCCGGCAGGATCGCCAACCTCACCGTCACGCGCGGCGACCTGTTCGGCGACAAGAGCACGGTGCGCGAGGTGTGGGTGGACGGCGACCGCTACGAGACGGCGAAGGACGAGGGCGGCTGGAAGGGCAGCTGGAGCTTCGCGATGGCAGGCCGGCCGCACACGCTGGTGGTCGCGATCGGGGCCGACACCAGCGTGAGGATCGTGGCCGGCGCGGACACGATGGCCGCGCGCAACGTGTGGGTCGAGGGCGACCGGCTGCGCTTCGACCTGCAGCACGGGCAGGAGTCCGCCGGCACCGCCGATCTGCGCTACGCCAACGACGCGTTCGCCGGCACGTTCGCGGTGCCGGGCGAGGCCGCGCACGCGGTGACGGGCACGCGCCACGTCGAGCCCGCCCGGGAGATCCGGCCGTGGAAGCCGACGCCGGTTCCGGCAGTGATGGGCAACACCGAGGCGTGGCGCATGGGCATCCCGGCGCAGCCGGTGGCGGTGCTGGTCAGGAACGCCACCGTGTGGACGTCGGGCCCGCAGGGCACGCTCGATCACGCCGACCTGCTGGTGAGGGCCGGGAGGATCGCGGCGGTGGGTCGCCATCTGACGGCGCCGGCCAACGCGGTGGTGGTGGACGCCACCGGCAAGTCGGTTTCGCCCGGCATCATCGACTGCCACAACCACTGGGCGATCCTCGGCAACGTCAACGAGTGCACCAACTCGGTGACCGCCGAGGTGCGCATCCAGGACGTCGTCAACTCGGAGAGCATCAACCTGTACCGCGAGCTGGCCGGCGGGCTCACGATCTCGCACCTGCTGCACGGCTCGTGCAACGCGATCGGCGGGCAGTGCGCGGTGATCAAGAACCGCTGGGGCGCGGCGCCCGACGACATGCTGTTCACCGCCGCGCCGCCCACCATCAAGTTCGCGCTGGGCGAGAACCCGAAGCAGGCCAACTGGGGGAGCGAAGCCACCGGGCGCTATCCGCAGAGCCGCCCCGGCGTGGAGCAGACGATCCGCGACGCGTTCACGCGCGCGCGCGACTACCAGCAGTCGTGGGCCGATTGGAAGGCGGGCAGGCTGCCGTATCCGCCGCGCCGCGACCTGCAGTTGGACGCGCTGTCCGAGATCCTGCAGGGCAAGCGCATCGTGCACTCGCACTCGTACCGGCAGGACGAGATCCTGATGCTGATGCGCGTGGCCGACGACTTCGGCTTCAAGATGGGCACGTTCCAGCACGTGCTCGAGGGCTACAAGGTGGCCGACGCCATGGCGCAGCACGGCGCCGGCGGCAGCACGTTCTCCGACTGGTGGGCGTACAAGCAGGAAGTGATCGACGCCATTCCCTACAACGGCTACCTGATGTGGGATCGCGGCGTGACGGTGTCGTACAACTCGGACGACCCCGAGCTGGCGCGCCGGCTCAACACCGAGGCGGCCAAGGCGGTGAAGTACGGCGGGGTGCCGCCGGACGAGGCGCTCAAGTTCGTCACCATCAATCCGGCGAAGCAGCTGCACGTCGAGAACCGCGTGGGATCGCTCGAGCCCGGCAAGGACGCCGATTTCGTGGTGTGGAGCGGCAGCCCGCTGTCGCCTTACAGCCACGCCGACCAGACCTGGATCGACGGCCGCAAGTACTTCGACCGCGACGCCGACCTGGACGGGCGCGGCGCGCTGGCGAAGGAGCGCGACGCGCTGATCGCCAAGGCGCGCGCGGCCAAGGACGCGGGCGCGCCGGCGGCGATCGGCGGCGGGCGCCGGCGGTTCCCGCCGCGTTATCTCGACGACACCGACATGAGCGGCAGCGACGAGGAGCACGGCGACATGCCGTTCCTGGGCGAGGCCGCGCGCAGGATGCTGCAGCGGGGCGAGGAGGTGCAGCGATGATCCGCACCCAGGTGGTTGCGCGCGCCGCGCTGGCGCTGGCGTTCGCGGCGGGTGCCGCGCACGCCGACACGGTCGTGCTCACCGACGCCACCGTGCACACGGTGAGCGGCGCCACGCTCGAGCACGCCAGCATCGCCATCACCGACGGGAGGATCGCCGCGGTGGGCACCGACCTCACGCCGGTGCCGAACGCGCGCACGATCGCGCTCGCCGGCAAGCACGTGTATCCGGGGTTCGTGTCGGCCAACACCGTGCTGGGGCTGGTCGAGATCGGCAGCGTGCAGGGCAGCAGCGACTACGAGGAGACGGGCAGCACCAACCCCAACATCCGCGCCGAGGTCGGCATCAATCCCGAGAGCGACCTGATTCCCGTCGCGCGCGTCAACGGCGTCACCAGCGCGCTGGTGGTGCCGCACGGGCAGGCGATCGCCGGCACCTCGGGGCTGATCCATCTGGACGGCTGGAATTGGGACGACATGACGGTCAAGGCGCCGGTCGGGCTGCACGTGAGCTGGCCCAACATGACGCCCGTGCGTGGCGGATTCCGCGAGCTGCGCAGTCCCGATGAGCAGACCAAGGCGCGCGATCAGGCGATCGACAACATCCGCAAGGCGTTCGACGACGCGCGCGCATACTGGACCGCGCGCGACGCCGAGCACGACAAGGGCATCCCGCGCCACGACCGCGACGTGAAGTGGGACGCGATGGGCAAGGCGCTGCGCGGCGAGATCCCGGTGTTCTTCCAGGCCTCGGCCCTGAACCAGATCCGCGCGGTGCTGCGGTTCTGCGACGACGAGGGGCTGAAGAACGTGGTGCTGGTGGGCGGCGACGACGCGTGGCGCGTGGCGGACGAGATCAAGCGCCGCAACATCGCCGTGATCGCCGGGCCGACGCTGGCGCTGCCGCGGCACGCATCGGACAGCTACGACGCGGCGTTCGCCGGGCCGGCGCGGCTGCAGGCGGCCGGGATCCGGTTCTGCATCAGCGACGGCGGCGGGCCGTTCACGGCCATGAACGCGCGCAACCTTCCGTACCACGCGGCCATGGCGGCCTCGTTCGGGCTGCCGAAGGACGAGGCGCTGAAGGCGATCACGCTCTACCCGGCGCAGATCCTGGGCGTCGGCGACAAGCTGGGCTCGATCGAGCCGGGCAAGATCGCCGACCTCGTGGTCACCGACGGCGACCCGCTGGAAATCACGACGCACGTGGAGCAGGTTTGGATCGCGGGCCGGCAGCAGTCGATGGAGAACCGCCAGACCCGCCTGTTCCAGAAGTACGACAACAAGCCGAAGGGGCCGCTCGCCCGCCGCCACGACGGCGCGGCGACCGCCGGCAGCGCGACCGGGGCGTTGCAGAAGTAGCGCAGCACGAGACATCCCCGCACGCACGGGGCGGAGGCGACTCCGCCCCGATACCGCCGCGCTTGGCGCGCGGCGCCCTAGGAGGATGCATGACCACGATCACGGCATACGCGCCGGGCACGTTCTGCTGGCCCGAGCTGGCCACCAGCGATCAGGCGGGCGCGCGCAAGTTCTACACCGCGCTGTTCGGCTGGACCGCGGACGACACGCCGATGGGCGAGGGCGAGACCTACACCATGCTGTACAAGGAAGGCCGCAACGTGGGCGCGCTGTACCGCAAGCGTCCCGAGGAGCCGGTGCCGAACTGGCACGCGTACGTGTCGGTGACGAACGCGGACGAGGCCGCGGCGAAGGCGAAGCAGCTCGGCGGCAAGGTGCTGATGGAGCCGTTCGACGTGATGGAGCACGGCCGCATGGCCACGATCCAGGACCCCTCGGGCGCGATCTTCAACCTGTGGCAGACCAGGAGCCACAAGGGCGCGGACCTGCTGGACGAGCCGGGGGCGCTGGTGTGGACCGAGCTGCTGTCGCGCGATCCCGCCGCGGCGAAGCCGTTCTACGCACAGTTGTTCGGCTGGAAGCCGAACGACATGGACATGGGCGAAGGCGGAACCTACACGGTGTTCGAGCGCGAGGCCCAGAAGGGCGCCGGCGGAATGATGACCATGCCCAAGCAGGTGCCGGCGCAGGTGCCGTCCCACTGGCTGCCGTACTTCCACGTGCTCGATTGCGACGCCACCGCGGCCAAAGCGGCCGAGCTGGGCGGGAAGGTGATGATGAAGCCCACCGACATTCCGAACGTCGGCCGGTTCGCGACCATCGCCGATCCGCAGGGCGCCGTGTTCCAGATCCTGAAGCCGATTCCGATGTGAGGTGTGCGGCGCCATCGGCCGCATGCACGCGCACGGCGGGGGCTTGCGCCCCCGCCGTGTCGCGTTGACGGGCGGCCCGGGCGCGCCGCGGATCCGGCGCGGCGCCGCCCCGTGCTACATCCGCGGCGCGCCCGAAGGCGACAGATGGATGTCGCCCAGGTCGCGCGTGCCGCCGGCCGCCACCGTGACGCCGGCGATCACCGTGTCGCGATAGCCGGGCGCGGCCGACACCGCGACGTTGTAGGTGCCGCCCGGAAGTCCGGCGAGCACGAACATGCCGCTCGATGGCGCGGGCGAGGTGCTCTGCACCGTGTCGGTGCCGGCGATCGCCCACACCGCGCCGGCCCCGGCCGGCGGCGTGATGGTGCCGATGATGCGCGCCTGGGTCGCGAGCGGCACCAGCCGCACCACCGGCGTCATGATCCACGTGCCCGCGCCGGTCTGGTGCACCGAGTGCGCCGCGTCGAAGTCGAGCGCCAGCTCGATCACGCCGTTGTCCGGCACCGTGAACGGGCCCACGATCTTGACGCCGCTCGTCATCCCGCTCGGCACGGTGAGCGGATAGGTCACGCCGTCCACCACCACCGTGGAGCCGGCGCCGAGCAGGAGCCGCACCTGGTCGTAGGTGCCGGCCGGCACCTGCGCGTTGGCAAGCGCGGCCAGCGTGCCGTTCCGGAGCGACAGCAGCTCGACCGTCATGGAATCCTGGCGCAGCACCTCCCAGCCCGACACGCTGTCGGACTCGGTGCGGTGCACCGCCACCTGCACGATGTCGAGGTTCACGGCCTGCACGGCGGCCGGCGCGTCGGTGACGAACATGTGGACGGTGCCGACGCGCGTGGACGTGGAGTGGTCCTTGCCGCACCCGGCCAGCAGTAGCAAGCCGAGCGCGACGCATCCGGCCCATGCGATGACGCGCGGCCGGTGGGTGGTGGAGCCGATCATGAGGTCCTCCGGTCACGAGTGGGTTCTGGGTGGCACCCCGGACGTGGGGTCATTCGTTGTGATGCCTCGAGCCCGCTCTGGACACGGCGGGCACATCCGCGATAAGCCCTCGCCCGTGAGCGAATCCCCGTCGACCGGTGCGTCGCACCCGGCCCCGTCCGGCGGCGCGACGCCGGATCGTCCGCCGCTCGGCAAGCTCGCGCCCGGCGCGTTGCGCGATCGCGTGCTCGCGCACCTGGGCGCGGCGCGCGATGACGTCGTGCTCGGGCCCGCGCCCGGCGTGGACGCCGCGCTGGTCCGGCTCCAAGGCGGCAACGTGCTGGCGTTGACCACCGATCCGCTGTCGCTCGTGCCCGCGATCGGGATCGAGGCCTCGGCGCGACTGGCCGCGCATCTGGTGGCCTCCGATCTGTGGACGACCGGCGTTCAGCCCGCGTGGGCCGCGGTGACGCTCAACCTGCCGCCGCAGCTGTCGGACCTGGACCTCGAGCGCTACGCGGCCGCGCTCGGCGCCGCGTGGCGCGAGCTCGGCGTCGCCGTCGTCACCGGGCACACCGGCCGCTACGCCGGCTGCGACCTGACGATCGTGGGGGCGTGCACCCTGGTCGGTGTCGGCGACGCGGCGCGCACCGTCGGCCCCGCGCACGCGCGCGCCGGCGATCGCGTGATCGTCACCAAGGGCTGCGCGGTCGAGACCACGGCGCTGGCCGCGTGGATCGCGCCCGGCCGGCTGGCCGCCCACGCCGGCGCGGCGGTGGCGGCGCGCGCGCGCG
>DASSIN010000155.1:0-7507 GCA_035691845.1 Candidatus Eiseniibacteriota bacterium | reverse complement strand
AGGCGAGCCCAACGACTTCTTCGCGCAGGCCAAGCCGATTCAGGTGGGACAGGACGTGAACGGGGTCTCGTACTCGTACGAGTTCGCGGGCGGGGACGACTGCGACTACTTCTACTTCGACGGCGTCGCCGGGGAGATGGTCGAGATCCATGGCGTGGTGAATGGAACGTCGCCGTCGGCTCCTTCCACATGGACCGCGGGGATCTCGCTATTCTGCGGCGCGGACACGAGCTCGCTCACGCGGCTGGCGTTCAAGGACATGAAGCAGCCGGGGACAGGAGCGATCCCGATCGTGATCGCGACACTGCCGAAGACGGGCCGCTACTATCTGTTCACGGGGTGCTCGGACTACTACAGCTACAGCTATACGCTGTCACTGCGCGAGTGGGCGCCAACAGGGGCCGGCGTGTCGCGCGACAGCCGGGACGTGGTCTTGGTTCGGTCGACCGACGGCGGCCAGAGCTGGTCGCCCAAGGTGCGGGTGAACGACAGCCCGGCCGGCGTGGACGACTGCCTACCGCGAGTGGCCGTCGACGCCGCCGGGCGCGTGCACGTGGCCTGGTACGACCGGCGCGACGATCCCGGCTGCGGCAGCATTGCCAGGACCTACTGGGCGCACTCGGATGATGGCGCCTTCACTTTCGCGTCATCTATGGCACTGAGTTCAGCCGGAACGAACTGGACGGCTTTCGGAGCACCAACAGAGAATATCGGCGACTTCCTGGCTTTGGCGACGAACGGGAATGACGCGTACGTGGCATGGGTGGATGCGGGGGGGCCGGATCCGGACCTGTACCGCGCGATCATCACCGACCAGGCGACGGCGGCCTACGCCGCTCAGGTGTGGTGTCTGTGGAGCGGCGCTGCCGTGATACTCGATTACCGTCTACCGGCCGGGCTGCCCGCCGGGACCGTCAGCGTGCACCGCACGGGTGGTGCCGGCGCTCCGGTCGTGCTGACGAGCGGTCGGAGTCCACTGGAAGGCGCGTACAGCCTCGAAGATCGCGACGTCGCGCCGGGCGTCAGCTACACCTATACCGTGCTGCTCGACCAGGGCTCGTCGGGAAAGCTGGCGCTGGGCACGGTGACGATCACGATCCCTGGACCTGTCACCAAGCTCGAGTTGGGCCGCCCCGAGCCCAATCCGTCGAGCGGCCAGGTCAAGGTGCGGCTCGGGCTGCCGGACGATCGCGTGGCGACGGTGAGCCTCTACAACGTAGCGGGCCAGCGGGTGCGGCGACTTGTGAATGGGGCGCTGCACGCCGGTGCCCAGGACCTGCTGTGGGACGGCCGCGACGACGCGGGCCGCCCACTGCCCTCCGGTGTCTATTTCGTACGCCTGCAGGCGGGCCGCGAGCAGCTCTCGCGCGAGGTGCTTCGCATGCAGTGATCCCACGCGGCGCCCGCGAGCTACGAGTTCATGTTTCCGCTGCCGAGCGGGGGTGTCATTCTGGGACAACAATCCTGCTGGTCGACGGCACGCCGCTCACCGCCAGCGTGGCGGCCAGGGCCAAGCAGACGGCCGAGGCGAGCCCGCTTCCCCGCAGCTTCGCGCTGCGGCAGAATCAGCCGAACCCGTTCCGCGGTACGACCGCGATCCATTTCGATCTGCCGGTGGGGCAGGTGGTGCGGCTCGAGATCTTCGATGCGCAGGGACGACGGGTGAGGACGCTGGCCAACCGGTACTATCCCGCCGGCTCGCACGTCGTGAGCTGGGATCAGCGCGATGACAACGGCACCGCCGTGCGGCCGGGCCTGTGCTTCTATCGCATCGAGACCCAGGTCTTCCGCGACCGCAAGAAGATGGTGATCCTGCCCTGAGCGCCTCGGATTCCAGAATCGACCTGCTGCTGCGGCTCGAGAGCCCTTCGCGCACATCCCGCATTCGGATCGCGCGCGGGGGGCTCGATCGCCTTGGGCGGTTCTTGCGCGAGACCACGGGCGCGGAGCGCGTCGCGCTCGTCACCGATACGCGTGTGCGGCGGCTGTACGGGGCGCGCGCTGTGCGGTCGCTACGGCGGGCGGGGGTGCGGGTGGCGGTGATCGCGCTCACGCCGGGCGAGGGAGCGAAGTCTCCGGGGGCGTTGGCGCGGTTGTGGGAGGCGTTCGCGGCGGCGGGCATCGGGCGGGGCGATGCGGTGGTGGCGCTGGGTGGCGGGGTGATCGGGGATCTGGCGGGGTTCGCGGCGGCCACGTGGTTGCGCGGCGTGGCGTGGGTGGCGGTGCCGACCACGTTGCTCGCGCAGGTGGACGCCAGCGTGGGCGGGAAGACGGCGGTGGACCTGGCGGCGGGGAAGAACCTGGCGGGGGCGTTCCATCAGCCTTCCGGCGTGCTGGCGGATCCCGACGTGCTCGCCACGCTGCCCGCGCGGCAGCGGCGCGCGGGTCTGGCGGAGGTCGTCAAGATGGGCGTGGCGGTGGACGCGGCGCTGTTCCGCTGGTGCGAGCGCCAGGCCGATGCTCTGGCCGAAGGCTCGCCGCGCGCGCTGGAGGAGGCGGTCCGGCGCAGCGTGCGTGCCAAGGCGCGCGTGGTGATTGCCGACGAGCGCGAGCGCGAGGGCGGCGCGCGCACGGCGCTCAACTTCGGGCACACGCTCGGGCACGCGCTCGAGGCGGCGCTGGGCTATCGAGGGCTGCTGCACGGCGAGGCGGTGGCACTCGGGATGCGCGCGGCGGTGGCGCTGTCGGTGCGCGAGGCAGCATTCCCGGCGCGCGACGCGGCGCGCGTCAACGCGTTGCTCGACCGGCTTGGGCTGCCGCGCCGCTGGCCAACAGTGCCCGCGGAGCGGGTCAAGCGCGCGCTCGCCCAGGACAAGAAGCGCGCATCCTCCGGCGTGCGCTGGGTTTTGACGCCCCGGATGGGCCATGCTAGCGTGCCGCGCCAGATTTCGGGCCGGACCGTCCGCGCGATCGTCGATGAGGCGCGGGCCAGGCGCTGACCATCAAGTCACAGGGAACGCGGAGGTTGCCTTGCACCGCATTCTCGTACTCCACGGTCCGAACCTGAACGCCCTGGGGACGCGGGAGCCGGACGTGTACGGCACGGCCACCCTCGCCCAGGTCGACGCGGAGCTGCACCGGCTGGCGCCGGAGCTCAACTGCGACGTCGAATGCCGGCAGAGCCAGCACGAAGGCGTGCTGATCGACGCGCTCTACCAGGCGCGCGGCCATTCCCACGGAGTGCTGCTGAATCCCGGCGGCCTGACCCACACCAGCGTCGCGCTGCGCGACGCGGTGCGCGGCGCGGGGCTGCCGGTGGTCGAGGTGCACGTGTCCAATCCCCACGCCCGCGAACCGTTCCGCCACCGCTCGTACGTCTCGGCCGCCGCCCTGGGCTTGGTCCAGGGGTTCGGGGTCGAGAGCTACACGCTGGCGCTCCGGGCGCTGTCGGGCCATCTCACCCGTGCCACGGCGCGTGCGTAACGGCACCGGCCGGTCCGGCGCGCGGCGGGCCGGGAAGCCGGCCAAACGGGCGGACAAAGCCGTGAAGGCCCGCCACGAGCCGACCGATAACCGCGGGGATGCCATGCTGGGCGAATCGGGGGTGAGCGAGCTTCGCCGCCTGATCCGACTGGTCCAGCGCACCGGCATCGGCGAGCTCGAGATCCGCTCCGAGGGGCGGACGGTGCGCATCGCGGCATCGTCCGGACACGCCCCGGCGCCGGCTCCGGTGCACGCCGCGCCCGCCCCCAACCCGGCGGCGGCCGCGACCGCGCCGGCGCCCGCCGCGGCCCCCCCGGCGCGGACCGAACAGCACGCGGAAATCGTGTCGCCGATGGTCGGGACCTTCTATCGCGCGCCGGCGCCGGACGCCGATCCGTACGTGGAAGTGGGCGACGTGGTCGAGGTGGGCCAGACGGTCTGCATCATCGAGGCCATGAAGCTCATGAACGAGATCGAGTCCGAAGTGCGCGGACGCGTGGTGAAGATCCTGATCGACAATGCGCAGCCGGTCGAGTACGGGCAGAAGCTGTTCCTGATCGAGCCCGCGTGATCGGCGGCGACATGGACACGGAGCGCGCGCCCGCCTTCGGGCGGCGCGGTCCGGAGACGAGGGATCGATGAACGTCCGCACGGTGCTCGAGAAGATGATCGCCGCGCACGCGTCCGACCTGCACCTGAAGGCCGGCACGCCGCCGGTGGTGCGCGTGGACGGCGTGCTGTACACGCTGGACGAGCCCACCCCCACCGCGCAGGAGCTGCGCGAGTCGGTGGACCAGCTGCTGAACGACGAGCAGCGGCTGTACTTCTCGACCCACAACGAGATCGATTTCGCGTTCGGCGTGTCCGGGCTGGCCCGGTTCCGCGCCAACGTGTTCATGCAGCGCGGCACCCCGGCGCTGGCCATGCGCCACGTGCCGGTCGAGGTGCCGAGCATCGAGGACCTGCACCTGCCGGCCTCGGTGCGCGAGCTGGCGTTCGCGCCGCGCGGCCTGATCCTGGTCACCGGCCGCACCGGTAGCGGCAAGTCCACCACGCTGGCGGCGATGATCGACGCCATCAACCGCGTGACCACGCGCAACATCATCACGGTCGAGGACCCGATCGAGTTCCTGCACCGCGACCGGCAGTCGTTCATCCACCAGCGCGAGGTGGGGCTCGACACGCGTTCGTTCCACGACGGCCTGAAGTACGTGCTGCGGCAGGATCCCGACATCATCCTGGTGGGCGAGATCCGCGACCTGGAGACCATGAACACGGCGCTGATGGCGGCCGACACCGGCCACCTGGTGATGTCCACGCTGCACACCACCGACTGCGTGCAGACGATCCAGCGCATCGTGTCGTTCTACCCGCCGCACCAGCACGAGGAGCTGCGGCTGTCGATCGCCTCCAACCTGCGCGCGGTGATCTCGCAGCGGCTGGTGCCGCGGCGCGACGGCGCGGGCCGCGTGCCGGCGGCCGAGATCATGCTCGGCACGCCCACGGTGCGCGAGTACATCCTCAATCCCGAGAAGACCCCGCTGCTGCACAGCGTGGTGGCCGACGGCATGTCGCAGTACGGCATGCAGACGTTCGACCAGTCGTTGATGCAGTTCCTCAAGGAGGGGCTGATCAGCGAGGAGGAGGCGATCAAGAACGCCACCAACGCCAACGAGCTGGAGCTGAAGCTCAAGGGCATCGACTCGGCGTCGGATCGCACCTGGCAGGCGGTCGAGCGCACCGACAACAAGCCCGACGCCAAGGCCCCCGCGGGTGCCGCGCAACCGCGCGCCGCCGATGCCGCGCCGCCGGGCTGGTTGCAGAGCTGACGGCCGGATGATGGCCTGATGTTCAGGAAGGTGCTGATCGCCAATCGCGGCGAGATCGCGCTGCGCATCATTCGCGCGTGCCGCGAGCTCCGGATCGCCACCGTCGCCGTGTTCAGCGAGGCCGATCGCGACAGCCTGCACGTGCGCCTGGCGGACGAATCGGTGTGCATCGGCCCGCCGGCGCCGGCCCAGTCCTACAACCACATCGCGCGGCTGATCTCGGCCGCCGAGGTCACCGGCGCCGACGCCATCCACCCCGGCTACGGATTCCTGTCCGAGAACGCGCACTTCGCCGAGGTGTGCGCATCGTGCGGGTTCGTGTTCATCGGGCCCACCGCCGAGATGATCCGGCGCATGGGCGACAAGGCGGTCGCGCGCCGCACCATGCGCGACGCCGGGCTGCCGGTGGTGCCGGGCAGCGAGGACACGCTGGCCGACGTCGAGCAGGCGGGGAGCCTGGCGCGCGAGATCGGCTTCCCGGTGATCATCAAGGCCGCCGCCGGCGGCGGCGGGCGCGGCATGCGCGTGGCGTGGGACGAGAAGCAGCTGCGCATGGGGTTCGGCGTGGCGCAGGCCGAGGCCGGCGCCGCGTTCAGCAACAACGCCGTGTACCTGGAGAAATACATCGCGCGCCCGCGGCACATCGAGTTCCAGCTGTTCGGCGACGGCCACGGCAACCTCGTGCACCTGGGCGAGCGCGAGTGCTCGGTGCAGCGCAACCACCAGAAGCTGATCGAGGAGGCGCCGAGCCCGTTCCTGACGCCGGAGCAGCGCCGCCACGTGGGCGGGCTGGCGGTGCGCGGCGCGCAGTCGATCGGCTACGTGAACGCCGGCACGATGGAGTTCCTGTTCGACCAGGACGGCGCGTTCTACTTCATGGAGATGAACACCCGCATCCAGGTGGAGCATCCGGTCACCGAGGAGGTCACCGGCCTCGACCTGGTGAAGGAGCAGATCCGCGTGGCGGCGGGCGAGAAGCTGTCGCGCACGCAGGACGAGATCGAGTGGCGCGGCAGCGCGATCGAGTGCCGCATCAACGCCGAGGACCACACGCACGCGTTCCGCCCGAGCCCGGGGCAGATCACGTACTTCTACAAGCCCGGCGGCCCCGGCGTGCGCATGGACAGCCACGTGTACGCGGGCTACACCGTGCCGCCCTACTACGACTCGATGATCGGCAAGCTGATCGCGTGGGGGAAGGACCGCCCCGAGGCGCTGCGCCGCATGGAGATCGCGCTCGAGGAGATCATCGTCGAGGGCATCCGCACCACGGTGCCGTTCCACATCCTGGCGCTGCGCGACCCGCGCTTCCAGCGCGGCGACCTCGACACGCACTTCGTCGAGCACCTGCTCGCGCCGCCCGCGCCCAAGACGGCCGAAGCGCTGGCATGAGCGCCGCGCGGGCCCTGACGGCCGCGCCCCACGCCGGCACGCGCGTGTCGGTGTCGCTGTCCCCCGGGCAGCCGGTCGCCGTGCCGCGCGGCGCCACCGCGGTGGTGATCGACGTGCTGCGCGCCACCACCACGCTCACGGTCGCGCGCCTGCACGGCGCCGCGCGCGTGGTGCCGGCGGCAAGCCCGGAGCAGGCGCGCGCGCTCGCCATGCGGCATCCGGGCGCGCTGCTGTGCGGCGAGCGCGACGGGCGGAAGATCGCCGGATTCGATCTCGGCAACTCGCCGTTCGAATACCCGTTCGAGCGCGTGGCGGGGAAGATGCTGGTGTTCGCGTCCACCAACGGCTCCGTGGCGATGGCGCGCGCCGCGCGCGCGCGCCGCGTGCTGCTGGCGGCGTTCGTCAACGCGCACGCGGTGGTGGAGGCGCTGGCGGGCGCGCGCGACGTGGTGGTGCTGTGCGCGGGCAAGCTGGGCGGGTTCGCGCTCGAGGACGCCGGCTGCGCGGGGCTGATCGCGGCCCAGCTCGAGGCGCGCGGCGCCACGCTGGACGACGACGGCGCGCGCTGCGCGCGCGATCTGGCGCCGTCCGACGCCGACGAGGTGCGCACGCTGGTGGAAGGCGCCTCGCACGCGCGCTATCTCGTCGCGATGGGCGAGGAGTTCGCGCGCGACGTCGACTACTGCGCCCAACTCGACACGCTGGATCGCGTGTTCGGGCTGGCGTAGCGGCGCGGACGGCGCGTCTCGCTACGGCGGCGTGGCGGCGCCGGCGAGGCCTCCGGGCAGGCCGGCGTCGCGCAGCGCGGCCGTCCACTGCGCCGGAAACTCCGCCGGGCTCGCGGCCGCGGCGCGCAGCGCGTT
>DASSIN010000154.1:0-7120 GCA_035691845.1 Candidatus Eiseniibacteriota bacterium | reverse complement strand
TGCGCCGGACTCCAGGCGAGCCTTGCCGCCATCCCTTCCGCCCGGGACCTGGGAGCTTCCATCGACATGATCCGACCCGCACGCGGGGTGGGACTCGCCGTTTTCGCGCTGCTCTCGCTCGCCCCGGTGGCCCGTGCCGCGGACGACACCAGCGCTCCCGCCGACACCCTGAAGGCCGCGAAGCCCAACTACTACGCCGGCAAGGGCGGGGTGGGCGGCGGCGCCGGGCCATCCTACTTCCGCTTCGACCGCGCCCTCGGCAAGGGATGGTTCGGCGATTACTCCGAGGGCTCGCAAGGGCGACTCGCGTTCGTCGGTCAGTTCCGCTACGTCGTGAGCCCGCGCTGGCGCTGGCAGGTGAGCCCCGGGTTCTCGTGGACGGCCTATCGCGACGCGCGCATGCCGATGCGCGATCCATCGTTCCCGTCCGATTCGGTGAAGAGCGCGGTGATCACGCTGGTGGCGCCCGTCACCGGCCAGATCCAGTACACGCGCGCGAGCGGCTGGTGGCTCTATCATGCCGGCGTGGGGCCCGGCCTCTATCGCGTGTGGGTCGAGAACCACCGCAAGGTGCTGAAGGACCCGGTCAGCTTCGAGCTGCACCGCCGCATCGTGCCGGGCGCGGTGTTCGAGCTCGGCGCCGAGCGCTTCATTCGCGGCATCTCCGACATGTGCGTGGAATTCTCGCTGGCGAACCATCTGGTGTTCGCCAAGGACACCGATCACTTCCCGAGCGGGTTCAATTCGAACCTGATGGACACCGAGCTGCGCGTGGGCGTGAGCTACTACTTCGACCTCGTCCGGGTGCGGCCGGGGCTGGGCCCCGGCGGGCCGCCGCCGGGCGCGCGATGATGCAGCCGCCGCTCCGCGCGCGCGCGGACGGGATGCGTGACCCTGGGCCGCAGCGTGCGTGCGCTGCGGCCTTCGCGTTGCGGGGCGCCGCGCGATGAGCGCGCCCGACCGGCGTCCGTCCGCGGCCGAGCGCGTGGGCGACGAGGCGCTCACGTTCGACGACGTGCTGCTCGTGCCGCGCTACGCCGACGTGCACCCGCGCGAGGTGGTGACGCGCACGCGCTTCAGCCGCGCGATCGAGCTCGGGGTGCCGATCGTCAGCGCGGCGATGGACACGGTCACCGAGGCCGAGATGGCGATCGCGCTGGCGCGCGAGGGCGGCATCGGCGTGCTCCACAAGAACCTCGGCATCGGCGAGCAGGCCGCGCAGGTGGACCGCGTGAAGCGCTCGGAGAGCGGCATGATCACCGACCCGGTGACGCTGCCGCCCACCGCCACCGTGGCCGAGGCGCACGCCATCATGGCGCGGTTCCACATCTCGGGCGTGCCGATCACGGAGCAGGGCCGGCTGGTCGGCATCCTCACCAACCGCGACCTGCGCTTCGAAGACGACTTCGCGCGCCGCGTGGCCGACGTGATGACGCGCGAGCGCCTGATCACGGCGCCGATCGGGACCACGCTGGAGCAGGCGCGCGCCACGCTGGCGAAGTACCGCATCGAGAAGCTGCCGGTGGTGGACGACGGTGGCCGGCTGCACGGGCTCATCACCGTCAAGGACATCGAGAAGCGCATCAAGCATCCGCACGCGAGCAAGGACCCGCTCGGGCGCCTGCGCGTGGCGGCCGCGGTGGGCGCCGGCGGCGACGCGTTCGAGCGCGCGGCCGAGCTGGTGCGCGCCGGCGTGGACGCGCTGGTCGTGGACAGCGCGCACGCGCACTCCAGGGGCGTGCTCGACACCGTGCGCACGCTGCGCGAGCGGTTCGCGGACGTGCAGCTCGTGGCGGGCAACGTCGGAACCGCCGATGGCGCGCGCGCGGTGGCCGACGCCGGCGCCGATGCGGTGAAGGTGGGCATGGGGCCGGGCGCGATCTGCACGACGCGCGTGGTGACCGGCGCGGGCATGGCGCAGATCACCGCCATTTTCGAAGCCGCGCGCGCGCTGGAGGATCGCGACGTGCCGATCATCGCCGACGGCGGCATCAAGTACTCGGGCGACGTGGTGAAGGCGCTGGCCGCGGGCGCGCACTGCGTGATGATCGGCAGCCTGTTCGCCGGCGTGGAGGAGAGCCCGGGCGAGGTGGTGCTGTACGAGGGGCGCTCGTTCAAGGTGTACCGCGGCATGGGCTCGCTGTCGGCGATGGCCGCGGCGCGCGGCAGCCGCGAGCGCTACTTCCAGGAGAGCACCGACGAGCTGTCGAAGCTCGTGCCCGAGGGCATCGAGGGGCGCGTGCCGTTCAAGGGCCCGCTCGCGCAGTCGGTGTTCCAGATCGTGGGCGGACTGCGCGCCGGGATGGGATACTGCGGCGTGCGCACGATCGACGAGCTGCGCACGCAGACCCGGTTCGTGCGGGTGAGCGCGGCCGGCCTGCGCGAGAGCCACCCGCACGACATCACGATCACGAAGGAAGCCCCGAACTACGAGATCCGCTGACGCGGCCGCGCCGCGCGACGGACCTTCGACCGGCCGGGAGCGCAGCATGAGCGAGCGTCCGGACATCGCATCCGCGCCCGAGGGGCCGGCGCCCGCGCGTCCGGCGGAGACCGCCGCCGCGCCCGGGCTGTACGCCGGCGGCCGGCGCCTGCTGGCACCCCGACGCCACACGGTGATGCTGATCGCGATCACGCTCGCGATCGCCGCGATCGGCGCCCAGGGCTCGGGCAAGGTGTCGCCGGACCCGAACCGCTCGCATCTCGCCCAGTACGTGGTGCTGATCGCGTTGGAGTGGGCGTTGTTCGCGTACGTGCGCTTCGGGCTCCGTCGCGGCGGCACCCCGCTGGCGCAGGTGATCGGACCGCGCTGGGCGGCGCTGCGCGACGTGTGGAAGGTGCTGCTCGCGACCGCGGTGTTCTGGGTGGTGAAGGAGGTGATCCTGGGCCTCGTGCAGCACGGCCTCACGCTCGCCGGGTATTCCCGCGCCGCCGAGCAGCACCGCACGATGGCGCTGATGGCGCCGCACGGGGTGGTGGAGTCCGTGATCTGGGTGCTGCTGTCGTGCTCGGCCGGATTCGTGGAGGAGGTCGTGTACCGCGGCTACCTGCAGCGCCAGCTCGGGCTGTGGAGCGGCAGCGCCGCGCTCGGGATCGCCGCATCGGCGATCGTGTTCGGGATCGCGCACGGCTACCAGGGCCCGCTGTCGGTGGTGATCATCACGTGCTACGGCGCCCTGTTCGGCATCCTCGCCCACGTCACCCGGACGCTCCGCCCCGGCATCCTCCAGCACGCCCTGGAGGACAGCATCGGCGGCCTGCTGGGCGCGAGGTAGCTCTCCCCACGCGGCCACGGGAAACGCCGCGGGCCCCGAAGGAATCCTCCGGGGCCCGCCTCTTCCAGCGGCGCTACCGCTTCGGCAGCTCGAACTTGAATTCCGGGTTGATCTGGCGGATCTCGCTCACCACGCGCTCGATGTTCTCCTCGGCCTCGGGCGACGGCCCCGCCTTCCAGGCGCTGTACAGTTCGAGCAGCTCGTCCTGCTTGATGCGCAGCAGCTCCTGGCGCGACTGCTCGTTGATCGAGCGCTCGAGGTGGTACACCTCGCCCTGCGACAGCCGGCTCATCAGGTCCAGGTACTCGCCGCGCATGTGCGACAGGATCTTCAGGTACTTGTCGAACCCGACCGACAGCTTCTCCAGCACGTCGCCAACGCCCTGGTTCTTGCGGTGCACCTGCTGACTGTAGGAATAGGCGAAGTGGTAGTAGGTCTTGCCGCGGCCCACGTAGGCCTCTTCGCTCGGCTGCAGCTTGCCCTTGTGGGCGTCGGCCGCCGCCGGGTTGTCGAAGATGCCGATCGCGACCAGCAGGAAGTCGGCGTTGGTCTTGTAGACGAGGTACTTCAGCCGCGCGTCGGTCGAGCTGGACAGGCGGCGGAACACGTCGGTGTCGTACTTGGACAGGAACTTCTTCGACTGCTCCACGTACTCGGGGTTGATGAACGAATGGAGCAGGTGGGCCAGATAGACGTTGACGTCCTCGTCGTAGAAGTCCTGATTCGAGGTGAGCCCCGTCTCCATGCGGCTGTAGAGGAGACAGTTGATCATGAAGTAGTACGTGGGCTGCAGGTCGCGGCGCGTTTCCTTGAGGTCCACGTAGTGCCGGGGGTTCATGTCGAATCCTTTCCCTGCGACCCGCGACCGGGGGCGGCGCGGTGTCGCTTCCGTGTGGATGCACCCTCCGTGCCATCGGTCGAGCGGGCCGATCGGGACCTTGCCGCCCGCGACCGGTGCGGTGGCGCGTCGCACGGGCGCGGCGTTGGAACCGCGCATCACCATGGAATTTCGCACACGGGTGCGCCCGGATTGGGCATTCTGACGCGGGGCGGTTGGCGACCCGGTCGGTGCAACTCCGCCCGCGCCCGGCGTCCCGATCGGGATGGGCGGACGTTGCAGGATCGAAACCTTTCCGCAATCACATCAAATGATTTGATACCGGGCGCGGGAGCGATCTCGCTGCAGTGTCGCGGGATGAGCGCACACTCGTAAATGGCCCTATACTTCGCCGAACGCAACGCCGTGTCGTCCGCGCCCCCGGGTGGGATCCCGTCCCGCGGGTCTGGCCGGGCACGCTCCCTCCACCCTCACCGGGCATGCCGCTTGCGGAGCCGACCCACGTGACCAGCGCCCCTTCCCCAGCCGACACCTCGACCGGGCATCACCCACCCTACCCCGAACCCGGCGCCGGACTGCGTGCGCGCATCTGGACCGCGTGCCTGCTGCCGGCGGTGGCCGGCGCGGCCGCGGTGCTGTGGGACGCAGCCAGCGCGCCCGTGCCCGACGCGACCAACGCCGCCAACGCCGCCGCCGACACGCTCGCGTTCGGGCCGGTGCCGCTCGTCGCCGCGGCCGCGTGCCTCGTGCTCGGCATCCTGTTCGCGGCGTGGCTCGACGGCGGCATCTCCGGGCGCCTGCGGCGCGTGCTCGGCGCGTGGGCGGACGGCGATCTGCCGGCGCTGCGCGCCGGCACCGGCGCGTGGGGCGAGATCGGCGCCGTCGCGGGACGCGCGCACGAGCACGCGAGCCTGCGCCGCGAGAGCGAGCGCCGGATCGCGGAGCTCGACGGACTGCGCGAGCGGCTGGTCGCGCTGCGGCTCGCGCTCGACCAGGGCGAAGCGCTCGAGCCGGTGGCGGGCGGCGGACCGCTGGGCGCGCTGGCCGCGCGCATCGACGAGCGGCTGACGGTCGAGCACCGCACGCGCTCGCGCGAGAGCGAGGCGGCGCTGGCCGCGGCGGGCGCGCTCGACGGCGCGTTCGACGACGCGCAGCACTCGGCCGAGTTCGCGGAGAAGAGCTTCGTCGAGTCCACCGCCCTGCTCACCACCGTTCGCGAGCTGCAGCGGCTCGGCATGGAGCTGGCGTCGAGCGCGGCCCAGCGCAAGGGGACCGACGAGCCGGCGCGCGAGGCGGCGCGGCGCAGCCGGCGCGACGCGCTCACCGGCGCGTTCGAGGAGCTGGTGCGCGGCTCCGGCGACAGCGTGGACCATCTCGCCGCCGGCCTGCTGCGCGTGCAGGACATCGTGGACCAGGTGCAGCGGCTGGCCAATCGCGCCACCGTGATCGCGCTCAACGTGGTGGTGGAGGGCGCCGCCGGCGGCGATGGGCCGCTCGGCCAGGAGCTGCGCACGCTGGCGCGCGAGGTGCGCTCGGCCACCGACCGCACGCTCGAGCTGTCGCGCGAGCTGGACGGCGAGGTGCGCTCGGCCGTGCAGCGCATGCACGACCTGCGCGGGCGCGTGGCGGCGCGGCTGGAATCGCTGCCCGAGGCGGAGCCCGCGCCGGCCGCGGACGACAACGACACGCGCCTGCTCGAGCGCGTGCGGGAGATGATCCAGGACGCCGCGCGCAAGACCGAGCGGCTGGCCTCGACCGGCGAGCGCGCCTCGCGCGCGGCCGAGCACCTGGTGCGCCGGCTCGACGACCGGCTGCGCGAGACCGACGCGCGCCTGCGCGAGCTGCAGCTCGACGAGGAGTCGGGCGAGACCGACGCCAGCGGCGCCGTCGCGCCGGCGGCCGCGGCGCCCGGGCTGCGCGTGGTCGGACCGCACGCGGAAGGCGAGGAGCCCGAGGCGCCGGCGGAGGAGGAGGCGCGATGAGCGGCGCCTCGCAGCCGCTCGACACCCGCGAGCTGCGCGAGCGCCTCGAGATCGTGATCGGGCCGCGCGCGCGGTTCGAGGACGTTGAGCAGGCGCGCGACGCGGCGGTGCGCGCGCGGCTGCCGGGGCTCGCCCGCGTGCTGGGCGTGCTCGAGGCGCGGGCCGGCCGGCCGTGGCCCGCCGAGCTGCTGCCGGTGCTCGATCGGCTGCGGCGGCTGGTCGCGCATCCGGCGGTGCGCGCGGGGATGATCGAGACGCTGCGCGCCGCCGATCACGGGCTCGGGGTGCTCGCGGCCGAGGCCGAGGCGCTGCAGTGGACGCCGGCGGCCGAGGACGCGCGCGTCGAGGAGGTGGCCACGCTGTCGGCGCTCGACGCGCTCGGCGAGCAGCGGCTGACCGACGCCGGCGCGGTCGAGCGCGCCGCGGGCACGCGGCTGTCCGCCGCGGTCGCCGCCTCGCTGCGCGCCGCGCTCGACTGGCTGGTGGGCGATTCCGGCGCGCCGCTCGCGTTCACGCTCCTGGACGGCGTGCTCGAGGTCGCGGTCCCCGACGTGCGCGCGAGCGGCCTGCGCGCGGCCAGCGAGGTGATCGCCGCGGTCGAGGGCAACCTGCGCCCCGGCGCCGAGCCGGGCGCGTGGACGCTGCGCGTGCCGACGTTCGGGGCGCGTGCGTGCTACCTGATGGTGCTGCAGGACGAGGCGCCGCTCGCGCTGCCGTGGCACGCCGTGCTGCGCGTGCGCATGGTGGACGCCGCGCGCGTCGAGCCGGTGTGGCGCGATCCGGTGCCGCTCGTTGACCAGCCTCCGCTCGCGACCGCGGGCGCGGGCGGCGTGCCGCTGGTCAAGATCGCGCACGGGCGCAAGCAGGCATGGCTGCTGTGCGATCGGATCGTGTGGCGCATGATGGCCGAGCGCGAGCCCGCGCCCGCGGTGCCGCCGCTGCCCGGGCTGTCACGCCAGGTGCGCACCGACGAGGGCGAGCGCTGGTGGCTGGCGGAGCCGGGCTGGCTGCTGCAGTCCGTGCCG
>DASSIN010000153.1:0-4665 GCA_035691845.1 Candidatus Eiseniibacteriota bacterium | reverse complement strand
GGCGCGAACGCGCGCGCCAGCGCGCGCACGCGCGCCGGATCGAGCGCGTTGGACCACAGCCCGCCGCGCTTCACCCACGAGCCCGCGATCAACACGTCCGCGTCGTAGCGCGCGAGATTGTCGGCGGTGAGCCCCGAGCCCACCGCCACCGGCAGCGCCACCGCGTCCCGCACCGCGCGCAGCTCGGCCGGATCGGCCGCGCGTCCGGTGCTCGTGCCCGTCACCACGATCCCGTCCGCCAGGAACAACTCCGCCGCGCGCGCGGTGTCCGCGATGTCGACATCGGCCGTGAGCGCGTGCGATGCATGCTTCTTCTTCACGTCCGCGTAGATGCGCACGTCCGTGGCGCCGATCGCGCGGCGAAAGCGCAGCAGCTCGCCCGCCGAGGCCTCGATCAGCCCCTCGTCGGCCACGTGCGCGAACACGAACCCTTCCACGCGCACGAACGCGGCGCCGCACGCCAGCGCCACCGCCAGCGCCTCGCGGTTGGCGCCCGCCAGCACCTGGACGCCGAGCGGGAGGCCCGTCTCGCGCCGCACCTCGCGCCCGGCCGCCGTCATGGCCGCCACGATCTCCGGCCCGACCGCACCGCGCAGGTAGGGGCGGTCGTGCATGTTCTCGATCATCACGGCGTGGAAGCCGGCGGCGCGATAGACGCGCGCCTCGGCCACGGCGTGCGCGATCACCGCCTCGAGCGGGCGGGCCGCGCGCGGCGTGCCGGGCAGCGCGCCCAGATGCAGCATCCCGACCAGCGCGCGGGGCGCGCCGAACGTGCGCTCCACCTCGCGGGCGGCCGCGCGGGTCACCGGCCGCTCCGCGGCGCGCGGCCGCACGCCATCGCGCGCGTCACGTCCACCAGCCGTCCACCGCCGCCACCACTTCGGGCGGGCTCGCCACCGGCTCGGGGTAGCCCGACTTCCACGTCGCGTCCACGCCCAGCGGGCCGTGGCACGCGAGCCACGCCCCGCGCGTCTCGGTGCGCGCCGGGATCACGTCGCGCGCGCAGTCGAAGCGGGTGAACATCCCCCACAGCAGCTGGGTGTCGTCGCCGAGCGCGACGTCCGGGCTGACCGCCACGATCAGCTTCACGTTCGCGAACCGGGAGTCGGCGACCAGCCGCTCGATCACCGCCCGGCCTTCGCCTTCGACCTGCACCGCCAGCACGCACCCCCACGCCAGCCGGCTCGCGCGCACGCGCCCGTCCACCGCGCGCGGATCGGGCGCCTCCTGCGGCGGGCGTTGGGGCGCGCGCTCGGGCTTGGACTGCGCGTCCAGCACCATCTTGCTGCCCAGGTTCATCGTGTACGAGGTGAAGTCGAGCGTGTCGAGCGGCACGCCCGGAATCAGCAGGAAGTCCTCGGCCGGATCGAAGTGGCGCGCGATCGCGTCGAACACCGCCGCGCGGTCACGCGGGTCGACGCCGGCGTCCACCAGCACCAGCACCTTGGTGAGCGACAGCTGCCCCGTGCCCATCAGGCCGAGCGCGGTCTTGCGCGCCTCGCGCGCGAACCGGTTCTCGACCGCCACCACCAGCAGGTTGTGGAACCCGGCCTCGTACCACGCCCACAGGTCCGTCACCTCGGGATGGATCACGCGCAGCAGCCCGGCGAACATCGCCTGCACCGCGTCGCCCATGTAGCGATCCTCCTGCGGCGGCTTGCCCACCACGCTGGCCTGGAACACCGGCTGCTCCGCGTGCGTGATGGTGCGCACGTGGAACACCGGGAACGGCGCGGCGTGCGAGTAGTGGCCGAAGTGATCGCCGAACGGGCCCTCGGCGCGGCGCTCGAACGGCGGCACCTCGCCCTCGAGCACGAACTCCGCGTCGGCCGGCACCGACACCGACACCGTGCGCCCGCGCGCGAGCCGCGTCGGCCGCCCGCGCAGGAAGCCCGCGAACGCCAGCTCGTCCAGCCCCTCGGGCAGCGGCGCCACCGCGGCCAGCAGCGTGGCCGGATCGGCGCCCACCGCCACCGCCACCTCGAGCGGGCGGTTCAGCTTCTCGGCCGCGTGGTAGTGGAACCCGCCACCCTTGCCGATCTGCCAGTGCATGCCGGTGGTGCTCGGGTCGTACATGTGCATGCGGTAGATGCCGAGGTTGCGCTCGTGCGTCACCGGATGCTCGGTGAACACGAGCGGGAACGTCACGAACCGACCGCCGTCGCCGGGCCACAGCTGCAGCAGCGGCAGCGCGTCGAGCCGCGGCCCCAGCGCCTTGGCCTGCACGCGCGCGCGCGAGGTGCGCACCGGGCGCGAGGCCAGCACCCGCCCCGCGCTGCCGCGCACGCCCCACAGCCGCGCGGGCGACAGCCCCGGCAGCGCGTGCGCCAGCGCCTCGATCTCCGCGCCCACCGCCGCCGGCGTGCGGCCCAGCGCCCACACGACGCGCCGCTCGGCGGCCAGCACGTTGACCGCCAGCGGAAAGCGCGCGCCGCGCACGCGCTCGAACAGCAGCGCCGGTCCCTGGCGCGCGGCCTCGCGCGTGGCGATCTCGGTCACCTCGCAGCGCCAGTCCACCTCGCGCGTCACGCGCTTCACGTCCCCGCGGCGCTCGAGCGCGGCCAGGAACTCGCGCAGCGTGCGGAATCCGCTCACTCCAGCTCCTCGTCGCGCCAGCCGCGGCCGGCGGGCTCGCCCAGCAGCGCCAGCAGCTTGTCGGTGAAGCCGGCCACCAGCTCGTCCAGCGACTGCGGCTTGCGATACCAGGGCGGCGAGATCGGCATCACCACCACCCCCTCGCGCGACAGCTCGAGCGCGTTGCGCAGCGCGATCGAGCTCATCGGCGTCTCGCGCACGCACAGCACCAGCCGGCGGCGCTCCTTGAGCGCCACCGCGGCGGCGCGCGTGATCAGCGTGTCGGCGATGCCGGCCGCGATCTTGCCGAGCGTGGACACGCTGCACGGCAGCACGATCGTGGCGTGCAGCGGATTGCTGCCGGACGCGAATGGCGCGGCCAGATCGGCGTCCGCGAACGTGCGCGCCACGTGCGGCTCCAGGTCGGACGGCTTCAGGCCGGTCTCGCTGCTCAACACCTGGCGCGCCCAGTCGGACATCACCAGGTATTTCTCGCCCGGGCAGCGGCGCAGGAAATCGACTGCGTGGATCGCGCCCGAAGCGCCGGTCATGCCCACCAGGTAGCGCGCCATGTCACGAGCCGCCGATCGCGCGCAGCGTCAGCACCGCCGCCAGCACCGCCGCGCCGACCCACACGTTCACCTTGAAGAACGCGAGGTTCACGTCCTCGGCCCAGCGCTGCTCGAGCACGAGCAGCGTGCCGATCACGGCCAGCGCGAGCGCCAGCGCCAGGTCGGCGCCAAGCCGGCGTCCGGCGGGCGCGAGCTTCGCCACCTCGACCAGCGCCGCCATCACGCACGCGAACGCCAGCGCGTGCAGCAGCGCGGAGACGCGCAGCGCGCGCGCGCGGCCCAACGTGGCGACCAGGCTCCTGACGCCGTGCGCGCGGTCGAACGCCTCGTCGAGCGTGGCGTAGATGATGTCGAATCCGCTCACCCACAGCAGCGCGAATCCGGCCAGCCACAGCGCGACCCACGGCTGCGCCAGATCGGGATGCGCCGCCGCGTAGCCGGCGAGCGGCGCCAGCGCGAGCGCCGTGCCGACGCCGAAGTGGCACAGCGGCGTCACGCGCTTGAGATACGGATACAGCGCGAACACCGCCAGCGGCACGATCGCGACGCGCACGAACCAGGGCCCCAGCGCGGCGCACGCCGCGAAGTACGCGATCACGCTGGCCGCCAGCAGCGCGCCCGCCTCGGCCAGCGACATGCGCCCGCTCGGCAGCGCGCGCGCGCGCGTGCGCGGATTCAATGCGTCGAGCCGGCGGTCCACGATGCGGTTCAGCGCCATGGCCGCGGTGCGCGCCGCCACCGCCGCCACCGCGATCAGCGCCCAGCGCGCCGCCGGCAGCGCCGGGCCGCGCGCGCCGAACGCGCCCGCCAGCAACAACGGCAGCGAGAACAGCGTGTGCTCGAGCCGCACGAACGAGGCCCACACGCGCACGCGGCCGGGTGCGCGGACGGGGAGGGACAGGGCGGGCATCAGGGCTCCGGGTGAAGGTTCCCAAGATGCCCGAGCCGGCGGCCGCGTGGCAATTCGCGCGGCGCCGGCTCGCGCGGCCCCCGGCGTCCGGCACCGTGCTAGACTCCTGCGCTCGCGACACCATCCGTCCGGGGATCCGGCCTGTGCGACTGGCTGCCATCGTCATGCTGGTGATGCTGCCCGCCACGGCGCGCGCCTCGGCGCCCACGCCCGGGGCGTTCGGGCCGCTGCCGGCGGAGTTGCACGCCGGCCAGACGGTGGAGCTGACCTGGGATCGCGCCCCGGCCGGGGCGCGCGAGCTCGAGATCCTGCTCTACCCCTCGCCCGATGCGCGCACCGCCATCCGCGTGACCGCGGAGATCGACGGCGAGCGCTCGCGCGCGCGCTGGCGCGTGCCCAACGTGCCGGCCGAGGGCGCGCGGCTCGCGCTGCGCTGGGGCGATGCGGGCGGCGAGTTCGCGGGCGCGTGGTCGGCGCCGTTCCGGATCGTGGCCGATCCAGGGCGTGCTCCGGAGCGCGCGCTGGTCGTCGAGGGCCCGCGTCCGCTCGGCGACGACGCCGCGCCCGCGCGCGAGCTCGCCGACGGCGCGCGTCTCGCCGCGCACGACG
>DASSIN010000152.1:0-4231 GCA_035691845.1 Candidatus Eiseniibacteriota bacterium | reverse complement strand
CCGCCTTGCCGCGCGCCGCCGCGGGCTTCACCGCCGACTTCGATGCCGGTGGCGCCGGGCGCGCCGGCGCCTTGGCCGTCACCGTCTTCGCCCGCGCCGCGGCGCCCGCGCGCGCCTTCGATTTGTCCTTCCCGCCGGAGGATTTGCCCGCCGTGGTCGAGCGGCTCGTGCTCTTGCGTGATGAAGCCATCGGTCCTCCTCGGGATCAGGCGTGCGACGCCGACGGAACCAGGTCCAGGCGTCTCACCACTTCGGTCACCAGTCGAATCAGCGAAGGCGCCGCGCGGCCGGCGGTCGCCAGGATGGCGGGAATGCTCGCCGGCTCGAGCCGGTCGGGCAGGCACGCGTCGGTCACCACGTTCAGCGCCAGCATGCGCTGGCCGCCGTGCACGGCGACGATGGTCTCGGGCACGAGCGACATGCCGACCACGTCGGCGCCGATCCAGCGCAGGAACCGGTACTCGGCCGCGGTCTCGAGATTGGGGCCCGGCAGCGCCACGAAGATCGCGCGCCGCAACGCGATCTTGAGATCCATCGCCGCGCCCTCGGCCACGGCGATCAGGCCGCGATCGTAGGGCTGGCTCATGTCCGGAAAGCGCGGGCCCAGCTCGTCGTCGTTGGGGCCGATCAACGGGTTGTCGCCCATCAGGTTGATGTGGTCGGTGGTGATCACGATCGAGCCCGGCGGCATGTCGGGGTTCATGCCGCCCACGGCGTTGGTGGAGATCATCGTTCCGCAGCCGAGCGCCTTCAGCACGCGCGTCGGGAACGCCACCTGCCGCATGGTGTAGCCCTCGTAGTAGTGCACGCGGCCCTTCATCACCGCCACCGGCCGGCCGGCGAGATGGCCGACGTGCAGCTCGCCCGCGTGGCTCTCGACCGTGGACACCGGGAAGTGCGGGATGTCCTGGTAGGGGATCACCGTCTCGACCTCGAGCGCGTCGGCGAACTCGCCCAGCCCGGTGCCGAGGATGACGCCGATCTCGGGCGTGGTGCGGATGCGCCGCGCCACGAATGCGCGCGCCTCGGCGATGTGGGTGAGCAGCTCGCTCATCGCGCGCTCCGCTTGGGCTTGCGCGCCACCACCGGCGCGTGCAACTCCAGCCGCCGGCGCACCTCGGCCTCGTCCATCCCCGCCACGTCCACCAGCTTCGAGCGCGCGCCGTGGCCGCGCACCAGCGCCAGCACGCGGCGCTCGATGCCGAGCGCGGAGGCGAGCACGTCCAGCGCCTCGGCGTTGGCGCGGCCGCCCTCGGCCGGCGCGCCCACCGACAGCTTGAGCGTGCCGTCGCTCATCCACCCCGTGATGCCGCTGTGCTTCGCGCCCGGGTGCACCCGCACGGAGAGCCTCATGCGCCCGCGCCGTTGGCGAGCGCCCAGTTGCGCAGATTGGCGACGATCGCCCACTGCAGGAACGTGATCGCGAGCACCGCGATCAGCGGCGCCACGTCGAGCCCGCCGAACACCGTCGGCATCACGCGGCGGATGGGATCGCACGCCACGTCCGACACGCGGTCCAGGAACTGCACGATCGGATTGTTGGGATCGGGGCGCACCCACGACAGCAGCGCGTTGATGATGATGATCCACATCATCGCGTTGAGCACGATGCCGAGCACCTGCGCCAGCCCCATCACGACGTTCCCCACGTCAGTTCCGCTCCAGCGCGGCCCGCGGCCGCGCGCCGAACAGCGCCGTGCCCACGCGCACCATCGTGCTGCCTTCCTCGATCGCGACCTCGAAGTCGCCGCTCATGCCCATGGACAGCACCGGCAGCGGATGCCCGACGCGCCGCTCGGCGAGGTCGCGCACCGCGCGCAGCCGGGCGAATCCCGCGCGCGCATCGTCCGGCACGTCCACCTTCGCCCCCACCGTCATGAACCCGTCGAACCGCAGCGCGGGCAGCGCGGCCACCTGCTCGGCCAGCGCCGGCGTCTCCGCCGGGCTCACGCCGAACTTGCTGGGCTCGCCGCTCACGTTCACCTCGATCAGCACCGGCATCGTCACGCGCGCTTCGACGGCGCGCCGGCTCACCGCGCGCGCCAGCTCCAGATCGTCCACGCTGTGGATGCGATCGAACAGCGTCACCGCCCGGCCCGCCTTGTTGCGCTGCAGATGCCCGATCAGGTGCCAGCGCGCATGCGACCGGCCCACCGCCGCGATCTTCGCCTCCGCCTCCTGCACGCGGTTCTCGCCGAGATCGGCGAGCCCGAGCACGACGGCCTCGCTCACGACTTCGACCGGAACGGTCTTCGTGACGCCGATGAGCACCACCTGATCCGCCGCCCGCCCGGATCGCGCGCAGGCGCGTATCACCCGGTCGCGCACGAGGTTCAGGCGGTCGCGCAGGGTGGACCCGCCGAAATTCACAAGCCGGCCAGAATACGGTCCGGCAGAGTGCGCCGCAAGCGGAAACGAGCGATGTGCCGGCCGCGGGCGGGTTTAGCCGGGGATGGGCTCGCCACGGCCGAGGATCTCGCGCACCTTGGCCTCCAGCGCGGCGGGGGTGAACGGCTTGCCGAGGAAGTCGGCGGCGGGCGGGTCGTCGAGGCCGATCGCCTCGGCGTGGTAGCCGGACACGAACAGCACGCGAATCCCGGGCCGCTCGGCGCCGAGCTTCGATGCCAGCTCGCGCCCGCCCATCCCCGCCATCACCACGTCCGTGATCAGCAGGTCGATTTCGCCCGCGTGCGCGGCGGCGGCGGCCAGCGCCTCGTCCGCGTCGGCGGCCGCGATCACGCTGTAGCCCGCGCGTGACAGCACGCCGCGCAGCAGCGAGCGCACCGCCGGCTCGTCCTCGACCAGCAGCACGGTGCCGCGCGGCTCGGGATCGTGCGCGGGAGAGTCGCCGTTCGTTCCGGCCAGCCGCGGCAGGAACACGCGGAACGTGCTGCCCCGCCCGGGCGCGCTCTCGACCCAGATCGTGCCCCCGCTCTGCTTGACGATCCCGTACACGCTCGCCAGCGTGAGTCCGGTGCCGTGCTCGCCCGGACGCGCGCCGAAGAACGGCTCGAAGATGCGCGCGCGCTCGTCGGGGGTCATGCCCTCCCCGTTGTCGGTGACCGTGAGCAGCACGTAGCTGCCGGGCGTGGCGGGCGCGAACCGCATCGCCGACTCGGGGTCGAGATCGGCGTCCTCGACGCTCAACGTGATGCGGCCGCCTTCGGGCAGCGCGTCGCGCGCGCGCAGCACGAGATCGAGCACCACCTGCTCGATCTGCCCCGGATCGGCGTGCACCCGCCCGAGCCGGGCGGCCGGGATGGTGACGAGCTCGATGCTGCCGCCCAGCAGGCGCTGGAGCACGTCGTGCATGCCTTCCAGCACCACGTTCAGGTCGAGCGCGCGCGGCTCGAGCATCTGCTTGCGCGCGAACGCCAGCAGCTGGCGCGTGACCATGGCCGCCTGCTCGGCCGCGCGCCGCACCTGCAGCGCGTGGTGCCGCAGCGGATGGCCCTCGGGCAGGCCGGCGACCAGCTGCTCGGCGTGGCCGAGCACCGCGGTCAGCAGGTTGTTGAAATCGTGCGCCACGCCGCCCGCGAGCCGCCCCACGGCCTCGAGCTTCTCCGCCATGCGCAGGCGCACCTCGAGGTACTTGCGCTCGGTCACGTCCTGCCCGGTGCCGAACATGCGCGCGGGCTCACCACGATCGTCGAGCGCCACCTCGCCCGTCGTGCGCAGAACGCGGAGTCCCCCGTCCGGCCGCACGATGCGCACCTCGTAGTCGAACGGCGCGTGGTCCCGCAGCGCGCGGCTCGTGACCTCGCTCACCAGCGCGCGGTCGTCGGGATGGACGAGCGCGAGGTAGCCGGCGCGGCTCGGGCAGTGCCCGGGCGGCACGCCGTAGATCCTGCGCAGCGCATCCGACCAGGTGACGACATCGCTCGCGACGTCCCACTCCCACGTGCCGAGCTGGGCGACGTGCTGCGCGGTGGCGAGCAGTCGATCCGAGAGCGGCGCGTCGGCCGTCGGACCGTGCGGCGACCCGCGCGCGGGGTCGGGATGGGGAAGGTCCGCCGGGTGCGGCCTCGTCATGGGGAGCCTCGTCGGGCGCGTCTATCGGGAAGACGCCGCGCCGAGAGGCGACGCGGTCGTCGGGCAACCGGAGAACGACGAGGGAAGCGGCGATCCGCATTCTAGCTGCGACCATCCGGAAAAGCGAAACCCCGGAGAGCCCTTGGGCTCGCCGGGGGGAGCTCCACGGGGGGCTCACCGGGTCGGCTGGGGCCGCTGC
>DASSIN010000151.1:0-14915 GCA_035691845.1 Candidatus Eiseniibacteriota bacterium | reverse complement strand
GGCGGCGGCACCGCGGCGCCGAATGGCGCCGGGCCCGAGACGGGTTCCCGGCCGCCGCGCGACAGCAGCATCGCGCCCGCGCCGACGGCCGACAGTCCGAACGCCAGCAGCACGCCCACGAGCCCGAACAGCAGCGCCAGGGTGCGCGTGGGGCCGGGCGGGCCGGCGAGCGCGGCGCCGGCGATCAGGATCACGCCGATCATCAGCCCGCCGAGCGCGGCCGGTCCCACCACGCCGCCCTCGCCCGGGCGCCGGCGCAGCAGCCCGCAGCCCAGCACGGCCGAGCCGATCACGAGCCCGCCCCACAGCATCAGCGTGTAGGCGATCGGCCACAGCAACGCCACCGGAATACCGACCACGGTCACGAACAGCAGCGCCATCGCCAGCACCGACAGCGGGAACGACAGCACGCCGAGGAAGAACGAGCCCACGAACTGGCGCGCCGCGGTCTCGGTGATGCGCGCCACGCGCGCCGGCGCCAGCACCTGCATCAGCCACGCCACGATCAGCGTGATGAACCACAGCACCAGCACGGTGCCGATCATGAACGGCAGCGCGGGCAGCCCCCACGCCGACGGCAGGAACCCGATCGAGACGCTCTGTCCGCCCACCGTGGCGTTGGGCGCGCGATCGAGCGCGCCGCCCACCGACACCACGTCGCCGCCCACCGAGGCGCCCGGCCGCAGGTGGACCGATCCGCACACCGACACCACGTCGCCCGACACCGAGCCCGCCACGTCCACGGTGCCGAACACCGCCACCACGTCGCCTTCCACGTGGCGGCCGGCCGGCACGTCGGCGTCGCTGAACACGCGCACCAGCCCCTCGCCCTCGCCGTCGTCCACGCGGATGTGTGGACCACGCACGTCCACGATCGACTCGCTCGAATCCTCGTCCTCGAGGAACGAATCGCTCGCCGCGCTGTCGGCGCGCACCACGGTGACGCCGCCCTGGTCGATGATCACGTGCTTCGCCGGACCCTGCTCGTGCACGATCACCCGGTGGTGGACGCGGGTGCGCGCCATGGCGGGCGCCGCCAGCGCGAGTCCGAGCAGCATCAGCGCCGCGGCGGCGAGCCGCGCGCGCGGGCTAGAACCGGAGCATGAGAACATGAGGGGTCACCTCGGGACGGATGCCGGGTGCGTGGGGTTCGCCGCCGGCGCGCGAGCGCAGCCAGCCGAGCATGGCGACCGACAGCGCAATGGCGGCGGCCACCAGCAGCACCAGCGCCGGCTGGCCGAACGCGTCGCGCAGCGCGCGGACGAGCGGCTCGAAGCGCAGGCCGAAGTTCGTGAGCCGCCCCCAGCCCGAGGCGGCGTGCAGCGTAACGAAGCCGAGCGCGTTCATGGCGACGAACCCGGCCTGCAGCAGCGCGTGCGATGCGACGCCCGACACGTGCTCCACCCAGCGGCGGCCGGCCGCGGTGCCGAGCAGCCCGGCGGCGATCGCCGCGCACGCGGCCGCGAGCCCGGCGTAGCCCCAGCCCAGGATCGCGAGCTGGCGCCGGCGGCGGCGCCACGGCAGCACGCGCGCGAGCACGAGCGAATCCAGCTCGAACGCCGGCTCGGCCAGCGGCACCTGATCGAGCGCGGCGAACACCTGGCGGTAGAGCGCCACGTCGTGCCGGCAGGCCGCGCACGTGTCCACGTGGGCGCGCACCGCCTCGGCTTCGGCCGGGCTCGCGAGCCCCTCCAGCCAGTCCTGCAGCCGGTCGGCGGCGGGATGCAGCGTCACGTTCATTCCAGTTCTCCTCGCGCCTCGAGTCGCTCCTTGAGCAGCGCCCGGGCGCGATGAATGCGCGCCTTCACCGTGCCGAGCGGCAGGTGCAGCGCCTCGGCGATCTCCTCGTACGACAGGTCCTGCTGGTGCCGCATCGCCACCACCACCCGGTAGTGCGCGGGCAGCGTGTCGATCAGGTCCCGGGCCGCCCGCTCCTCCTCGGCGTGGACGGCGAGCACGTCGGGCCCGGGGCCCAAGTCCTCGATGTCGATCGTCCGCTCTTCGCCGGTATCGGCATCGTGCGCCTGGAGCGGCAGCGGCCGCATCCGCCGCCGGCGGATGTGATCGATCGCCAGCCGGGCGGTGATGGTGTGCAGCCAGGCCCCGAACGGCCGGGCCGGATCGTAGCGTTCCAGAGCGCGAAACATGCGGACGAACGTCTCCTGCGTCAGGTCTTCGGCATCCTCGGCCACCCGCACCATCCGCAACGCGAGCGAGTACACCTGCCGGCGATAGCGGGCGATCAGCTCCCGGTACGCCTGCTCGTCACCCGCGAGGCATCTCCGGACGAGATCGCCGTCGGACTCCACATTCGGCCTTCAGGTCCGTTTACGGATGGCGGGCAGCGAAGGTTTCATGCCGGCGCACGATAGAAGCCGCTCCCCCAAAGCTCAAGGACCTTGCCGCACAAGGCGTTGGACGCTCGGGCGCTTGACGGCGCCCGGGCCCGAACGTAGCTTCCGCCACCCATGACCTCGATTGCCGCGCTCCGCGCCCGGGAAATCCTCGATTCCCGGGGCAATCCCACGGTGGAGGTGGACTGCCTGCTGGAGGGCGGCGCCTTCGGCCGCGCGGCGGTGCCATCGGGCGCGTCCACCGGCGAGCACGAGGCGCTCGAGCTGCGCGACGGCGACAAGGGCCGCTACCTCGGCAAGGGCGTGCGCAAGGCGGTGCGCAACGTGGGCGAGACGATCGCGCCCGCCATCCTCGGGCTCGACGCCACCGAGCAGATGGCGATCGACCGGCGGCTGATCGAGCTGGACGGCACGCCCACCAAATCGAAGCTCGGCGCCAACGCGATGCTCGGCGTGTCGCTGGCCGTGGCGCGCGCGGCCGCGGCCGGCGTGGGGCTGCCGCTGTGGCGCTACCTGGGCGGCGTGGACGCCCACGTGCTGCCGGTGCCGCTCATGAACGTGGTCAACGGCGGGGCGCATGCGGACAACAACGTGGACCTGCAGGAATTCATGATCGTGCCGGTCGGCGCGCCGTCGTTCGCCGAGGCGCTGCGGTGGGCGACCGAGGTGTTCCACACGCTGGCCCGGGTGCTCAAGAGCCGCAAGCTCGCGACCGGCGTGGGCGACGAGGGCGGCTTCGCGCCCGATCTGAAATCGAACGAGGAAGCGCTCGCGCTGCTGATGGAGGCGATCGACAAGGCCGGCTACCGCGCCGGCGAGCAGATCGCGCTGGCGCTCGATCCCGCGGCCAGCGAGTTCTATCGCGACGGCCGCTACGTGCTGGCCGGCGAAGGCGGCCGCGCGATGACCGCGGCCGAGCTGGTGGACTGGTACGAGCAGCTCGCGGCGCGCTACCCGATCGTCAGCATCGAGGACGGCCTGGCCGAGGACGACTGGGACGGCTGGGCCACGATCACGAACCGGCTCGGCTCGCGCATCCAGCTCGTGGGCGACGATCTGTTCGTCACCAACGTCGCGCGGCTCGAGCGCGGGATCGAAGCCGGGGTCGCCAACTCGATCCTGATCAAGGTGAACCAGATCGGCACGCTGACCGAGACGCTGGCCGCCATGGACCTCGCCCACCGCGCCGGCTACACCACCGTGGTGTCGCACCGCTCGGGCGAGACCGAGGACGTCACCATCGCCGACCTGGCCGTGGCGACCAACGCCGGCCAGATCAAGACCGGCTCGCTGTCGCGCAGCGAGCGGGTGGCCAAGTACAACGAGCTGCTGCGGATCGAGGAGGCGCTGGGCGACGCCGCGCGCTACCCCGGCCGCTCCGCGTTCGCGCGCTCGTGAGTTGACGCGGCGCCGGCGCGCGGCGCATGCTCGTGGCCCGCTGAATGATTCAGCGTGAGGTCGCAATCGGCCGCCGGATCAAGGAGGATCCCATGAGGGACATTGGGGAGCGCATCCAGCGCTACCGTCTCTCCCGTTACGCCGCCCCCGAGGACAAGGTGCGCCGCCGGCTGCGGTGGGTGTGGCTGATCGCGCTGGTGTGGGCGGCGTGGGTCGGCGTGCTGTCCGACCACAACTTCTATCGCCTGTGGCGGCTCGGCCAGGAGCGCCGCGACGTGAGCGCGAAGCTCTCGGACACGCAGACCAGGCTGGGCGATCTCCAGGCCCAGCTCGACAGCCCCGCCGCGCGTCTGTGGCTGGCGGAGAAGACGGCGCGCGAGCAGCACGGCTGGGCGAAGCCCGGCGAGATCATCTACCGCGTGGACGACCGCGGCGCCGCCCATCGCGAGCCGTAGTCTCGGCGCTAGAGTCCTATGCCCAACGCCATCTTCGCGCCCACGCCGCTCATGTCGAGCCTGAAGCGGGTGGGCACGTGCGTGGTCTGGTCCGGCATGTCGCGGACCACGGCGCTGCGGTAGTAGGCCCCCAGCAGCACCGAGTAACGCGCGGCGAAGAACATGTGCACGCCGAGCTCTCCGTACCAGCCCGGCGCGTCGTGCGACAACACCGTCTTGTTGTCGATCACGCGCGTGCGGCCGGTCACCGTGTCGGGCACCGTCGCCAGCACCTCGAACGTGACCTTGTCGTAGACCAGACTCTGCATGCCGGCGCCGAGGTAGGCGCGCGCCTGGAAATCGCCC
This sequence comes from Candidatus Eiseniibacteriota bacterium, assembly GCA_035691845.1. Lineage (GTDB taxonomy): Bacteria > Eisenbacteria > RBG-16-71-46 > RBG-16-71-46 > RBG-16-71-46 > DASSIN01. Next base: position 10,363 of record DASSIN010000151.1, on the reverse strand, counting down.
TGATTGTAGGGCGTGAAGTAGTAGGTGCCGCCCACGTGCAGCGGCACGCTCAGCATCTCGGCGCTGTAGGTGGTCTGCAGCCCGATCCCGGGCAGGAACGTGCGCTCGCTGGTCGAGCGCAGCTGCCCGAGCCCCGCCTCGAGCGTGAAGTTCGGACGCACGAAGTAGCGCAGCTCGGAGTCGAACAGCCATCCGAATCCGACGCGGTCCAGCCCCTGGTTGCCATGGTTCTCGAGCTGCGTGCGGTTGATGACGTCGATGACGTCGTTGAAGTCGCCGCCCGCGATCTGGCTGGGGATGGCCGACACCACGAAGTTCAGCCGGTGGATCTCGGCGGCGGCGCGCGCCGCACGCGGCATCGGGAGCCACGCCAGCCCTGAGGCCAGTGCCGCGAGCGCGGCCAGCCGGAAGCGGTTCAAGAGACGACCTCCTGCGAGCAAGGGCGGAAGGACCCGGTCGGAAGCGCGCACATTAGCCGGTCCGTGCCGGAGCGCGCAACGCCCGAACTCGCTGCGCGGCGCGAATCTCGCGCGCCGGCGGGCGCGGCGGTCGGGGCCCCGGGGGTTGACAGATCGGGCCACCGGCACTAAGTTGCAGTCACTGATGCGGGGTGGAGCAGCCTGGTAGCTCGTCGGGCTCATAACCCGAAGGTCGCTGGTTCAAATCCAGCCCCCGCTACCAACTTTCGAGGCCCGGATTCCCACGAATCCGGGCCTCATTCGTTCTCGGAATCTACAGGGCCAAGGCCGCCGAGCGTGGCAGATGCAAGGCGCGAGGGAGAAGTTCCCGCAGACGTATCGGAAGATACGTCGAGGACAACTTCGACCGAGCAATGCAGCAGATGCCCCGCGATCGGCGGCCGGTAGACCTACCAGTGCCCGAACAGCTTGAGCAGCGCCAGGATCACGAACGTGGCGAGCACGATGCCGATGACGAACAACCACGTGAACAGCCGGTTGTCGAACTTGAGGTGCATGTAGAACAGCGCCACCATGCTGAACTTCACCGCCGACAGGGTCAGCAGCACCGGCACCATCATCGGCTTCATCGCCGGGATGTAGAACACCGCCACCTCGACGGCCGTGATCACCGTCAGGATGATGGCGATGACGATGTACTCGCGCGCGCCGGGATGCGCGTGCTCGACGGCGTGGGCGGTGTCGGTGGCGTGCGGGGCGTCCATAAGTGGCTCCTGGGTCCTCGGCTACTGGATCAGGTAGACGAGCGTGAAGATCGCGACCCACACGACGTCGACGAAGTGCCAGTACAACCCGGCGATCTCGACGTCGAGGGCGCGCGCCTGCGGCAGCTTTCCCTTCATCGCCATCGTCCACAGGCTCCACAGCCAGATCACGCCGACGGTGACGTGGGTGCCGTGGAACCCGGTGAGCACGAAGAACGTGGCGCCGAACAGGTTCCCCTGCAGCTTCAGGCCGTCGTAGTAGAAGTGCGTGAACTCGAAGCACTGGCCGGCGATGAACGTCATGCCGAGCAGCGCCGTGGCCGCCAGCCAGATCTTCGTGCCGCGCGCGTTGCCGCGCTGCACGGCGGCCAGCGCCAGCACCATCGTCAACGACGACATCAGCAGCACGAACGCGCTCACCGAGGTGAACGGGATGTTCAGGATGTCGTGCGGGTGCGGGCCCACCTGATCGCGGCCGCGGTACACGAGGTAGGTCGCGATCAGCGAACCGAAGAACATGCACTCGCTGCCCAGGAACGCCCAGAACAGCATCTTGCGGCTGTTGAGGCCCGTGCTGGTGGGCGGATGCAGCTCGGCGGTGGCGGCGGCGACGGTCACGAACGCTCCTCTTGCGTCAGTCGGCGGGCTCGAACGCCCACGAGTAGATGCCGGTCAGCATGATCAGCGCCCCGGGAATGCCGACCGCCCAGCCGTACACGATCCCGGCCAGCAGCAACGTGACGCCGAGCGCCGACACCAGCGGCCAGTGGGAATTGCGCGGCATGTGGATCGGACCCGAATGCTCGTTGGCGCGCAGCGCGGCCTCGCGCGCGTCGGGGTGCCACAGCGGATCGAGGCTCCTGACCTCGGGGATGGTGGCGAAGTTGTAGGGCGGCGGCGGCGAGGGGATCGCCCACTCCAGCGACGCCCCGCCCCACGGATCGTTGCCGGCCACGGCGCCCGAGCGCACGCTCTTCAGGAAGTTCACGATGAAGAACAGCAGGCTCGCGATGATGATGAACACCCCGACCGTGGACATCATGTTCATGGCGTCGAACCCCATGCCGGGCGGGTAGGTGTACACGCGGCGCGGCATGCCGAGCAGCCCGACGAAGTGCATCGGGAAGAACGTCAGGTTCATGCCGATCGTCTGCAGCCAGAAGTGCCAGGTGCCGAGCCTCTCGTCCAGCAGCCGGCCGGTCATCTTCGGGAACCAGTAGTAGATCCCGGCGAAGATGCCCATGATGGCGCCGCCGAACAGCACGTAGTGGATGTGCGCCACCACGAAGTAGGTGTCGGTCTGCTGCAGGTCGGCGGGTGGCGAGGCGTGCATGAATCCCGACAGCCCGCCCATCGTGAACAGCGCGATGAACCCGAGCGCGAACTGCATCGCGGCGGTGAAGCGCAGCTGCCCGCCCCAGATGGTGGCGAGCCAGTTGAAGATCTTCACGCCCGTCGGGATCGCGATCAGCATCGTGGCGATGGCGAAGTACGAGTCGGCCAGCGGCCCGAGCCCCACCGCGAACATGTGGTGGCTCCACACGCCCCACCCCAGGAAGCCGATGAAGATGCCGGAGTACACCACCACCGGATAGCCGAACAGCGGCTTGCGGCTGAACGTGGGCAGCACCTCGGAGATGATGCCCATCGCCGGCAGGATCAGGATGTAGACCTCGGGGTGGCCGAACAGCCAGAACAGGTGCTGCCACATCAGCGGATCGGCGCCGGCCGCCGGCACGAAGAAGTTGGTGCCGGTGAAGCGGTCGAACATCAGCAGCACCAGCGCCACGGTGATGACCGGGAACGCCAGGATGATGAGGAAGCTCGTGACCAGCGTCATCCACACGAACGGCGGCATGCGCAGGAACTTCATGCCCGGCGCGCGCATGTTGATGATGGTGATGATGAAGTTGAACGCCGCGGCCAGCGACGCGATGCCCAGGATCTGCAGGCCCACCGCCCAGAAGTCCACGCCGTGGCCGGGCGAGAACGCCTTGCTGGTGAGGTTGGCGTAGCCGAACCAGCCGGTGTTGGGCGCGCCGCCCTGCACGAACGACAGGTTGAGGAAGATCGCGCCCAGCAGGAACACCCAGTAGCTGAACGCGTTCAGGCGCGGGAACGCCACGTCGCGCGCGCCGATCATCAGCGGCACCAGGAAGTTGAAGAAGCTGGCCGACAGCGGCATCACGGCCAGGAAGATCATCGTGGTGCCGTGCATGGTGAACAGCTGGTTGTAGACGTCGGGCGACACGAAGTGGTTCTCGGGCCGCATCAGCTGGATGCGGATCAGCGTGGCCTCGATACCGCCGACCAGGAACAGGATGAACGCCGTCACGCCGTACAGCGCGCCGATGCGTTTGTGATCCACCGTGGTGAGCCAGCTCCACAGGCCCGTGCCCGCCTGGGCGGGGGCGTGGACGGCGGTGGCGGTGGTGGAGGCCATGGACGGTCCTTTCGCTACTTCAGGCTCTGGAGGTACGCCACGAGCGCGGTGATCTGGTCCGGCGTGAGACCCAGATTGGGCATCAGCGAGCCGGGCTTGCGCTCCGGCGGATTCTGCAGCCACTTGGCGATGTTGTCGTCGGTGCGCTCGTACAGGGCGCCGGCGAACGACGTGCGGCTGGCGAAATGCGTGAGGTTGGGGCCCACGATGCCGGCCGAGACGCCCTGGATCGTGTGGCAGCCGATGCACGCGCTCTGCGCGAAGATCTGGCGGCCCTTGGCGGCGAGGCCCGAGGGCGCGCCGGCGCCTCCCGGCAGCGTCGCCGCCTGCGCGGTCGCCACGCCGCCCGCCGCCGCCGCGGCCACCGCGTGCGTGGTGTCGGGCGCGCCGGTGCCGCCCACCGGCGGCAGCTTCTGGTTCGCCACCCACGCCGCGAACTGCTCCGGGGTCTCGACGAACAGCCGGGTGCGCATGTTGGCGTGCGACATGCCGCAGAACTCGACGCACTGGCCGAAGTATTCGCCCAGCGAATCGGGCGTGAACCAGATGCGGTTGGTGCGGTTCGGCACCGCGTCGCGCTTCCCGCCCATCGCCGGGAACCAGAAGCTGTGGATCACGTCGGCGCTCTCGATGTCGATCACCGCCGTCTTCCCCACCGGCAGGTGCAGCTCGCCCGCGGTCGTGACGCCCAGCTCCGGATACTGGTACTCCCACCACCACTGGTGGCCCACCACCTTGACGTGCACGTCGGTGCGCGGCGGCGGGCCCTGCGTGCGGAAGATGATCAGCACCGTCGGGATCGCGACCAGCGCCAGCACGATGGCGGGCGCGATCGTCCACGCGATCTCGAGCAGCGTGTGGCCGTGCACGGGCTTGGGCGGCGGGGCGCCGGGGCGGGCGCGGAACCTGACGATCGCGACCAGCAGCAGCGTCTGCACCAGCGCGAAGATCACGATCACCCACACGATCAGCATCACGTTCAGCCCGGCCACCCAGCTGGCGAACTCCGAGCGCGGCTGGAACGTGCTCTGCGGGTAGTCGTGACGGGTGCAGCCGGCGAGCAGCGGCAGGGCGGCGGCGAGTGCGAGCGCGGCGAAACGGCGCGCGAACGCGCGCCCGTGTCTCACGACCATGCGTCTCCCCTGGGGACGGAGGCCAAGCGGGTCGGGTGGGACTGGCGGAGGAAAACCGCGCGGGAAGCTACCATGCGCCGCGCGTCGAGTGAAGCAGCCCCGACCGACGTCACCGCCCGCCCCGCACCAGCGCCGCCAGCGTTGCGGCGTGCTGCGCGGCGCGCAGCGCGGCGTCCGCGGTCAGGCACGCGAACAGCGCGAACAGGTACACGATCGAGTACCGGAACATCCGCACCGCGTGCGGCACCTGGCCGGTGCGCCGCACCCGGAGCGCGAGCGCGATGAACGCCGCGCCCAGCAGCGCCGCCGGCACGCCGTACACGGCGCCAGCCACGCCCAGCGGCACCAGCGCCAGCGTGACCGGCACCAGCACGAGCGTATAGAGCACGATCTGGCGGCGCGTCTCCTCCTCGCCGTGCGTCACGGGCAGCATCGGCAGCCCGGCGCGCTCGTAGTCCTCGCGCCGGTAGAGCGCGAGCGACCAGAAGTGCGGCGGCGTCCACAGGAACACGATCGCCGCCATCAGCACCGCGGCGGGCTCGATCCGGCCGGTCAATGCCGCCCACGCGATCAGGGGCGCCGAAGCGCCGGCGCCGCCTCCGATCACGATGTTCTGCGGGGTGCGCCGCTTGAGCCACACCGTGTAGATCACGGCGTAGTAGACGATCGAGGCGATGCCGAGCGCCGCCGCCAGCCGGTTGCCGAACACCGACAGCACGCCCCACGCCCCGGCGCCGAGCGCGAACCCGAGCAACAGCGCGTGCGCGGGCGGCAGCAGCCCCGAGGGCAGCGGGCGCCGCGCGGTGCGCCGCATGCGGGCGTCGAGGTCGCGATCGTAGTAGTGGTTGAACGCCGCCGCCGAGCCCGAGGCCAGCGCGATCCCGAACAGGATCCCCAGCATGCGCGCGGGCGGCGCGCCGCCGGCGACGGCATCCGAGGCCGACGCCATCAGCAGCGCCGGAACGGCGGTCATCAGCACCAGCAGCGTGATGCGCGGCTTGGTCAGCTCGAGGTAGCCGAGCAGCCGGCGCGAGGCGGTCGGGCGCGCGAGCGCGATGCTCATGCGGCCGCCACGGGCGCGGAGGCGCCGAGCGGCGCGCGCGCCGGAAGCCGCGCCGCGCCGAGCGTGGTGACGAGCAGCGTGATCAGGATCAGCGCCGCGTTGGCGAGGTGCAGCGCCGACGCCCACGGCGGCAGCTGGAGCGCGATCGCGGTCACGCCGATCGCGATCTGCGCCGCCACCAGCGTGAACGCGGCCGCCACGCCGCGCAGCACCGCGCCGTCGGCGGCGCGCGCGCGCACCAGCGTCGCCATCACCGCCAGCGTCAGCGCGTAGGCGCCGAGCCGGTGCATCACCTGCATGCCGACGGGCCCCGCGAGCGTCGGCACGAGGCTGCCGTTGCACAACGGCCAGTCCGGGCACGCCAACCCCGCGTGGTTCGTGCTCACCATGCCGCCGAGCAGGCACTGCACGTAGGCGAGCGCCGTCGTGCCGCCGAGCATCGGCAGCAGCCCCGCCGGGCGCGACGTGGCGGCGCGCGCCGGGCCCTGCTGCTCGCGCGCCGCGCGGCGCGCGACGAACGTGAAGGCGACGAGCGTCGAGAACAGCAGCAGCGCCACGGCCAGGTGGCTGCCGACCACGATCGGGTTCAGCAGCTTCCACACCGTCAGCGCGCCGAGCAGCGCCTGCGTGAGGTAGAGTGCCACCGCCACGCTGGCGAGCGCCCCCAGGCGCGCGCGCAGCGGCGCGCGAGCGGCGGTGTGAACCACCGTCATCGCCAGCAGCAGCCCGACCCACAGCGCGAGCAGACGATGGAACCACTCGATCAGCACGTGGAACTCGAACGCCGGGATCAGCCGCCCCTGGCACAGCGGCCAGTCCGGGCACGACAGCCCCGAGCCGGTGGTGCGCACCACCGAGCCGACCACGATCAGGCCGAACATGACGATGGCCGTCGCGAGCCCGAGCCGGGACGCCACGGCGAACGAACGGGTGGGCAATTCGAGTCCTCGGTGCCGCCATCGGCGGCCGTGGTCGGCCGCCGCACAGGGGATGGCAATCCGCCGAAACCTAGCATGAACGCGGCGAAAAGGTGAGCGGGCCCGAGGACGCGGACGCGCGCGGCCCCGACCCGGCGCCGCTGTACGTGTCACGCGTGCGCGTCGAGCGCGTGGCGCCGCTGGTACGGCGCGCGCGCCTGCCGCTCGGCGCGACCGCGGAGCTGGGCGTGCACGGCCCGATCGTGCCGTTCTTCGGGCTCTCCCCCGCGCGCGAGGTGCCGCTGCCGGTCGACTACATCGTCGCCGCCACCGGCGGCTGAATGCTGGGCACGCTGAGCGGGGCACTGGAGGTGCGCCGCGTGCTGCTGCCGGAGGGCGCGGTGGTCGCCGAGGTGGAGGGCGACAACGAGGTGCGCGACGGTCTGCCGGTGCTCACGGCGATCCGCGTCCACTATCGGCTGCGGATTCCGGCCGGGGCGCGCGAGGCGGTGGAGCGCGCGCTGGCGCGGCACCAGGACAAGTGCCCGACCGCGGCGTCGCTGCGCGGCGCGGTGGCCGTGAGCTGGACCGCGGACATCGTCGAGGACGGCTGACCCCGGGGGCCCGCGCGTTGGCGCGCGGGCGCGATCGCGCCCCGCGCGCGGACGCGGGGCCGCGCTACTTGCTGAAGTGCAGGTCGTGGATCGCGGCCGGCGCGATCATGTCGCCGTGGATCAGGAACAGCGCGTCGCTCGGGGGGACGGAGAACTGCGTGGCGGTCGAGCCGTCGTTCGTGACCGGGTCGACCGTGCCGAGGATGCGATGGTACCCCGCCCCCATCGGGATCGTGAGCGTATAGGGCGACGGATTGACGAGCACGGTGCCGTTGGCGAAGTCGCGCCGCCAGATGCTGGTGACGCCGAGCTGCATGTGGGCGTCGTCGATCCACACGTCGCCCGCGTTCGCCCCCACCTGGAACTGCAGCGTGGCCGTGCCCGAGCCGCCCGGGATCAGCACCACCTGGTAGCGCTGCCAGCCGGTGCCGATCCGGACCGTGCGCATGTCCCACGCGCCGCCGCCGCTCGTGTGCGCGGCCGCGATCGTGATCAGGCGCGGGCTCGACGCCTTGGCCCAGAACGTGGCCGCGTACGACTGCCCGGCGATCACGTCGATGCTGCCCGTGGTGGTGAACGTCTCGTACCAGTCCATCAGCCCCGGCACCGTGACCTGCAGGTGGGCCGAGGCGCTGCCCGAGCCGGCGGTGGTGGCGTCGCGCGCCACCGAGCCGAGCGCGCCGAATCCGTTCCAGAAATACCAGCCCGACAAGTCGGTCTCGAAATCGGGATTGGTCGCGGCGTCGGGATTGCCGCCCACCCACACCATCTGGCCCGTGGGACCGAGCGCGGCGCCGAGCCAGCCCACGTTCTGGAGCGCGGTGCTGGCATGGCCGGTGGTGAGGTCGACCGCGTACTCGTCGAACCACCACGTGTGGTATGGCGCCGTGGCCTCGCTGCGGTTGCTGGGCCCGAACACGCCGTAGCCCTGGCCCAGCGACGCGCTGCCGAGCCCGAAGCGCGCCTTGCGCGCGTTGTTGGCGTCGTTCCACGTGGCGCCGGCGACGGCGGTGAACAGGTAGTTGTGCGCCGGCTGCACGTACAGCGAGTCGTCGGGCAGGTAGCCGCTCACCGGGTCCAGCAGGTTGTCGTACCACGTGCCGCCGGCCTGGAACGGGAAGTTCTCGCGCATCCAGCCGTTGAACACGTTGAAGTGGGCGCTGGTAGCGCAGTTGCCGACCAGGACCGGCCACGCGCCGGCGTTGCGGCGCAGGCGGTTGGCGAGCGTGTCCGCGCCCGCGTGCCAGGCGGTGTTGAACGCCGCCAGCGACGGGTAGCCGGCGCGCACGTAGTCGATGCTGTCGGTGGGCGTCTGGGCCCAGGTGATGTCCTCGCAGTACACGTCGAGGAACATGCCGTCCCAGATGTGGGTGTCGAGGATCGCGCTCTTGAACAGGTCCGCGAGCCCCTCGGCCACCACGAAGTGCCCGGTCGCGTCCTTCTTCGCCAGGTTCACGTTGGCGATGCTGAACCACAGCCCGCTCTTGTTGTAGAGGAAGCCGTCGAGATTCCGCACCAGATCGTAGTAGCGCGTCGGATAGTGCACGGTGGAGTCGGGGTTCTGCGCCAGCCAGATCGAGTGGCCGAGCACGTACGCCAGCACGCGGATGTTGGGATTGCGCGCGCGCAGCGCGGACACGATCTCCGGGTGGTAGTCGGTGATCGGGCTGGCGTCGAGGATCACCTCGTCGTAGCGCGCGACCTGGTCGAGCGTGGTGGTGTTCAGCGCCCCGGTGGCGTCCAGGTACGGCGTGCCGTCGCCCATGATCGAGCCGTACAGGCCGAGGCGCGGATAGTTCTGCGCGCGCGCGGGTCCGGCGGCGAGCAGCGCGAGCGCGGCGAGCGCCGGCAACCAGCGCGCGGCGCGGCGCGGCGCGGCGTTCCGCAGCAGTGCGATCGGGGAATTCATGGCGCGGCATGCTCCAGGACGAGCCGGGTCGGCTCGGGTTCGCAGGCGGCTCTGGGGGGGCCGCTACGATAGAGCACGGATTACGCCAATGCTAGGGTCGGGGGCGTGAATCGTACGCTTCAGGCCGATCGGGACTACTGCCGCCACGTGCTGCCGCGGGTCTCGCGCACGTTCGCGCTCAACATCCGCTTGCTGCGCGGGGGGTTCGGCGAGGCCGTGCGAACCGCCTACCTGCTGTGCCGGATCGCGGACGCGCTGGAGGATTCCTGGCCGGGCCCCCCCGCCGAGGTGGCGGAACGGTTCGCCGCCTTGCAATCCGCAACGGCCGGCGCGCGGGACCGCGGTTCTGCACTGGCCGCACGCGCCGCCGCGCGGGCGGACGGGCGCGAGGACGTGGCGCTCGTGGCCGCGCTGCCGCGCGTGCTCAACGTGCTGGACGCGCTGCCCGCGCCCGATCGCGCCGCGATCGTCGCCTGCCTCGCGGTGATGACCGCCGGCATGAGCCGTTACGCCGCCCGCGCCGCGGCGCGCGGATGGGACGCGGCCTACCTCGACACCACCGACGAGCTGCACGACTACTGCCACGTGGTGGCGGGGTGCGTGGGCGAGATGCTGACGCGGATGTTCGCGCGCCGGCTGCGCACCGACGCGCCCGCCAGCGCGGCCCGGCGCCTGGCGCTCGCGCCCGTGGTGGGCGAGGCGCTGCAGCTCACCAACGTGCTGCTCGACTGGCCCCAGGACGTGCGCCGCGGCCGCTGCCACGTGCCGGCCGCGTGGCTGGCGGAGCACGACCTCGCCCCCGCCGAGCTGGTGCACGAATCCGCCGGCGTGCGCGATCTCGCCGCGCGGCTCGAGCAACTCGCGCGCGCGGCGCTGGCGCGCGTGCCGGACTACCTCGACACGCTGCCGGGCGGCGCGCTGCGCTACCGGCTGTTCTGCCTGTGGCCCGCGCGCTGGGCGCGCGCGTCGCTCGATCACGCGCTGCGCGATCCCCAGTTCCCGTGGGGGCCGCGCCGGCCGAAACTGCCGCGCGCGGCCGTGCGCCGCGAGGCGCTGGCGGCGCTGCTCGATCCGTCCGGGCGCGCGCTGCGCGCGGCGGCG
>DASSIN010000150.1:0-2396 GCA_035691845.1 Candidatus Eiseniibacteriota bacterium | reverse complement strand
GGGCGGGGCGCGGGCCCGGGCGCCTGGCCGGGCGGCCGCCGGCCGCCTCCGCCGCGCGTCCCTGGCACGCAGGGCAGAAGTAGGTCGAGCGCTGTCCCTGGACGATGCGGCGGATCGGGGCGCCACAGTTGCGGCACGGCTCCCCGGCGCGGTCGTAGACGCGCAGCAGGCCGCCGAACGATCCGGGCTCGCCCCACACCGTGCGATACATGCTGAACGTGGTGCCGGCGCGCGCGATCGCCTCGTCCAGCACGTGCGTGGTCTCGGCCGCCACGCGCGCCCACGCCGCGGCCGACAGCGCGCGCGCCTTGGCGCGCGGATCGACGCCGGCGCGATGCAGGATCTCGCTCGCGTAGATGTTGCCGACGCCGGCGATCCGCTTCTGGTCGAGCAGCCACGTCTTGACCGCCACGCGCGATCCGCGCGCCGCGCGCGCGAGCGATGCGCCGGTCGGCGGCTGGGCGATCGGGTCGGGGCCGAGCGGTGCGAGCGAAGGATCGCGCTCGACCGCATCGCTCGCGACCGCGCGCAGCATCCCGAACCGGCGCGCGTCCTCGAACCACAGCTCGCCGCCGTCCGCGAGCACGATGCGCGCGTGCAGGTGCGGCGGGCGCGTGCGCGGCGGGCGCGCGTGATAGAGCCACCGGCCGCTCATGCCGAGGTGCGAGATCAGCGTCACGCCGCCCGACAGCTCGATCAGCAGGAACTTGCCGTGGCGGCGCAGGCGTTCGATCGTGCGCCCGCGCAGCGCGCGCGGCAGCTCGCGCGGCACGCGCCCGTGCAGCGCCTTGCCGGAGATCGCCACGCGCGCGATGCGGCGGCCGCGCACGGCGCCTTCCAGCATCCGGCGCACGGTCTCGACCTCGGGCAGCTCGGGCATTCCCGCACGCTAGGAACCGCGCCGCGCGCGGTCAAGCGGGCGGGCCGCCGGTCGCGGCGACGGGGTTGCGCCTGCGCGGCGGCGGCTGGCATCCTGCGCCGATCCCGCCGGCATCTCCCGAGGACGAGGCGACCCATGGACGAAACCCGCTTCGAAGAATTCGCCCGCCTCGCCACCGAGCAGCGCAACCCGCGCACGCTCGACCTCGACACCCTGGACACCGCCGGCATCCTGCAGCGCATCGCGGCCGAGGACGCGCAGGTGCCCGCCGCCGTGGCGCGCGAGCTGCCGTGGATCGCCCAGGCGGTGGAGCTGGTGGTGCGCTCGTTCGAGGAGGGCGGCCGGCTGATCTACGTGGGCGCCGGCACCAGCGGGCGGCTGGGCGTGCTCGACGCCTCGGAGTGCCCGCCCACGTTCGGCTCCGATCCTGCGATGGTGCAGGGCATCATGGCCGGCGGCGCCACGGCGCTGGTGCGCGCGGTCGAGGGCGCCGAGGATCGCACCGACGAAGGCGTGGCCGCGATCGACGCGCACGCGGTCACCCCGCGCGACACCGTGATCGGGCTCGCCGCCAGCCGGCGCACGCCGTTCGTGGTGGCGGCGCTGGCGCGCGCCCGCGCGCTGGGCGCGCGCACCGCGTACGTCACATGCACGCCGCGCTCCGAGTTCGCGCTGGAGGTGGACGTCGCGATCTGCCCCGAGGTCGGCCCCGAAGCGCTGATGGGCTCGACCCGCATGAAATCGGGCACGGCGCAGAAGCTCGTGCTCAACATGATCACCACCACCGCGTTCGTGCGGCTCGGCAAGGTGTACGAGAACATGATGGTGGACCTGATGGCGACGAGCCGGAAGCTGGTCGAGCGCAGCCGCCGCACGGTGATGACCGTGACGGGCGTGGACTACGACACCGCCGCGCGCGCCATCGAGGAGGCGGGCAAGAGCGTGAAGACCGCGATCGTGATGCTGAAGCGCGGTTGCGACCGCGCCGAGGCCGAGGCCCGCCTCCAACGCGCCCACGGCTTCGTGCGGGCGGCGCTCGAGGGCGCGTGAGGCTGCACCCGCCGGCCGCGGCGCGCGTGCGCCGCGCGGGGGCGGCGCTGGCGCTCGTGATGCTCGCCCTCGCGGCCTCGTGCGCGCCGCGGACGAAGACGCGCGAGCTCGTGTTCTGGGAGTTCTGGTCGCCGGCCGTGCTCCGGCCGATCCTCGCGCGCTTCGAGCGGACGCACCCGGGCGTCCACGTGCGCGTGGAGCAGCTCGCGTGGCAGGACGGGCAGCAGCGGATCGCCGCCGCCGCCGCGGCCGGCGACGTTCCCGACCTGGTCGAGCTGGGCGCCGCCCTGATGCCGCGCATGCTGGCGGGCGGAAAGCTCGTGGACTGGAGCGCCGGCGTCGCCGATCTCAAGTCCAGCCTGCGCGGCTGGGAGCTGTGCTCGCTGGGCGAGACCATGTTCGGCGTGCCGTGGGTGCTCGACACGCGCGCGCTGTTCTGGAACAAGGCGCTGTTCGCGCGCGCGGG
>DASSIN010000149.1:0-32138 GCA_035691845.1 Candidatus Eiseniibacteriota bacterium | reverse complement strand
CCCGGCGGCGGCTGGCACGGTCACGGCGGCGAGGGCGGCGGCGGCGGCCACGGCGGTGGTGGCGGCGGCGATGGCCACGGCGGCGGCAACGGACGCGGTCATGGCGGCGGCGAAGGCCATGGCGGCGGCAACGGACGCGGCCACGGCGGCGGACACGGCCGCGGCCAATGACAGACGTGGCGATGACGCAACGGGGTGTGGCCGGTCGAGCCCGGCCACATCACCCGTCGCGCCACCCCGACATCGGAACTGAATGCGGGCGGCGAGCGGCCGCCACGGAAAGGACGATGACCATGAACAGCAGGCTGTTGATCGCTGCAGTGAGCCTGGCCGCGTTGGTTACGGCGCCGGCGGCGTTCGCGCAGACTTCCATCCGATTCAGCATCGGCAACGCCCCGCCCCCACCGCGGGTGTACTTCCGACACTCGCCGCGATGGGACCAGGTGCCCGACTCACGCGTGTACGTGGTGAACGACTACGACAACCCGGGCTATGACATGTTCCGCTACGGCGGCTACTTCTACGTTTACAACAATGGCTACTGGTATCGGGCGTCGAGCTATCGGGGCCCGTTCATCGCGGTGCGCGAGGACTACGTCCCGGCGGCGATCTGGGACGTGCCGCGGGACCAGTGGCGTCACGGCTACCCGACGCGCAACACGCACTTCGACCGCGGGTACCACCGTGGCTGGCGGAACCGTGACATGCGCGACCGCAATCGTGACCGGTATCGCAACAACGATCGCTATCGCAACGACAACCGCTATCGCGACGACAACCGCTATCGCGACGACAACCACAACTAGCTCGCGGCAGGCAGTCGAGCACGGCGGCCGGGGCACGACGCCCCGGCCGTTTCGTTGCCGCCGGCGCGCCGCCGCGCCGCGGCGCGTCAGGCGCGCGGCGCCGTGGTGCGCAGCCGCCAGGCGAGCAACGGCGGCGTGATCAGCGTGGTCGCCGCCACCACCAGCACCACGGCCGCGAACTGCTCGTGATCGAGCACCGGCGCGCCCGCCAGCACGAGCCCGGCGCCCAAGTTGGCGAAGATCAGCCCCACCTCGCCGCGCGGCACCATGCCGAGCCCGACCAGCACGCGATCGGCGCGCCCGAGCACGCCCAACCCGCACACCTGCTTGCTCGCCACCGCCACCAGCGCCAGCGCGCCCGCGAACGCCCACGCGTGGGCGCCCGACATGCCGGCCAGGTCCACGCGCATTCCCATCAGCACGAAGAACACCGGCACCAGGAACGTCGACATCGGCTCCATCAGCTCGGTCATGCTGCGGCGCGCGCGATCGCGGGCGCGCAGATCCTGGTAGTGGGTCTCGTCCATCACCAGTCCGGCGGCGAACGCGCCCACGATCGGCGCCAGGCCCAGGGCGCCCGCGAGCCACGCGAGCCCGAAGCAGAACGACAACGAGATCATCACCAGCTTGCCCTCGCCCGGCAGCCGCGCGGCCACCCGGAACGTCTGGCGCGACAGCCAGCCGCCCGCGCCGATCGCGGCGGCGAGGAACGCGGCGGCCAGCAGCAGCGTCTGCAGCGCGGGCCCGGGAGCGAACCCGCCGCGCGCGATCACGCCGCTCACGATCGCGAGCACCACGAGCCCGAGCACGTCGTCGGCGACGGCCGCGGCGAGGATGATGCGGCCCTCGCGCGCCGCCAGCCGGTCGAGGTCGGCGAGCACCCGCGCGGTGATCCCGACGCTGGTCGCGCACAGCGTGGCGCCCACGAACACGTGGCTGATGGCGGGGCGCCCGGGGAAGAATGCGGCCGAGACCGCGGCGCCGAGCCCGATCGGGGCGAGCACGCCGAGCGTGGCGACGAGCAGCGACGAGCCGCCCACCTCGAGCAGCCGGCGCAGATCCGAGCGCAGCCCGACGTCGAACAGCAGGAACAGCGCACCGATCCCGCCCAGCGTGGTCAGCGTCGGCACCGAGCGCACGCCGTCGAGCCCGTGCCAGCCGACGAGCCCCACGTTGCCGAGCAGCACGCCGGCCGCGAGCTCGCCGAGCACGGTCGGGAGCCCGTAGCGCGCGCACAGCGTGCCGCCGATCCGCGCGCCCATCATGACGAGCACGAGCGCGAGCAGCACGGACTGGAGCGCGGGGTCGCCCGGGGGCGCGTGGAACAGGGCCGGAATCGCGGCGACGGGAGCCATGCGCGTGAGTCCTAACGCACGGGCCCGCTCGGGGTCGAGCGCGCGCGCGCACCGGCGCCTGCACGGGAGCCGGGCCCGTCGCCCGCCTCACCGACACCCGACCCCGTTGCGGCCATGAGGTTTGGGGGCGATGCGCCGGGCGAGGGCCGGGCGTCGCACGGGCGCAGGTTTCGGGTGTTGCACACCGGTACGTATAGTCCGGCGATTGCCGCAGCGGGCGCGCAGTGCCGGGCACGCCCTCCACTGGAGCCGCCGTTCCATCCGGAGCCTCGATGCCCCAGCTGCCGAAACGCGTGAAATCCGCGCTCAGCCGCGCGGCGGTGCGCCAGGAGCAGAAGGCGGCCGGGCCGCCGCGCACCACGCGCGAGGGCCTGCAGGAGTGGGCGCGGGCGCACATGCGCGGCCGGCGGCTGGTGGTGGTGTCGAACCGCGAGCCGTATTCGCACGTGCGCGAGGACGGCGGCATCCGCGTGGTGCGGAACGCCGGCGGGCTGGTCGTGGCGCTGGACGCCGTGGCGCAGGCGTTAGGCGGGGTGTGGGTGGCGCACGGTCAGGGCAGCGCCGATCGCGATGTGGTGGACGCGGGCGATCGCGTGCCGTGCCCGCCCGAGCGACCGAGCTACGTGCTGCGGCGCGTGTGGCTGTCGGACGAGGACCACGAGCGCTACTATTCGGGCTTCAGCAACGGCGCGCTGTGGCCGCTGTGCCACATCGCATACGTGCGGCCGAGGTTCCGGCGCGAGGACTGGGAGCGCTACCGCGACGTCAACCGCCGCTTCGCCGAGGCGGCCGTGGCCGAGGCGGGCGACGGGCCGGCGCTGGTGTTCCTGCAGGACTACCATCTGGCGCTGGCGCCGAAATTCATCCGCGAGCTGCGCCCCGATATCCAGATCGCGCACTTCTGGCACATCCCGTGGCCCAACCCGGAGGTGTTCCGGATCCTGCCATGGCGTCACGAGGTGCTGGAGGGGCTGCTCGCCAACGACGTGCTCGCGTTCCACATCCGCGCCCACGCCATCAACTTCCTGGACACCGTGGCCGAGACGCTCGAGGCGCGCGTGATGCGCGAGCGGTTCGCGGTCGAGCGCGGCGATCGCCGCACCTGGGTGCGCAACCTGGCGATCAGCATCAACAGCGACGAGATCGCCGAGATGGTGGAGCGCCCGGAGGTGATCGAGGCGGAGCGCGCGCTGCGCGCCGAGTTGGGGCTGCAGCCCGGCGACCGCGTGCTGCTGGGCGTGGACCGGCTCGACTACACCAAGGGCATCCCCGAGCGGCTCGGCGCCTACGAGCGGCTGCTGGAGACGCGTCCCGAGTGGCGCGGGCGCACGTGCTTCGTGCAGATCGGCGTGCCCTCGCGCGTGGAACTGCCCGAGTATCGCGCCGTGATGGAGCAGACGCGCGAGGCCGCCGGGCGCATCAACGCCGCCTACGCGCGCGCGCAGGGCCCGGCCGTGCACCTGATCGAAGCGAACCTCGACTTTCGCGACCTGCTGCCGTGGTACCGCACCGCCGACCTGTGCGCGGTGACCTCGCTGCACGACGGCATGAACCTGGTGGCGAAGGAGTACCTGGCCGCGTGCACGGATCTGGAGGGCGCGCTGGTGCTGTCGCCGTTCACGGGCGCGGCCCGCGAGCTGGAGCGCGCGTACATCGCCTCGCCGTACGATCGCGACGGGCTGGCCGAGGCGTACAACGCCGCGCTGGCCGAACCGGCGGGGCCGCGCGCCGAGCGCATGAGCGCGCTGCGCGAGACGGTGTTTCGAGCCAACATCTTCGACTGGGCGCGCGCCATGCTGGACATGGTGGAGAGTCTCACGCTGCGCACGCCGGCCGCGGACGCGCTGGAGGTGCCGGAGTAGTCCGGGGGAGCCGCCGCACGCGGCCGTCGTCGGACGACGGGGGCCGCCGGGGGAGGAGGACGCATGCCGATGCTGATCCTGCAGGGCGACACGTGGAGCGTGATGGCCGACCGCGCGCGCGCGCAGCTGCACGCCGCGGCGATGTCGTCGGTGGATCTGCTGTTCGCGCTGCTGGTGCTGCTGGTGGGCTGGGTGGTGGCGCGGCTGGTGACCGCGGCGGCGGTGCCGGTGCTGCGCGCGGTGCGATTCAACGACGCCGTGCACAGCGTGCTGGGCGTGCCGGCCGATCATCAGTCGCGGCACGAGCCCGCCCACATCGCGGCGTGGTTCGTGTTCTGGACGCTGCTGCTGATCGCGCTGCTGCTGGCCATGGACACGCTCGGGTTCGACCTGACGGGCGCGGTCAGCGACCGGCTGCGCGACGTGGTGCCGCGCGTGATCGTGGCCACCATCATGCTCGTGATCGGCGTGGTGCTGGCGGTGGCGCTGGGCGCGGTGACGCGGCGGCTGTTCGAGGGCGCCGGCGTGCGCGCCGCCCGCTTCCGCGGTCAGCTGGTGACGTGGGTGCTCACCATCTTCGCGGTGCTGCTGTCGCTCGAGCAGCTGGGGCTGGCGGCGCAGTTCATCACCTGGCTGATCGTGGTCGTGGTGGCGGCCGTCGGGCTGGCGCTCGGGCTCGCGTTCGGGCTCGGCTGCCGCGATCTGGCGCGCGACTTCGTGGTCGAGTACCTGCGCTCGCTCGACCGCGACGGCCCGCAGCGGCCGTCGTAGGCGATGCCGGCTCCGTTCGAGCTGTCGAGCGTCGTGCACCTGGTGCGTCCGGCCGGGCTGACGGCGCACGACCTGGACCAGCTGCGCGAGGGGCTGGCGCGCGCCACGCCGTCGTCGCTGTTCCTGCACACGGTGCAGCCGATCATGCGCCACCCGGCCGGCGACACGCTGCCGCCGGACGACGTCTCGAGCTGGGTGAACGGCGTGGTGCAGGATCGCGAGACCGCCGAGCGGCTGGCGTTCGTGGTGAGCGATCGCGGGGCGGAGCCGACGCCGCTGCGCGCCGGGCTGCTCGAGGTGCTCGATTCCATCCCGCAGGCCAAGCGCGTGCTGCGCGACGCGCCCGAGGGCGGCGACTTCGTGTTCCTCGACCTGGAGTCGGTGGCGGTCGGCACCGGGGTGTTCGTTGACGATGGCGACGGACTGATGGCGGGGCTGGCCCAGGCCGACGCCAGCGTGTGGTTCTACCACCTGATCCAGCAGCCGTGGCTGTCGCCCGATCTGCCGTCGCTGATGGACTGGGTGCGCGCCACCGGCGACGAGCGGCTGCTGGCGTGGCTGGAGGAATCGGCCGCCTCCGGACGTCCGCTGGAGGAGATGCGGCGCCGGCTGGTCCGCCGCTGGCGCCAGAGCCGGCTCGGCCGCCGCGTGGCCGACGCGTCGCGCCGCACCGAGGACGAGCGCCGCGAGGCCGGGCGCGAGGCGGTGATCGGGCTCGTGCGCCGCATCACCAGCCAGCCGGAGCAGCCGTGAGGGCGCGCGACGTGCCGCCGCGCGCGCGCCGCCGGGGAGCGCGACCGTGAGCATGGTCGAGGTCGGCACCGCCGGCCCTTCGCTGGTGGACGGGTTCCGCGCCGTCGTGGGCGACGGACCGATGCGCCAGCTCGAGGCGCTGGCGCGCAAGCTGCGCGGACACCGCATCGTGATGGTGAACTCCACCGCCACCGGCGGCGGCGTGGCCGAGATCCTGCATCGGCTGGTGCGGCTGCTGAACGAGCTGGGCGTGCCCACCACGTGGGAGGTGATGTCGGGCGATCCGCGCTTCTACGCCATCACCAAGACCGTCCACAACACGCTGCACGGCTGGCCCGGCGAGCTGACACCCGACGACCAGGCGTACTACCTGGAGATGAACGCGCGCGCCGCGCGCGAGCTCCGGCTCGACGGCGACCTGGTGCTGATCCACGACCCGCAGCCCGCCGCGCTCGTCCAGCATCGCCGCGCGCCGGGCCAGCGCTGGGTGTGGCGCTGCCACATCGACCTGTCGCGCGCCAACGTGGGTGTGTGGCACTTCCTGTCGCATGCGGTGGCGCGCTACGACGCCGCGATCTTCTCGCACGTCGAGTTCGTGCCGACGTTGCCGATTCCGGCGTTCCTGGCGCCGCCCTCGATCGATCCGCTGTCCGACAAGAACCGCGAGCTGGACGAGCACGAGGAGCACGCGTTGCTGGCGCCGCTCGACCTGCCGGCGCGGCGGCCGTGGGTGACGCAGGTGTCGCGCTTCGACCGCATCAAGGACCCGGTGGGCGTGATCGACGCGTTCCTGCACCTGCGCCGGCGCGAGGAGGCGCACCTGGTGCTGGCGGGCGGCAGCGCCACCGACGACCCGGAGGGCGCCGAGGTGCTGGCCGAGGTGCGCGCCCGCGCCGGCAACCGCCCGGACATCTCCGTGCTGCTGCTCCCGCCGGACGCCCACCTCACCATCAACGCGCTGCAGCGGCGCTCGACCGTGGTGCTGCAGAAGAGCCTGCGCGAGGGGTTCGCGCTCACGGTGAGCGAGGCGCTGTGGAAGCGGCGCGCGGTGGTGGCGAGCGCGGTGGGCGGCATCCCGCTGCAGGTGCTGCACGAGCGCACCGGACTGCTCACGCGCTCGATCGAGGGCTGCGCGCTCCAGATCACGCGCCTGCTGCGCTCGCCCGGGCTGCGCCGCCAGCTCGGCCACCACGGCCGCGAGCACGTGCGCGCGAACTTCCTGCACCCGCGCGAGGCGCGCGACTACCTGGCCGTGTTCGCCCGCCTGGCCGAGACCGCGCGCGGCTGACGCGGCGTCACATCCCCGGCTCGACCGTCACCTTGCCGGTGAAGCTGCCGTTCTCGTTCACGAACTCGATCTGGCCGGCTTCGCGCGGGGTGAACTCGATCGTGACCGGCTGACGGGCGGGCAGGTCGCGGCGGATGCCGGAGTCCGGCAGCAGCACTTCGGCCGCGTTGTCGCCGGACGTGCGCGTGATCACGAGCTGCACCGGATGGTTCTCGCGCACCGTGACCTGCGCGGGCACGAACCCCTGGTCGGTGAGCTGAACGTCCACGCGTTGCCCCACCTGCGGCTCTCCCTTGCGGCATCCCGCCGCGGTCAGCACCAGCAGCGCCGCCCCGATCGCTCGCACGCGTCCCATCGCGCCCTCCCTCGTGATCGACGCACTGCCCGCGGCCCACGAGCGGTTGGATGAGCCACCGCGCAACGAAAACCGCACGTCGCGTACAACTCGACGTGCGGTCGTTGCGGAAACTTGACCGACCCTCGGGGGCGGCCTCAGCGCTGCGCCAGCGCGTTCTCCAGCGTGTCGCGCAGCTCGTCCTTCTCGACCGGGCGCGGCGTGTAGTAGAGCGGCCGCAGATCGGCCGGCGTCTCCCAGACGTGCGACTCCTCGCCGCCCACCACCACGAACGGCATGTGTGGCGCGATGCGACGGAGCAACTTCAGCACGGCGAGATCGGCGGCGCTGCCTTCGCGCAGCTCGTAGACCACGGCATCGGGATGGTGGAGCGCGACCTGATCCAGCACCGAGTCGTCGGCCTCGCAGCTCACGAGATCGAGATCTCCGGGCAGCATCGCACGCTCGTCGGCGTGATCCATGTGACACACGACAACGCGCGTCATGGCGAACCTCCGACGATGAAAGCCTGCGTGGGACTCGGCCGCAGTATGCGCCCAATCCCGGGCCGCACAAGACATGCTTTCGAAAATCCGGGCGGGCACGAGCGACGGCGATGGAAACGTTTTCGCCGATGCGTCGCGCCCGCTCGCGCGCGCGGGTCGCGAGCGCAGTCGGCGTTGCGGGAAGGACGCGGCGTTCAGCGGCGCGCGGAACGCGCTGCGCGGTGGCGGACAGCAGTGATGGGTTCGCCCGCGCGTTCCGGCCACGCGTCTCTCACGGGACGCGCACCAGCCGCACGCGCGCGCGCCCGCCGCCGGCGCGCGCCTCGGCGAAATACAGCCCCGGGGACGCGGCGTCCCCGCGCGCGTCGCGCCCGTCCCATGTGAGATCGAGCGTTCCGGCGGTGGCCGGCCCGCGATGCAGCGTGCGCACGCGCCGACCGGACACGTCCAGCACCTCGACCGACAGATCGCCCGCGCGCGGCAGCTCGAGCGCCATGTGCATGGCGCCGGCGGATGGATTGGGCCACGGCGCCCGGAACCGCAGCGCGCCGGCCGCGCCCGGCGGCACGTTCAGCAGCGCCAGCGCGCCATCGTACGCGGTGATGTCGTCGACGCCGGCCACCACCGTGGAGTTGAGCCCCAGGTCCGCGGCCTGGAAGCGGATGCGGACGTGCGTGGAGGGCGTGACCCATTGCTTCACGTGCACCGCCTGCTCCTCCCAGGCCGCGTCCACGCCGCGCGTGGTGTCCACCGCGGTCCAGGTCAGGCCGTCGTCGCCGCTCACCGACACCGCCAGCCAGTCCTCTTCCTGGGGCTGCCCGGTGCCCGCGTCCCTGGAATAGAACCAGCGCCACCAGCCGATCACGGGGTCGTGCATGCCGGTCATGTCGAATGCCGGCGAGGTGAGGGTGGTGCGGCCGCCGTCGAGATCGGAATCGTCCGGGTTGGCGGTGTGCGATGCGGCCTGGCCGGTGACGAAGCACTGGCTGCCGGATCCCGGCGTGCGGTCGCTCCACGGCGCGATCGGCCCGCCCGCCGAGGACACGGTCATCACGCCGCACGGGCAGTTGGCGCCGCAGCCGCACTGGCCGCCGTCGGGCGGCTCGATTCCGGTGGCGCCCGCTCCCGCGGCCGTCACGCGCGCCGTGCCCGGACAGGCGGCGCCGAGCGCGGCGCGCGCGGGGTCGCCGCACGCGCTCGTCAACCCCAGCCACTGCGCGGCGATCGCGGTCAAGGGGGAGGTCCCTTGCGGCAACAGGCGGTCGGGCGAGGCGGGATCCGACAGCCGCGCGGCCGGCGCCGCGGGCGCGGGCGCGCCGGGGTCGGTGCCGGTGCCGACCGGCGCCACGCGCACCCAGGTGCCGGCGATCGCGCCGTCGCCCGGCGCGCCAACGGTCCAGCCGGTCTCCGCCTCGAGCGGATCCCACGCCGCGGCGGGGATCAGGTGGAAGTCGCCATCCGGGTCGGCGATCCCGATGTGGCGGTCGAAGCTGATCGGGATGAAGCCCGGGCGCCGCACCGACACGTGGTAGTCGTCGTCCGGAACGCCGTCGATCCGGAACGCGCCGGTCGAATCGGTGGCGGCGGCGAGCGGCGTGTACGCCAGGTCCACCTCGCCGCCCGCGAGCGGCACGCCGTTCGGGTCGCGGATCGTGCCGGTGAAGCTCGTGAGCGCGCGCGGCGACAGCGTCAGCGTCACCGTGTCGCGCCCGCCCGACACCACGGTGCGCGAGATCGAGGCCGGGTGCCACCCGAACAGGTCGGCCGTCACGGAGTGGCTGCCGGGCGATGGCGCGAACATCACCACGCCGTCGCCCGGGGTCCACAGCGAATCGCCCTGGGTGGTGAGCCGCACGCGCACGCCGGCGAGCGGCTGGCCGGAGGGATCCTGGACGTTCACCCGCAACAGGCCGTAGTCGCGCACCGGCCGGTAGACGTACAGCCCCGTCTCCATGTCGCTCGCGATCACCGTGCCGGAGGGGAAGAACGGGCACACCTCCCACACGCCGCCGAAGCCGCCCGAGGAGCCGGGGTAGGAGTCCGCCCAGCCGAATTCCGCCGGATGCGCCGGGTCGGCCAGGTCGAGCACGCGGATCCCCTCGGTGTAGTTCGACAGGTACAGCTCGTGGCCCCTGACGTGCGCGTTGTGGACGATCGCGATCGGATTGGCGCTGATGCCGTTCACGAGCACCGGGTTCGCGAGGTCGTGGATGTCGAACACGCGCAGGGTCTGTCCGTTCTGCTCGTCGGTCACGTACAGGTAGTGGCCGGAGCTGTCGGGCCAGGAATTGTGCGTGTAGTAGGCGGACGGATAGCTCCACCCGGCGATCTCCACCGGATGGGCCGGGTCGGTGGTGTCGAGCACGCGCTCGGTGCCGGCGTAGATGTTGGCGACGTACAGGCGCGTGCCGGCGAACACCGCGTCGTGCACGTAGTTGCTGCCGTCGTAGGGGCCCCCGGGCGGCCACACGCCGATCTCGACCGGCGCCTCCGGGTTGGCGAGCGAGAACACGCGCATGCCCTCGTAGGGCACGATCCCGCCGCCCTCGTCCAGGCGGCTGCCGTTGCACACGAGGATCGCCCGCGTGGTGTCGATCGTGACCGTGTGCGCGCTCATGAAGTCGGCGCTGGTGTAGGTGGTGGCGAGCACCGGGTGCTCGGGGTCGGTCATGCGGATCACCTGCAGCCCGCGCCCGGTGCCGAGCCCCTCGCTCTCGACGTAGATCCACGAGCGGTACTGCTTCATCTCGCGCCAGATGGAGGGCGGCCCGGGAACGAACCCGACCAGGTACGGGCTCTCGGGCGCGGTCACGTTGTAGATCGCCGTCCCGCCCGAGGTGCCGAGCACGGCGTACTCGCGCCCGTCGCCCGCCACGTAGGCCCAGCACGCCGAGTATGCGTACGGCTGGCCGACGGCGGGCGTGTGGTAGTCGTCCGCATGGGCCAGCAGCTGCATGTTGCGGGTGACGGGCTGGGCGTTCCCGGCCGCCGCGGCGAGCAGCAGCGGCAGCGCCAGCGCCGGCCCGCGGGGGATGCGCACGATGGACCTCCTCCGGCGGCGCATTGGGGGCTCCCATAGGATAGCCTGCCGATAGCCTGCCGGGGAATCGCTCTGCTACAGTCGGTGCAGGTCGAAACCGTGCAGGGCTGCGGTCCGCAAAGCCCCTGGAACGGCGCGGAGCAGCCTTTGGGCGCATCCTGGCGGGACATCCGGCGGTGGGGCGTGGCGGGCACGGCGGCGATCGCCGCGGCCGCGCTCGCCGGCGGCTGCAGCAAGAGCAAGAGCCCGACCGTGCCCAACTCGTGCGAAGCGACCGGCGTCGAGCTGATGGCGTTCGCGAGCGACCGCGCGAGCGCGGGCCAGTTCGACGTCTACCTCTACGACCTGCAGGCCGGCGGCTACCACCTGCTGCAGGGCCTGAACAGCGCCGCCGCGGACTCCAACCCCACCGTGTCGGCCGACGCGCGGCTGGTGGCGTTCACGAGCAACCGCAACGGCAGCGCCGATCTGCAGCTCTACGACCGGGCGAGCTGCACGTACGTGGACTTGAGCACGATCAACACCGCCGGCAACGAGGTGCAGCCGGCGTTCAGCTACGACGGCCGCTACATCGTGTTCGCGCGCGACACGCTCGGGTTCCGGCACGTGCGCATCCTGGACGGCTCGATCACCCCGCCGCGCTACGTCCCGATGGCAGGCGTCGATCTGCCCAACGCCAACGACGCCTCGCCGGTGGCGGATCAGAGCGCCAACGTGGTGGCGTTCGTGAGCGACCGCCACGGCAGCCCCGACATCTTCCTGTACGACCACGGCGCGCTGCGCGAGCCGATCGGGCTCAACACCCCGGGCGCCGAGGTGGATCCTGCGCTGTCGCCGGACGGGCGCTGGCTGGCGTTCGCGTCCGATCGCGACACCGTGGGCGGCCACGCCAGCTTCGGGATCTACGTCTACGACACGCAGGGCGACTCGCTGGTGCCGATGCCCGGGCTCGACACCGGATCGAACGAGCGCCACCCCTCGTTCAGCCGCTCCAACGTGTCCTCCGCCAACGCGCCGCCTTCGCTGATCGGATTCCAGAGCGATCGCAACGCCGGCAACGGCTGGGACGTGTTCGTGTACACGCTCGCCGGCCACGCGTCGGTCGCGGTGCAGCCCAAGGCGGGCGACGACGTGCAGCCGTGGCTGGTGTGGCCGTGAGGCGTCTCGCCGCGCTGGCGGCGCTGCTCGTGCTGTCCGGTTGCGGGCGCGACAACGGCACGAGCCCCAAGCCCGCCCACGGGCCGGCGCTGCTGATCGGCTTCGCCAGCAACCGGCCGCCGAGCACGATCTCGGGCTACGACCAGTACTTCTACGACCCCTCGAGCGGCGATCCCTCCTACCTGCCGCCCAACCTGAACACCTACTACGACGAGAACCAGGGCGGGTTCTCGGCCGACGGGCACTGGTACGTGTTCACCTCCACGCGGGTCGTGATCGACGCGCGGTCCACGATCTACCTTTACGACGTGCGCGCCGCCACCGTGCACCTGCTCTCGACTCCGGGCCTGTTCGCGTTCTCGCAGAACCCGACGCTGTCAGGCGACGGCCACTACCTGGCGTTCCACTACACCACCGGCGGTGACCTGTTCGACCAGCAGATCGCGCTGATGGACGCCCGGGCCGACACGTTGATCCCGACCCCCAACCTGCACCTGTCCGGCGCCGGCGAGTTCGATCCGGCGCTGTCGGGCGACGGCAAGCTGATCGCGTTCACCAGCAACCGCAACGGATCGCTGGACGTGTTCCTGTACTCCGTGCCCGGCGATTCGATCGTGCCACTGCCGGGCTGCAACACCGACGGCTACAGCGAGACCGGCGTCTCGATCTCGGCCGACGGCCGCTACGTGGCGTTCCACTCCAATCGGCCGGGCGGGGTCGGTCTGTTCGACGTCTACGTCTACGACCGCCAGACCGCCTCGCTGCTGCCGATGCCGGGCGCCAACACCGTGCTCTCGGAGCTGAACCCGGCGCTGTCCCCCGACGGCCGCTACGTGGCCTACGAGACCGAGAACGACGGCGCCGGCGACATCCGGCTCTACGACCTGCTGCTGCAGCGTCTGGTCCCCGTGCCCGGGCTCAACAGCAACTACTTCCTCGATCGCTATCCCACCGTCGCCAACAAGCCGTGAGCGCGCCGATGCCGGCGTCGATGCCGGCGCTGGCCACGCATCTGGCGTTCCGAGCGGGCTCCGGGGCCGCTGAATTGACCCGGCCGCCGACGGCAACAGGGCCCTGAGCAATGATCAGGGCAGCAGGATCATCCTCTTCCGATCGCGAAACACATCGGTCCGCGCCCGGTAGAAGTAGACTCCTGCCGGCACGGCCGTGCCATCGCCGTCGCGGTGGTCCCAGGCCACCGTCTGGCGCCCAGCCGGAACGAAGCGGTTGAGCAGCATGCGCACCTTCCGACCCTGGGCATCGAAGATCTCCAGCCGGACCACTTGTCCCGCGGGGAGGTCGAAGCGAATGGCCGTCGCTCCGCGGAATGGGTTGGGTGCGTTCTGGTACAAGGAGAACCGGGCGGGGAGCTGCTGCTGCGTCCGAGCCATCGCATAGGCGTCGGACATGGTGCTCAACACTGGCGTCGCAACGGTCGCAAGGAAGGTGCTGCGCACCATTCCCTGGCCCAGCGCAGCGGCGGAGAAATCCGCCCTCAACGTGTCCGGGCCCGTGAGAGCCGCAGCCAGCGAGTCTTCGGTGCCTGCCGCCGCGCTGACATCGCCAGCGCTGGAACTCGTCGCCGCCTGCAACTCGCCCCATGACGTCGTCACGCCTGATGACTGCTCTGCCACTCTGGCGACGGAGCGCACCTGTGCGTAGCCCGAGAACCGCAGCCGAAGTGGGCCCGGTGGAACCGAATCGATCGCAACAGGCGAAGCCATACCCCGCGGGTGAAGGCTCGCCACTGCTTGCCAATTCGATCCCACCCTGCGCTCGATCACGATTTGGGATCCCTTGACCCAGCTCGCGCACTCGACGACAAGCGGTGTCTGAAGCGAGTCGAGAGCCGTCGACACGGTCACGACCTTTCCCGAGTCCGCGCTCAACACTCCGCCAGAGCCGTTCACGAGGCTCGTAACGTCCACTCCGTCGCTCGCGGTGGCCCTGGTCGTCTGACTACGCACCCCGACAAGAGCCCGTGCGCCATAGGCAAACGCCTCGGTTCCTGCCGGGTGGTCTACGAGGAGGAGCTTCACTGCATCGACCAGAAAGCCCTGCCCCTGAGGTTCGCGCACGTGCGCGTGATACAGCCCATCGTCACCGGGAACAGCGCTTATCGGAAGTAGATCCAGCGCCTTCACGTTCAACGGTGCCGTAATGAGAATGGTGTTCTCACGAGTGCCCATGGAGTCGACACTTCCGCCTTGCCCTGGCATGACGCTCGCCGTCCCTCCGGCGCCCCGGAGCGCATCGCCGTCGCAGAACCGGTCGCATCCCCCGCCCCCGACTGGGCCCGTGTTGGGAGTGAAGCTGACCTCGGTGCTCAACTCCGACCAGCTGCGGTAACTTCCGGCGTCGTCCTTGCTGATGATCCGGACGTAATAGGTCGCGTCGGTGGTGAGCCCGCTCAAGGTAACGCTCTCGGTGCTCCCGGGCGTCGAGGGTCCACCGAGCCCCGTGACCAGCGTGCCATAGGTGAGGAAGTCGGTCAGCGTGGACATCCCGCTCCCCTGGCGAATCCTCATTTCGTAGCTAGTGGCGGCCCCGCCATCGTCGGAGCTGCGATTCTGCACGGGCGCGGTCCACTGCAGGGTGGCCGATGTGGTGCCTACGCTCGAGGCCGACAAGTCCGTGATTGTTGCCGGTGGTTCGGTATCGCAGGTCGCATACGTTGTCTGCACGCTGCCCAGCCGCACCCACTCCGCCACGGAGGGCACGCGGTTGGCACTCAGCAGGAACAGCATGTAGTCACCGGGCGGCGCGAGATTGCTGTTGGCCGGCGCTCGAAATTGGACGCAGGGGGCCGTGCCGCTCACGCGCGAAAGCCTGATCCAGCGCTGGTCTTGGTTGAACTCGTGAGTAGTGGCGCCTGGCCGCACGAGGACCGCAGCGGCAATGGAATCGGGCGTCGCGACGCCGAAGATCGAGTTGTAGGAGATCGACTCCTGCACCCCCGTGATCCGCGGCCGCGTGGCCAGGCTGCCATCCGCGTTGTACAGGTAGGGCGGACTGTAGACATCCGCCAGGTTGGCGTCGTTCTCGTGACCGGCCGGTTCGTTCTGGTCGCCACCCGCCGTGAGGATCCGGGCGTCGGGCAGAAGCAGGCTGGTCGAGTGGTTGCAGCGCACGATCGAATCGGGCGCCAGCGAGACGCTCCCCAGACCGGGCCTGCCGTACCACCAACCCGTGCGCCCGCTGCCCGGGTCCGTGTAGTCGGGATCCCAGATCTCCGGCTGGTACACGCCATCCGTCTCCTGGTCCGTGTAGGAGCCGCCGTTCACGAACACTTCGCCCGTCGGCATGATCGTCAGATTGCACAGCGCCCGCGAGCGCATGGTGTCGGCCACCACGTTCCACGTGGGGCTCGCAAGGTCGGGCTGGATCCACTCGGTGGTGCCCACCGGCTCGTGGCCGGCATAGGCGAACCGCGTGCCGCACTTCATCACGTACCCGGGCCGGTACATCACGGAGGCGCTGCCGTCGAGGTCGCCGGCCGACGAGGGAACCTGCGTCCACGCCGGCGTGCCGGACATGTCGAGCCGCCATGTCTGGTACTGATTATTCGTTGGTCCCGCCTCGAAGATCGTTCCCAGCGAGTCCACGAACATCTGCGGGTAGAGTTCGAGCAACTTGGGCGCGTCGACGAGACTCCACGTGTTGGTGTTCGGGTCGTAGGCTTCGGGCTTGGGCGCGATCAACTCCGCGCCCTCCAGGAACCCCGACTGGCCCGTGATCCCGAGCCCGTTGCTCGCCATCGCCTGCCAAGCGGGCGACGCATCGTCCGGCCGAAGGCTCCATGGCCTCGTATCGCACACGCCCGAGCTGTCGCCCCCGAACACAACAATCCGGAATGCATCGTCGTGGAAGACCATCGTCGCTTGCGAGCGAGGTGGCGGTGCCACCCCCGATGGCGTGATGCGGGTCCACTGGACCGTGTCAGCACCGGGTGTCAACGCGAGCTGCCACAACTCGCTTGAAAGACTGTCGGCCCGCTGCCCACCAAATATGAACGCTCTGCCTCCCTGTAGCGGCTCGAACGGCATCGTGAACGCGCCGGGATCGGATGCCATCGTATGGAGGTAGCGCGCCGCGGGGCGGCTCGACCCCAGCACGACGGGGCGGATCCAGCGCGGCATGGCCCCGCGGATGCTGAGGACGTAGACGGAGTCCTGCAGGCTGCCATCCGCCCGCTTGCCACCGAAGAACACAAGCGCGCTGTCAGGCGGAATGTACGCGGCCGCGTGCCCGTAGAGGGCCGGCGGATCCAGGCCATAGGCTCCGGACTTATCCGTCCATTGCCAATCAACACCGGCTTTCTGGAGACGCCAAACATCGGAAAGGACCGTCGAGCCTCGGATCCCGCCATGGACGTACATCACGCTGTTGCCCGGCGTCGCCGAGGCGTGCTGCGCGCGGCCCAGAGGCGGGGTATTGCCCGCAACCAAGTTCACCCGCTGCCAGGTGTACGTTTGATCCTGGTCGGAGTCGTTCCTCTGCAGGATCCATGCATCGTTGAAATACGTGGAGCCAGAGTGACCGCCGAACAGGTACTTGGGCGCCGCATCGGCGCCGTTGTCGACGCTCGCGAACGTCGCCTGCTCCCGCGGGTCTGGAGTCGCCGAGCCGCTCGCAGGCTGCGGCTTGAACGAAGCGTCCCAGCCCCCGGCGAGGGTCGCTTGCATGCGATCAACCGTGTCGCGCACCGAGCTTCCCGCATTCCGGCGGCCTCCGAACAGCACGACCTGGCTGTACTGGTCCCCGGAGTTGGCCAGAATGCGCCCGTCGGGCAACGCGGTCCCGGTCCCGTACCAGCGTCGATACACGGCCTGGGCGCTGTCCGTCCACGCATTCGTCGAGCGATCGAAGACCGTGCTCTTCTGCTGCCCGATCTGGTTGCCCTCGTGGCCGCCGACGAACAGCAGGTTCCCATTCGCCAGATGCGCGTGTCCGCTGCAGAAGATGTTGCGCGGCGGCGCGGGCAGCGAGAGCGCGGTGAAGTTCGTGTCGAGATTGCCTCCCGAAGTCACGCTCCTCGGTGACCACGCCCACAGGCCACCGAGCAGGGTTCCACCAGGGCTCTCGTCACCGAACGTGAAGTAGAACACCTCGCTGTGGGGCTTCCCGTCGCGATGCGCTGACATGTCGCCACGCAGCAACGCCAGATGAACCGCGGGCGAACCCCAGTTCCTGCGTGACGTCCACGTCCCGGGGTGGATGGGTGTGGGCGGGTCGGCGAAGGCGATGGCGGACGGAACGAAGCAAACAAGGAATGCCGCTCCCAGCGCAGGTCCCGATCGGAACATGGCAGCACCTCACGGCGGAGGAGTGCCGCGAAGGCTCCGAGGGAAGAGCTGCGGCCACGGGCAGCCAACTCCGGGGACCAATCGGCGTCAAGGAAATTCCTCGCTCGACCGATTCCCTCGGCGGTAAGCTTCATGGTCTCCATCCCGCGGAGAACTCAAGGTGCGCTGCCCAAGTCTCATCCTCTGCCTCCTCTGCCTTCCCGTCGCCGCTTCGGCGTGGGTGCCGAACGGCTCACCCGTCTCACTGGGCCCCGCTGATCAGACGAACCCATTGGTGTGCCCTGACATGAAGGGGGGCTGGTTCGTCGGGTTCCTTGACGGCCGCTTCGACATCTACCGGGACGCTGCGCTCCAGCACATCGCCGCGGATGGCAGCCCCGCACCAGGCTGGCCAGCAGACGGGATCATCATCGCCAGAGGGAACCGCGGCCAATTCGTAGCGGGTCTCGTGCCCGATGACTCGGGGGGTGTCATCGTCGGTATTCAGGACGACAGCTCCAATCCGGGCGACCTCTATCTGCAACGCTTCACATCTGCTGGAACGATCGCCCCGGGCTGGCCGACAGGGGGACTGCCTATCGCCATGGGCCCAGCAACTCAGCAGGACCTCCAGTTGATTCGGGACGGTCACGGCGGGGTTTACGCGGGCTGGAATGTCATCCCGGATTTCTTTGGAAACGACACGGCTTACGTCCAGCACATCACTGGCTCGGGGGTGGTTTCTCCGGGCTGGCCCGCCGATGGCCGACGCCTCAGCCCAGGAATGCCGGAATCGTTTTTTGGTGGCCTGCTCGAGGATGGCGGAGGCGGCGTGTTCGTGGGGTGGGGGGTCGACGCGCATGCGCAGTGCGATTCCACCGCGCTGCTCGCCCAACACTTTCTCGGCGACGGGTCGATCGCGCTCGGCTGGCCGATCGGCGGGCAGGTGATGAAGATGGATGTTGGAGTTCGGAACGTGTCTGAATTGGCCTCGGATGGCACGGGTGGTCTCTATGCGATCTGGGGTGACCTTCCCTCATGCTCGGCGAGCGTATTCGCCGAAGACGTTTACGCGCAGCACGTGCTCGCGAACGGGATGGTGGCGCCAGGATGGCCTGCGAAGGGCCTGCCCGTGTGCACGCTGCCCGAAACGCAGCAGGACTCTAGAATATGCAGCGACGGGGCGGGGGGCTTCTTCGCGGCGTGGGAGGACTACCGCTCCGGGATCGGCCAGGTGTACGTGGAGCGCGTGACGTCGCTGGGCCAGCCGGCGCCGGGATGGGCGGTGGCCGGTCAGCCGATCAGCACCCTGCCCGGCTACACGATTCAGGAGCGGCTGACGCCCGATGGCCTCGGGGGCCTTTACATCGCGTTCGAGCAGTACGACGGCCACTACCACGCCTACTGCCAGCACGTCACTGCGGCGGGAACGTTGGCGCCGGGCTGGTTGCCGACCGGCGCGCTGCTGGCCGATGTCTCGAGCGACAGCGACCAGCAGGACGTGGCCGGCACCACGGACGGCGCGGGCGGGATCGTCGTGGCGTGGGATGACACGCGCAACGGGGTCGATGCGGATGTCTACGCGCAGCGGCTGGAGCTGGACGGACCGGTGGCGGTCGACGTGTCGCTGGTGAAGGCCGAGGCGAGCGTCGGACACGTCGACCTCGAGTGGCTCACGTCGGGTGTGGGGCCCCTTGCCGTCCAGCGACGCGAACTGGGCGCACCGTGGATCGTGCTCGGCTCGACGAGCCCAGACGGCGCCGGACACGTGGTGTGGACGGATTCGGAGGTCAATGCCGGCCATCGCTATGCCTATCGGCTGACCTGGACGTCGTCGACTGGCCAGCAGACGAGCCCCGAGGTCTGGGTCGACGTGCCGACGGGCTATCGGCTGGAGCTCGCCGGGTTCACACCAAACCCAGCGACGAGCGTGCCGCGGGTGACGTTCACGCTTCCCGACGCCTCTCCGGCACGCGTGCAGGTGCTGGACGTAACGGGACGCATGGTCCTCGATGCTGATGTTGCGAGCTTGGGCCCGGGGCGTCACACCATTGCGATCGATCGCGATCTGGCGCCCGGACTCTATTGGCTCCGGCTGAATTCGGCCGGGCACGAACTACGCACGCGTGGAGCGGTGATCCGGTAAGCCGACGTCACCGGCCGTGAGTTCGGCCCCTGTCGGTATCCCTCGTTTGGCCCCGGACGCAAGCTCCACGAGGCGGTCCGGCCATCCAACACAGGGCATGCCCGGGACCGCTTGGTGACGGGTCCAAATCGATGAGGCCGCTTTTTGCCCAGCAATGGCGCGGCGAAAATCTTCATTGATTCCACGTGCGGAAAGTAGGACAAAGCTTGGTACCGTTCGCCGTGAACTGACTCCTCGCGGGCGATCGGGTAGCACCTTCCAATCACGCACGCCCGGAGGTGGCCGCCCGTTCGGGGTCCCTTCTCACGACCAGATGCGCGGGCTCGACCCGGCAGGCGGTGAGCCGTCTCTTCCGCCGCCAGCCCGGTCAGCCGTCACGGAAGGCTGCTTCAGACGCGAGGACCAGGGAGGTCCGCAATGAACCCCGTCATCACCCCGTCCACTTCCCCCGCCGCCCCTGCCTCCCCCACGCCCACCCCCGCGGGTCTGCGCGTGCCGCGCCGTTGGACGCGCGCCGGCGCGGACCCGCTGGCGGACGTGAAGTGGGAGCGCCGCCGCACGGTGATCGCCAATCCCGACGGCAGCGTCGTGTTCCAGATGAACGACGTCGAGGTGCCGGCCGACTGGTCGCAGCTCGCCACCGACATCGTGGTGAGCAAGTACTTCCGCAAGGCAGGGGTGCCCGGCAGCGGCCACGAGACCAGCGTGCGGCAGGTGGTGCACCGCGTGGCGCACACGCTGCGCCGGTCGGGCGAGGAGCAGGGCGGCTACTTCGCGACCCAGGCGGACGCCGACGCGTTCGAGGCCGAGCTGACGTGGATGCTCGTGCACCAGGTGGGCGCGTTCAACTCGCCGGTGTGGTTCAACTGCGGGCTCGCGCACGAGTACGGCATCGGCGGCTCGGGCGGCAACTTCTGGTGGGATCCCCAGACCGACACGATCCGCGCCACCACCGACTCCTACTCGCACCCGCAGGTGTCGGCGTGCTTCATCCAGTCGGTGGGCGACGACCTGATGAGCATCTTCGAGCTGGCGCGCAACGAGGCGCGCGTCTTCAAGTACGGCTCGGGAACGGGCTCCAACTTCTCGCAGCTGCGCGGCCGGATGGAGAAGCTGTCGGGCGGCGGCACGTCGTCGGGGCTGATGAGCTTCCTCGAGGTGCTCGACAAGGGCGCCGGCGCCACCAAGTCCGGCGGCACCACGCGGCGCGCCGCCAAGATGGTGGTGCTCGACGCCGACCATCCCGAGATCATGGACTTCATCCGCTGGAAGCTGCGCGAGGAGAAGAAGGTGGCCGCGCTGGTCCAGGCCGGCTACTCCTCCGACTTCAACGGCGAGGCCTACGGCACGGTGTCCGGCCAGAACTCGAACAACTCCGTGCGCCTGCCGGACCGGTTCATGGAATCGGTGGTGTCGGACGGCGTGTGGGAAACCACGCTGCGCACCACCGGCGCCGTGCACGAGCGCCTGCGCGCGCGTGACGTGTGGCGCACGATCGGCGAGGCCGCCTGGCAGTGCGCCGACCCCGGCGTCCAGTACGACGACACGATCCAGAAGTGGCACACGTGCAAGGCCACCGATCGCATCCACGCCACCAACCCGTGCAGCGAGTTCGTGTTCCTGGACGACACGGCGTGCAACCTGGCGTCCATCAACCTGATGAAGTTCGTGCGCGAGGACGGCGGCTTCGACGTCGAAGGCTACCGGCACGCCAACCGCGTGTTCTTCCTGGCGCAGGAGATCGCGGTCTCGTTCGCGTCGTATCCGACCGAGAAGATCGCGCGCAACTCCGTGGATTTCCGGCCGCTCGGGCTCGGGTACGCCAACCTGGGCACGTTGCTGATGGTGCAGGGCCTTCCGTACGACAGCGACGGGGCGCGCGCCTGGGCGGCCTCGATCACGGCGGTGATGACGGGCGAGGCGTACGCGCTGTCGGCCGAGATGGCGGCCAGCAAGGGCCCGTTCCGCGCCTACCCGCCGAACCGCGACAGCATGCTGGGCGTGATGCGCCTGCACCGCGACGCGGCGCACGCCATCGATCCGGCGGCGGCGCCGCGCGAGCTGCGGCTGGCGGCGCTCGAATGCTGGGACCGCGCGGTGGCGCTGGGCGAGCGGCACGGCTATCGCAACGCGCAGGCCACCGTGCTCGCCCCCACCGGCACGATCGGGCTGCTGATGGACTGCGACACCACCGGCGTCGAGCCCGACTTCGCGCTGGTCAAGTTCAAGAAGCTGGCGGGCGGCGGCTACTTCAAGATCGTGAACCAGTCGGTGCCGCGCGCCCTGCGCGCGCTCGGCTACGACGATCCGGCGATCGCGTCGATCGTGCGCTGCGCGGTGGGCACCGGGTCGCTGGTCGGGGCGCCGCACGTCACGCGCGAGCGGCTGATCCAGCACGGGCTCACCTCGGCCGAGGTGGATCAGGTCGAGCAATCGCTGCCCGGCATGCTCGACCTGCGGTTCGCGTTCACGCGCGGAATGCTGGGCGAGGCGGTGCTGAAGCGCCTCGGCGTTCCGGCCGCCGACTACGAGCGCCCCACGTTCCACGCGCTGCACGCGCTCGGCTTCACCGATCCCCAGATCGACGAGGCCAACGCCTACGTGTGCGGCAGGCAGACGGTGGAGGGCGCCCCCGGCCTCGATCCCGTCCATCTGCCGGTGTTCGACTGCGCCAACCGCTGCGGCCCGACCGGCACGCGGTTCATCGAGCCGATGGGGCACGTGCGCATGATGGCGGCGGTGCAGCCGTTCATCTCCGGCGCCATCAGCAAGACGGTGAACCTGCCGCACGACGCCACCGTCGAGGACGTCGAGCGCATCTACTTCGAGTCCTGGAAGCTGGGGTTGAAGGCGGTGGCGCTGTACCGCGACGGCTCCAAGCTGTCGCAGCCGCTCGCCAGCACGCGCGCCGCGGACGCGCCCGAGGAGACGGCGCCGCCCAAGCTGCGCCGCCGCCGGCTGCCCAAGCGCCGCCACGGCTTCACGCAGGAGGCGCGTATCGGCGGGCACAAGGTGTTCCTGCGCACCGGCGAGTACGAGGACGGCTCGGTGGGCGAGATCTTCATCGACATGCACAAGGAGGGCGCGGCGTTCCGCAGCATGATGAACTGCTTCGCCATCGCGATCTCGATGGGACTGCAGTACGGCGTGCCGCTCGAGGATCTGGTGGATCAGTTCACGTTCACCCGGTTCGAGCCGCAGGGCCGCGTGGACGGGCACGACAACCTGCGCGCGTGCACGAGCGTCGTGGACTACGTGTTCCGCGCGCTCGGCATCGAGTACCTGGGGCGCACCGATCTCGCGCACATCGTGACCGAGGACCTGAAGGGCGCGCCGGTGCCGCACGCGCACCCGGTGGGCCGCGAGCACCGCACGAACGGCAACGGACACGCACCCGCGGCCGCGGCCCCGGCGGCCGCAACGGCGACGCCGCTCGCGGCGGCGCCGCGCGCGGAGTCCGAGGCCGGCCCGCAGGCGCTGCTCGGCAAGATTCCCGGCGACGCCCCGTTCTGCGACCACTGCGGCCACATCACGGTGCGCAACGGCACGTGCTTCAAGTGCCTGAACTGCGGGAGCTCGATGGGCTGCTCGTAGACGGCGTGGCGGCTGTCTGGCGACGACGCCATGCGGCGGGCGGGGTCTTGACCCCGCCCGCTTTCGTTTGCCGCGACGCGCGCGCATCGCGCAGACTGCGCACCATGTCCCGGTTCCTGATCGCCGCGCTGCTGGCGCTGGTCGCGTTCCGGTCCGCTCGGTCGGAAGCGGCCGCGCCGCGGCCCGGCATGAGCCGGCTGCCCGAGGCGGCGGCCGCGGGCCCCGCGCGCACCGACGACGCGCGCGTCATCGTCTACGTCGTTCGCCACGCCGAGAAGAGCGTGGTGCAGGTGGGCGACGATCCGACGTTGAGCCCTGCCGGCGAAGCGCGCGCGACCGAGCTCGCGCGCGTGCTCGGCGACGCCGGCATCACGCGCGTGTTCGTCACCCACTTCCGGCGCACGCGCGAGACGGCGGAGCCGCTGGCGCGCGCGCGCGGCGACTCCCTCGAGGTGGTGGACGACACGCCGGCGCTGATCGCGCGGCTGCGGGCGCTGCCACCCGGCACGCGCGCGCTCGTGGTCGGCCATTCGGACACCGTGCCCGACATCGTGGCCGGGCTGACCGGCGTGAAGCAGCCGCCGTACGAGAGCGGCGAATGGGATCGGCTCTACGAGGTGGGCTGGACCGGGCGCGGCAACCCCGCGCTCACGCTGCTCCGCTACGGCGCCGCGCGCGCGACGGCGGCATCCGCGCCGTGACGCGGGCCCGGGGCGCGTGACGGCGCGCGCGGCCGGCCGCCGCCGCGTGCCGGCCTGGCTTCCGGCGCTGCTGCTCGTGTTCGTGCCGGTGGCGGCGATCCTCGCCGCGCGCGGCGCGGGGCCGGTGCCGGTGTTCGCGTGCTCGGCGCTCGCCATCGTGCCGCTGGCGGGGCTGATGGGCGAGGCCACCGAGGCGCTGGCCGACCGGTTCGGCGCCGGCGTCGGCGGGCTGCTGAACGCCACGTTCGGCAACGCGGCCGAGCTGATCATCGCGATCGCCGCGCTGCGCCATGGGCTGCACGACGTCGTCAAGGCGAGCCTCACGGGCTCGATCGTCGGCAACGCGCTGCTGGTGCTGGGCGTGTCGATCGTGGCGGGCGGCGTGGGACGCGACCGGCAGACGTTCGACCGCCAGGCGGCCGGCTCGGCCGTCACGCTGCTGGTGCTGGCGGCGATCGGATTCCTGGTGCCGGCGCTGTTTCCGCTGGCCGCGCGCACGGCGGCGGCGCAGGCCGGCGTCAGCCCGGCGCACGCGCTGGCCGGGCAGCACGACCTGTCACTGGCGATCGCGATCGTGCTGTTCGCGGGCTACGTCGCGAGCCTGGTGTTCGTGCTCGGCACCCACCGGCGCCACTTCGCCGGCGAGCCGGCCAGGGAGCCGCATCCGTGGCCGGTGTGGCGCGCCACGCTGGCGCTGGCGCTCGCCACCGCCGCCACGGCGTGGATGAGCGAGCTGCTGGTGGACGCGGTCCACGGCGCCTCCGCCGCGCTCGGGCTCACGCAGGTGTTCGTGGGGGTGGTGATCGTGGCCGTGGTCGGCAACGCCGCCGAGCACTCGATCGCGGTGCGCATGGCGATCGCCGACCGCATGGACGTGAGCGTGCAGATCGCGGTCGGCTCGAGCCTGCAGATCGCGCTGTTCGTCGCGCCCGTGCTGGTGTTCCTGTCGCGCGCGCTGCCGGGTGGCCCGCTCGACCTGCGCTTCACGCCGTTCGAGGTGCTGGCCGTGGCGGTGGCGGTGGGCGCGGTCAACGTGGTGGCGCAGGACGGCGAATCGAACTGGCTCGAGGGCGTGCTGCTGGTGGCCGCGTACCTGGTGCTGGCGCTGGCGTTCTACTACCTGCCCTGATCCGGCTTCGCGCCGAACTCCGGCTGGCCGTGATCCTTGACCACCACCACCGTGCACGGCGCGTGCGTCACGACGTGACTCGCCACGCTGCCGAGCACGAGCCGCGACACGCCCGTGCGCCCGTGCGATCCCACCACCACCAGATCGGCCCGCAGCGTGCGCGCCAGCTCGCACAGCACCTCGCGCGGATCGCCGAGCGGCGCCGCCTGGTCGGTGGCCAGACCCGCCGCGCTCAGCTTGTCGGCCGCGCGCCCCGCCACCTCGGCGTGGAAATGCAGCTGCTCCTCCTGCACGTCCTGCGACCACGCCGAGGCCGGCACCACCACGTCCACGTACGCGCCCACCAGCGGCCGCGCCGCCGACACCACCGTCACCTGCGTGCCCTTTGGCCACGGCACGCCCGCCACCCACTCGATCGCCCGCTGCGAGCAGGGCGAGTCGTCCACGCCGAGCACGATCTTCACGCGGCCTCCTCAGCTCGCCGTTCCACACCTCGCCGTTCCGGTCGCCACCATGCTACGCCCGCGCGGCGCGGCGGCGACACGGTCCGATCGGAGCATGCCGGCCGCCGCGCGCGCGGGCCCGCGTCACGCGGCGTGCGGGTGCTGCAGGTGCTCGCGTCGCACGTCGAGATCGCCCGCCGCCGGCAGCTCGCGCGTGAGCGCGCGATCCACCGACCACAGGCCGCTGCCCTTGATCATCAGCGCCAGCGCGATCGCCAGCACCAGCAGGTGGAACTCGAATCCCTCGCCGGGCTGGCGGCCGGACCAGTTCATGAAGAAACCGTTCTTCGCGTGCACGAGCGAGATCGCCCCGATCATGTCGCAGAAGATTCCGAACGCGGCGATGCGGCCGAGGAACCCGAGGAACAGCCCGATCGCGCCCAGCAGCTCGGCGGCGATCACGAGCCACACCACCGCCAGCGGCAGGCCCATGCTCGTGAACCCGTGCAGCGTGCCGTTCAGGCCCTGGCCCCCGAACCAGCCGAACACTTTCTGCGCGGCGTGCGGGAAGAATACGACGGCCAGCGCCAGGCGCAGCACCAGCGCCGACACGTCGGCGCGCGTCCGAATGAGTGACATGCCCGGTTCCTCCTCGCGGCCCCAGACCCACCGGCGCGGAGCGCCCGCGCCGCCGAACCGTTCGATGCGGCGGGGGCGCCCGCCGCCGCCGCCGTCGCGCCATGCCCGGCCGCGGGACGGCCCCCCAAGCGCGGCGGATTTGCGGCCGGCCGGGGCGCGCGGCTCTGCTAGCATGGGGCCGAGGAGGCCCCACCATGACCGTGACGCCGCAGCAATCCCGGGTGCAGGAGCTGATCCGCCGGCTGGACGAAGCGATGGCGCCGGCCGACGACGCCGCGCGCTGTCAGGCCGTGAAGCGCGTGCTGTGCGAGGTGGTGACGAGCGGGGATGCGTTCGTGGACGCGCCGTTCCTCGAGCCGGCGCCCGACCGCTACGCGCGCCGCCTGCTGCACCGCGATCCGGCGGGCCGCTACACGGTGCTGGTCATGGTGTGGGACAAGGGCCAGGGCACGCCGCTGCACGACCACGCCGGCATGTGGTGCGTGGAGTGCGTGTATCGCGGCCGCATCCGCGTGACCTCGTACTCCGTGCGCGGCGGCAACCCCGAGCAGGGGATCGTGCAGTTCCAGCGCGAGAACGTGGTCACGGCCGGCGTTGGCGAAGCCGGCGCGCTGATCCCGCCGTTCGAGTACCACGTGCTCGAGAACGCCGACCATTCGCCCGCGGTCACGCTGCACGTGTACGGCGGCGAGATGACGCACTGCCACGTGTTCGAGCCGGTCGAGGGCGGCTGGCAGCGCCGGTACCGCGAGCTGGCCTACACGACGTAGCCGGCGCCGTGCGTCTCGACGTCGCGCTGTTCGGGCTCCGGCTCTACAAGAGCCGCTCGCAGGCCACGGATGCGATCCAGGCCGGCCACGTCCACCTGAACGGCGCCCCCGCCAAGCCCAGCCGCGAGGTCCACCCCGGCGACCGCGTCACGCTCACCACCCACGCCGGCACGCGCACGCTCGAGATCGTGGATCTCCCGCGCGGCTCGCTCTCGAAGGAGCGCGCCCAGGCGCTGCTGCGCCCGATGACGGAAAACTAGCGCGTCAGGGCCGCCCGGTCATCGGCTGCCGCTCCACACGGATGCTTTCCTGGCCCACTCGCTGTCGGGCCATCGGCGCGTGACTTCCTCGGCGGTGTCCTTGAGGGCGTTCGGGTCGTTGGAGCGCTTGTAGCGCGAGACGCCGGCCCAGTAGCGCGCTTCCGGGGCGCTCGTGGCGCCGGGGTGGCGGACCACCACGTCGTCGAACTCGCGCGCCGCGGCATCGAAGTCGCCGCGCTCGAACTCGAGGCGCCCGAGCCCCAGCTCGAGCTGCGCGAGGAAGTCGTCCTTGGGCAGGAATCCCTCGATCCGGTGCTTCTCCTCACCCTGCTCGTCCAGCACGAGCTGGGTCGGCGTCCACCGCGCCTTGAAGCGCGCGAACCCCTCCGGGTTCTGCTTCACGTGGAAGCGCACCGGCACGAAGTGGTCGTGGATGAACGTGACGACCTGCGGATCCGGGTAGACCTCGGCTTCCAGCCGAGCGCATCCGCTTCAGGACGGGGCGGCGCTGAAATCTAGCAGCAGCGGCTTGTGAACGCGCCGCGCCTCGGCGAGCGCCTGATCCGCATCGGTGAGCCACTGAACGGTTCGATCGGACATGGCATCCTCCCAGGGTGATCGTGTTCCGGTTTCGATGCCGCCAACCGAACCGTCGCGGCTCGGGGCGGCGACGGACGCAGCCCCCGCCGCGGCGGGTGACGGCTCAGCGCTCGCCGGGTGGAACGCCCGGGCCGCCGCGGCGGAGCATCTCGCTGCGCACCTCGGTCAGCAGACTCTGGGCGGTGCGCTTGAGCATGCCGCGACACACCGAACGGGGCACGGCGGAACGCGGTTCGGCGGCGAGCTGGTACTCGACGAGGGTGCCGGTCGAGTCGGGCCGGACGCGCCACTCGCCGACGTAGCTGCGGAAATCCTTGCCGAGCGTGTCGCGGAACACGATGCGCCGCTCGGGCTCCTCGTTGACGTCGAGCCGCACGTGCACGTCGCGATGGAACAGGAACACGTGCGCGGCCGCGTCCTGCGCGACCGTCAGGTGATTGCCGCTGCGGCTTTCGACCTTACTCGCCTCGAGCGAGCTGACGAACCGCGCCAGGTGGTCGTAGTCGGTGAGCACCGCCCAGGCGACGTTGTCGGGCACCTGCGCCACGAACCGTCCCAGCACCTTGCAGGCCCTCGACTCGCCGTCGACCGCCACCGTGACCTCGCGCGGGCGCGGCGAGATCAGCACCTGCGGCGTGAGCGAGGACACGTCGCCGGCCCGCGCCATGGCCGGCAGCAGCACGGCCAGCGCCGCGCCCAGAAGGCAGAGGCGGGCGCGGTTGCCCGCGCCCGCATGCCCTGACCGGAGGGACGTGCGGTGCATGGAGGCCTGGAGAGCCACCATGACGTCCACGGTCAAGCTCCTTTCCCATCGCGTCCCCGCCGCGCCTCCCATGTGGCGCGGCGGGGTGTGCGTTGCGTCAGAACGACACCACGGCCTCGAACATCGCACCATGGAACTTGCCGCCGTGGTGGATGTCCGACAGTGGATAATCCTTGTACTCCTGATTCACGTACTCGCCCTTGGCCTGCAGATTCGGCGTCAGGAACCAGCCGCCGCCGGCCTGGAAGCGATTGATCGTCACGTCCTGGGTGAACGCCGCGCCCGCCGGGCGACCCTTGACGGTGTTGTAGCGTGCGGCGGCGTACAGCTGGTTGTTGAAGAAGCGGAACACGCCTTCGAACGCGTTCTGCGTGAACTTGCGATCCGTGGTCTCGACCAGGCTGCCGCCCTTCGCCTGCTCGAAGTTGCCGAACAGCTCGAGGCCCTGGATCTTCACGAACGGATTCACCACCCACGCCGCGTCCCGGTGGCCGAAGCCGGGCTGCAGATCGCCCGACCACGCCTGCGCGGTCTCGGTGGCGTTGACGTTCTCGAGCACGTAGTAGTACCGGCCGCCGGCGCGGTTGCCGCTGTACAGCTGGTTCGCGCTGGCGTTGTGGGTGTTGTAGTACGAGCCCGTCAGGCGCACGCGCACGAGATTGGTGAACTGGCGATCGAAACCGGCCTTGCCGATGAAGGCGGGCGAACGGTTCTCGGGCTTCAGCACGGTGCCGCGCACCTCGCCGCCCGTCACCGCCACCATCCCGAGCAGGCCCTGGTAGCGACCGTACACCTCGCCGCCGATTTCGGTCGTGAACGCGTCCATGATCAGGTTGCCGACCAGCGGATTGAACATCGCCTCGCCGCCGTCGGTGCGACGGAAGTGCATGTCGCCGTAGTTGACCTCGAAGTGGCCGACCCGCAGCGTCAGGTACTTCATCAGGTCGTCGAGCTGCTTGACGGCCCACGGCGAGCCGTCGATCAGCAGGTAGCCGTCCTTGACCCACGTCTCGTTGTGATGCCGGGACGACAGGTAGCTCGTGAGCTGCACGCGGATCCCGCGCGCGAGCTGCGTGTTCATGTACAGGTTGGCGTCGGCGTTGTTGAAGCCCGCGCCGATGTGGATCAGCTGGTTCAGGTTCACGCCGCCCGGCCCGATGTTGGGCGCCGCGGTGTTCGAGTGCACCACGTCCTGGAACTGCTGCGTGAACGCGGC
Source organism: Candidatus Eiseniibacteriota bacterium (assembly GCA_035691845.1). Taxonomy (GTDB): domain Bacteria; phylum Eisenbacteria; class RBG-16-71-46; order RBG-16-71-46; family RBG-16-71-46; genus DASSIN01. The sequence goes on along the minus strand of DASSIN010000149.1, from coordinate 2,719 downwards.
GCCCCACTGGATGCGGAAGCCCTGATACGGGACCATCTCCTCCTTCGGCGCCTCGAACACGTTGAGCCCGCGCGCATCGGACGGGCGGAAGTGCCCGATCTGGATCGGCGCCGGCTGCACGCGATCGGCGTCGTACTTGGGACTGGCGGCTCCCACCAGGCCGCCGGCGGTGCTGTCGTCGGTGGCGCTCGTCTCGTCCTGCGCCATGGCGGCGCCGGCGAACGCGGCCAGCAACGCCGCGCCCACCACTGCCGCAGCCACTCTGCGGAATCCTGCGATGTGTCCGTACATGTCGGCCCCCCTACTTGGACGCGGCGCCGCCCGCAGGCGCGAGCAGCAGACGGTAGTGAACGGTGACGTGATCGTTGACCCGCATGGCGCCCAGCATCATCGTGGGCGGCTTGACGTCGTATTCGGTCATCAGCAGCGGCTCGGCGCCTTCCAGCACCACGCCCTTGCTCGACGGCCACGCCTTCGCGGCCAGCTCCACGGAACGGGTCTTGCCGGCGATCTGCAGGGTGCCGGTCGCCTGGATCGGCACCGTGTCGCCCTTCGCCTCGCCCAGCTTGTAGTTCGCCATGTGGAACTCGATCTCGGGGTGCTTGTCGGCCCGCAGGGCCTTGTACATGTTCTTGTCGAGGCCGCTCTTGCCCGAGTGCAGCGAGGTCACGGGCACCTCCACCTCGATCCCGCGCACCTGCGAGGCGCGGATCAGCGCCGCCACCCCGGCCGCATCGGTCGGGTTCGGCGCTGCGGGATCCCGCTTCATCTCCAGCTTCACGTCGGCGGACTTGGCCTCGAAATCGTGGACGTTCGACGTCCCGTTCAGCCACAGCGAGCTGCCGGGCCCGAGGCCCACGCCGGCCGTGGTGGCAGGACTGTCGGCGGCACGCGCGCCCCCGAGCACGGCTGCGACGAACGCCAGTGCGGCGCTCAGGGCGATCGCGAATGCTGTGTGTGAAGTCCTCATCTCCTCTCCTCCTGCGGGCCTTGGAACGGACGCCGAGGGGCGCCCGGGTCACCGCACGAACAGCATCGACGGCCCGACGCCCGTGACGCTACGGGACCCTTGGAGCGGATCACCATGGTGCGGCGGGATGAAGGCGACATGGTCCGAAAGGACCATGCCCCGGTGCCCCCCGACATGGTCCGAGAGGCGAACAGCAACGCCCGCGTCGCGGACGACGCGGGCGCGGGCGCAACACGACGGGCGCTCAACGGCGGCCTGGCTTCTTGATCACGAGCACGCTGCACGGCGCGTGCGTGACGGCAGTGCTGGACACGCTGCCGAGCATCAGCTTCGCGAGCCCGGTCCGGCCGTGGGAGCCGACGACGATGAGATCCACGTGCTCGTCGCGCGCGATCTGCAGCAGCGCATCGCGGGGGTCGCCCTCCACCACGCGGCCCTCGGTGGCGAAGCCGCAGGTGCGCAGCACATTCTCGGTCCGCGTCACCAGCGCCTGGTGCCGCTCCCGCAGCTCCTGCCCGAATTCGAGTCCCATGCCGGTCTCGACCGGGCCCGCCAGCGCGGTGGTCACGGGCTGGACCACGGTGAGCACCATCAGCCTGCTCCCGGCCGGCCACCGGATGCGGGTCACGAACTCGACAGCCCGCTCCGAATGCGGCGAATCGTCTACTGCGATCAGGATTTTCACGATGCCCCCTCCTGTGACCTGGACAGCATCGGACGCCGGAGCGGGGCGGCGCTATGGGACCCTTGGAGCGTTCGCTATGGTTCTTTTGTATGATAGGGGGGTCTCCGGCACCCCCCGGGCCGGCACCTCGCCGAACATTGGAGAACGGCCCCATGCGCCACCGACGAGCGGCTCATCCCAAGCCGCACCCGCGCGCCAACCGCGCGAAATCCGAAACGGAGCCGATCGTCCGCATCGTGGTCGCCGACAACCTGGCGATCGACCGTGGCGGGGTGGTCGGGCTGCTCGAGGAGCAGCGGGACTTCGAGGTGGTGGGCGAAGCCGCGAGCGTCCAGGAGACGATCGAGCAGTGCCGGGCGCTCAAGCCCCACGTGCTGGTGCTGTCGCTCAACCTGACCGGCCAGGAGCAGCTGGCGGCGATCCCGGCGATCCGGGCCGAGCTGCCGGCGCTGCGCATCGTGGCGCTGGCCGAGCGCGGCAGCGAGAGCTGCCTCGTGCTCAATCCGCCGGCGCGCAAGCGGCTGCCGAACGAGCTGAAGCTGCTGTGCGCGAACGGCATCGATTGCCTGCAGCTCGCGGCCCGGCAGGGTGCGATGGCGACGATGCGGCGCAGCGCCGACCCCGAGGAGCTGTTCCGTGCGATCCGTGCGGTGGCGGCCGGCCACGCGTGGTACGACCCGACCACGGCCGCCGGCATGCTGGCCGGCAACGGCACGCCCCCGCCCGCGTTCTCGCCGCGCGAACTGGACGTGGCCGCGATGATCGCCGAGGGCGCGTCGAACAAGGAGATCTCGAGCGCGCTCGACATCAGCGAGCCCACGGTCAAGAAGCACGTGGGGCGCATCCTCGAGAAGCTCGGGCTGCAGGACCGGCTGCAGGCCGGCCTGTTCCTCGCGCGCCATCCGCTGATCTTCCAGCAGCGCTAGGGCCGGGCGCGCCACGGGGCCGGCCCCGGCGCGCGCGGCTGCGGCCCCGCGGCCACGCCGTGGCGGCGGCGCGTTTCGCCTCGCGTCCGGGCCGGTGCTAGGCTGCGGCAAAGTGCCACCGCAGTCCGCGCAGCGCAC
>DASSIN010000148.1:0-3746 GCA_035691845.1 Candidatus Eiseniibacteriota bacterium | reverse complement strand
CGCCGCGCTCCGGGCCGCGCTGCGCGCCGCCGCCGGCCGCCGCACGGCGCCGGCGTGGGTCGCGTTCGTGCTGCGCTGCTTTCACGCGCCGCCGCCCGGCTCGCGCAGCGCGCGGCTGTTGAACCTCGTGCGCTGGACGTGCGCGGGATTCGCGCTCGGGATGGCGGGGGTGTGGGCGCTGGGGACGCTGCGGCTGCGCGCGCGGCGGGGGGGCGCGTGATGCTGCCCCAGGCCTCGGACTACGCCGCCCGCGTGGACGCGCTGTTCCTCGCCGTCACCGGCGTGTGCGTGGCGTTCGGCGTGCCGGTGATGGTGCTGCTCGCGACGTTCTGCATCCGGTTCCGGCGCGGCCGGCGCGTGAACCGCCGCGGCGTGACCCGCCACACGCTGCCGTGGGAGATCACCTGGACCGCGGTGCCCACGCTGATCGCGATCGGGATGTTCGTGCGCGCCGCCGGACTCTACGCCTCGCTCACGCGCCCGCCGGAGGACGCGCTCGAGATCGCGGTCACCTGCAAGCAGTGGATGTGGAAGTTCCAGCATCCCACCGGGCCGCGCGAGATCGACGCCCTGCACGTGCCCGCCGGCCGCGCGGTCCGGCTCACGATGACATCGGAGGACGTGATCCACAGCCTGTACGTGCCGGCGCTGCGCATCAAGCAGGACGTGCTGCCGGGGCGCTACACCGAGCTGTGGTTCCGCGCCACGCGCCCCGGCAGCTACGCGCTGCGCTGCGCGGAATACTGCGGCGTGGCGCACTCGCGCATGGACGGCATCGTCGTGGTGCTGCCGCCCGAGGGCTACGCGCAGTGGCTGCGCGCGGGCGGCGCCGGGCCCGACAGCACGCTGGCCGCGCGCGGCGCGGTGCTGTTCCGGCGCTTCGGCTGCAGCGGCTGCCATCGCGACGACGGCCGCGGCGCCGGCCCATCGCTGCTCGGGGTCGCCGGCCACGACGTGCCGCTGGCCGGCGGGCGGTTCGTGCGCGCCGACGACGGCTACCTGCGCGACGCGATCCTGCTGCCGGCGCGGGACGTCGTCGCCGGCTACGCGCCGGTGATGCCGAGCTTCGCCGGACAGATCGGCGAGGACGAGCTGTTCGTGCTGCTCGCCTACCTGCACGCGCTCGGCCGGGCCGCCGCGCCCGACGCCGCGCCTCCGGCGACGCTGGGCCCCGGCGCGAGCGGGGCGGCGGCGGGAACGCCATGACGACCGCCGCGCTCGAGCGCCCGCAGCCGAGCTACCTCGCCGCCGGCGACACGCTGCGCTCGTGGCTCCTGACCACCGACCACAAGCGGATCGCGTGGCTCTACCTCGTGACCATCACCCTGTTCTTCGCCATCGGCGGCGCGGCCGCCACCCTGATCCGGCTCGAGCTGCTGACGCCGCAGGGCGATCTGGTGTCCGACGAGACCTACAACAAGCTGTTCACGCTGCACGGCGTGATCATGGTGTGGTTCTTCCTGATCCCGTCGGTGCCGGCGGTGCTCGGCAATTTCCTCGTGCCGCTGATGATCGGCGCCCGCGATCTGGCGTTCCCGCGCCTCAACCTGCTGTCCTGGTACATCTTCATTCTGGGCGGCGCGTTCACGTTGTGGGCGATGGTGTCGGGGGGCGTGGACACCGGTTGGACGTTCTACACGCCGTTCAGCACGATGTTCTCGAACACGCACGTGGTGCTCACCGCGGTGGGCGTGTTCGTGACCGGGTTCTCGTCCATCCTGACCGGCCTCAACTTCATCGTCACGCTGCACACGCTGCGCGCGCCGGGCATGACGTGGATGCGGCTGCCGCTGTTCCTGTGGTCGTTGTACGCCACCAGCCTGGTGATGGTGCTGGCCACGCCGGTGCTGGCGATCACGCTGGTGCTGATCGCGGTCGAGCGCATCGCGCGCGTCGGGATCTTCGATCCCGCGCTGGGCGGCGACCCGCTGCTGTTCCAGCACCTGTTCTGGTTCTACTCGCACCCCGCCGTCTACATCATGATCCTGCCGGGGATGGGCGTGACCAGCGAGATCGTGGCCGCGTTCTCGCGCCGGCGCGTGTTCGGCTACGGGTTCGTGGCGGTCGCGAGCCTCGCCATCGCGCTTCTCGGGTTCCTGGTGTGGGGCCACCACATGTTCGTGGCGGGCGAATCGTTCTACGCCAACCTGGTGTTCTCGTTCCTGAGCTTCATGGTGGCGATCCCCTCGGCGGTCAAGGTGTTCAACTGGACCGCCACGCTGTACAAGGGCTCGATCGCGCTCGACACGCCGATGCTGTACGCGCTCGCGTTCATCGCGCTGTTCACGATCGGCGGGCTCACCGGCCTGTACCTGGCGAGCCTGCCGGTGGACGTGCACGTCACCGACACCTACTTCGTCGTCGCCCACTTCCACACCATCATGGTGGGCGGGATGGTGACGGCCTACCTCGGCGGCCTGCACTACTGGTGGCCGAAGATGACCGGCCGGCGCTATCCCGAGACGTGGGGCCGCGTCGCGGCGGTGACGCTGTTCCTCGGGTTCGCGCTCACGTTCTTCCCGCAGTTCGCGCTCGGCTACCTCGGCATGCCGCGCCGCTACCACGTGTACCCGCCCGAGTTCCAGGTGCTGAACGTGCTGTCCAGCGCCGGCGCCTCGATCCTGGCGATCGGCTACGCGCTGCCGCTCGTGTACCTGATCGCCTCGCTGCGCGGCGGACCCACCGCCGGTCCGAACCCGTGGGGCGCGCGCGGGCTCGAGTGGACCGTGCCGTCGCCGCCGCCGCCCGGCAACTTCGCCACGATCCCGCGCGTGACCGAGGAGGCCTATGCCTACACCGATGCCGATCGCGAGTGAGGCGGGCGCGAGCGCGCGCGTGCCGTTCGCCGATCCCGCGCAGCAGCACGAGGCGGCCTCGGCGGCGATGTGGGTGTTCCTGTCCACCGAGGTGATGCTGTTCGGCGGCGTGTTCGCCGCATACCTGTGGTACCGGCACGCCGACCCGGCGGCGTTCGCGCGCGGCAGCGCGCTGCTGGACGCGCCGCTCGGCACCGTGAACACCGCCGTGCTGCTGACCAGCAGCCTCGCCATGGCGCTCGCCGTGCGTGCGGCCGCGCTCGGACGGCGCCGGCCGGCGCTCGGCTGGCTCGCCGGCACCGCGGTGCTCGGGCTCGCGTTCCTCGCCATCAAGCTGCTGTCGTGGCGTCACGAGTGGACGCGCGGGCTGGTGCCGGCGCTGCACGCAGGCGCGGCGCTCGCCGCCCAACCGCGCGTCGAGCTGTTCTTCGTCGTCTACTTCATCGCCACCGGCCTGCACGCGCTGCACGTGCTCGCCGGCGTCGGGGCGCTGGCCGTGACGGGCGCTGCGCTCGCGCGCGTGCGCGACCCCGGGCGCTGGAATCCCATCGAGCTGACGGGCCTCTACTGGCACTTCGTGGACATCGTGTGGGTGTTCCTGTTCCCGATCCTGTATCTCGTCCGCTGACGCGCCCCGCGCCGCCGGCGGTCGCCACGCTGGTCGGCGCGTGGCTCGCGCTGCTGGCGCTGCTGGCGCTCACCGTCACGCTGGCACACGTGCCGCTCGGGGCGTGGAACGCGGCGCTGGCGCTCGCGATCGCGATCGCCAAGGCGCTGCTGATCGTGCTCGTGTTCATGCACGTGCGCCACGCGTCGCGGCTGACCCAGGTATTCTCGGCGCTCGGGTTCGTGTGGCTGATGGTGCTGTTCTCGCTGCTGATGAGCGACGCGCTCACGCGCACGCCGCTGTCGCCGTGGCCGTGAGCGCCG
>DASSIN010000147.1:0-2190 GCA_035691845.1 Candidatus Eiseniibacteriota bacterium | reverse complement strand
CGGCCGCCATCCGGGCCCGGTCGCGATCGCGGTGGCGAACGTGACGCTGCTCGGCGGGCCCGGCGTGGCGATCGTCGGCCGCGGCACGGGCTCGGTGGTCGCGATCACCGCCCCCGGCGTGCGCGTCGCCGAATGCGAGGTGCGGGGGAGCGGCGGCGACGTGATGCAGATCGACGCCGGCGTGCGGCTCGTGAATGCGCCCGGCGCCCGGTTCGCGGGGCTCGTGATCCACGACGTGCTGTACGGGATCGCCGCCGAGCGCTCGCCCGACCTGGTCGCGGAGCGCTGCGACCTGACCGGGCGCGTGTGGGGGGCGGGCGACGCGGACCAGATGGAGGCGGCGTTCGGCAACGGCATCCACCTGTGGGCGAGCCCCGGCGCCGTGCTGTCCGGCAACCGCGTGCGCCGGTTCGAGGACGCGATCTACCTGTCGTTCGCGGATCACGTGGTCGCGCGCGGCAACGTGATCGAGGACAACGGCCGCTACGGGTTCCACACCATGTACTGCCAGGGCACGGCGATCGACTCCAACGTCTTCCGCCGCGATCTGGCCGGCTCGGCCATCATGTTCTCGAACCACCTCGCCGTGCGCGGCAACCGCATCGAGCACAATCGCGGTCCGCGCACCTACGGGCTGCTGCTGCGCGACTGCTCGGACGGCGTGTTCGAGGACAATCAGCTGCTCGACAACACCGTGGCGCTGTTCCTCGACAACTCGAACCGCAACCGCATCGCCGGCAACCTGGTCGAGGACAACGGCTGGGGCGTGCTGCTGTACTCCTCGTGCGCGGGCAACGTGTTCACCGGCAATTCGTTCGTGAACGACGACTATCCGGTGGCGCTCGACATGCGCCGCACCGACAACGCCTTCGACGACGGCCGGCGCGGCAACTACTGGAGCGCGGCCGCCTCATACGACCTGAACGGCGACGGCGTGGGCGACGTGCCGTATTCGCCGGTGAGCGCGTTCGCGTTCGTCTCCAAGCAGTATCCCGACCTCACCGTGCTGTCCGAGAGCCCGGCGGTGGCGGCGCTCGGTGTGGCCGAGCGCGTGATCCCCGCGCTGCAGCCGAGCGAGGCCGTCGACCATTTCCCGCTGGTGAGCCCGCCGCTCGCGCGCCGCGCGCGCACGTCGGGCGCCGCGCGCGCGTCCCACCGCGCGCAGGCGCTGGCGGCGGCGGGGTTCGGCGGCGTGCTGGCGTTCGGCGCGTGGGGGATCGCGAGCCCGTGGCGGCACGCATGATCCGCGCACGCGGGCTCCACAAGCGCTACGGGCGCGTGACCGCGCTGCAGGGGCTCGACATGGAGGTCGGGACCGGCGAGACGTTCGCGCTCGTCGGCCCCAACGGCGCCGGCAAGACCACGACGCTCCAGATCCTGCTCGGGCTCGTGCACCCCGACGCGGGCACGGTCGAGATCGGCCCCGCGCGGCTGTCGCCGGACGACCGGCGCGCGCGCGCCGCGCTGGGCTACGTGCCGCAGCGCGTGGTGTTCCCGGGCGGCCGCACGGTGCACGAGGTGCTCGGGTTCTTCGCCGACCTGCGCGGACTGGGCGCGGGCGCGGTGACGCGCGCGCTCGAGCGCGTGGGTCTGACGGCGCTCGCCGACCGCCGCGCGCGCGAGCTGTCGGGCGGCTACACGCAGCGGTTGTCGCTCGCCCAGGCGCTGCTCGGCGATCCCGGGCTGCTGGTGCTGGACGAGCCCACCGCCAGCCTCGATCCGCAGGCCACGTGGGAGTTCCGCTCGCTGCTCGAACGGTTGAGCGCCGAGGGCAAGACCATCCTGCTGTGCTCGCACCTGCTGGCGGAGGTCGAGCGCGTGGCCGACCGCGTGCTGATCCTGGTGGACGGCCGCTGCGCCGCGCTGCAGCGCATGAGCGACCTGCGCGGGCGCCAGCTCGCGATGACGCGGCTCGTGCTCGAACCGCTGGATCTGGCGCGCGCGCATGCGGTGCTGGTGGCGCGCGGCCTCGAGGTGAGCCCGCGCGGGCGCCTGCTGGCGGTGGACGCGGCCAACGGGCATGCGCTGGGGGCGCTCGAGGCGCTGCGCAGCGCGGGCGTCGGGCTGCGCCGGTTCGACGTCGAGCGCCCGAGCCTGGAGGACATCTTCCTCGACGTCGTGCGCCGCGAGCGCGGCGCGACGCCGGCCGTGTCGGCGCCGGCCGCCGGGATGCCGCCGCCCGCCGCGCCC
>DASSIN010000146.1:0-4834 GCA_035691845.1 Candidatus Eiseniibacteriota bacterium | reverse complement strand
CCAGCAGCGCGACGCACGCGGCACCGGCCACGAGCCCGTGGCGCAGCGCGAGCGCGCGCGTGAGCGTGCGGTAGGCGCCGCCGAGGGCGGCGCGGGGCGTGGAGGCGGGCGCGCGAGAGGTCATGGCCGAGTGGGTGTGATGGCGCAGCCCGCGAGGGAGGTCATTCGCTTCGGGATTCCGGCCACGGTCGCCGGATTCGAAGCTAGTGGGTCATCACGTAATGAGCGAGGTTCATGGCCATCTTCAGCGCCGCCTCGCGTTTCGCGGGGGGATCGTGATGGACTTCCTCGTCCTCGAGACCGTCGCCCAAGTCCGTATCGTACGAATAGAATACAACCAGCCTTCCGTTGCGAACAATGCCGTAGGCGCGCGCCGGACCGCCGTCGTGCTCGTGAATCTTGGGCAGTCCAGCGGGGAAATCGTAAAGCTCGTGAAAAACCGGGTGCGAAAACGGCAGCTCGAGCAGCGGACTGTCCGGAAACACCCGGCGCATCTCGCGGCGGAACGACGGATCGATGCCAAAGTCGTCGTCCACCCACAGGAACCCGCCCGAGTCGAGGTAGTGCCGCATGTTCATGACCTCGTCGGGCGTGAACTTGATGTTGCCGTGGCCGCACGCGAACACGAACGGGTACTGGAACAGCGACGCTGACCCCGGCTCCACCACCGGCTCCTCGTCCCCCGCCACCACGGTGCCGAGGCGCTCGTGCATCGCGTGCAGCAGGTTGCGGATCGAGGTGCGGTCCTCGTACCAGTCGCCGCCGCCGCCGTACTTGAGCCGGGCGATGCCGAACGCGCGCGCGCCCGCCGGCACGGTCTCCGTGGCGGCGGGCGCGGGAACGAGCGCCAGGGCGGCGATCAGCAGCAGCGCCCCGTCACGCAGTCTGGGAGTCATCGTTCCGCGATTCTACCCCCGTTCAGCACCAGCGTGCGATGCAGCCGGCCGAACTGCGCCATGCGCGCCGCGGGCACGATCTGCAGCGCCGGCTTCACGGGCGTGTGGATGACGGCGGCCGGGAACACGCGCGCCCCGCGCGCGAACAGCTGATAGGTGGTGCTGCCCTGCACGATGGCCGAGTCTCCGGTCGAGAACCCGACCAGCTCGCCGGACGCGTCCACCGCCGACACGCGCACGAAATAGAACTGGGCCGGAACGATGACCCGACTCGTCAGGTCGACCTCGCCGCCCGCCGCCGGCACCCACGCGATGAACGTGTTGCGCACGGTCGCCACTTCGAGCGGCGCCGGGGCCGCGCCCGGGATGTTGCCGGGCAGCCCGCCGGTGAACGTGTAGAGCTGGACGTAGTAGCCGGCCGCGTTCGCCACGCTGCTCCACGAGATCGTGCGCAGCGAATCGCTCGCCACCGAGATCTCGGACACCGTGTCCGGCACCAGCTGGGCCGTGTTGGTGAGCGGCGAGTTGGGGGTGATGACGTTCGACACCACGCCGCGCGCGACGTAGGTGGGCGGCGAGAACCCCGACGGATTCGCGTCCTGGAACCCGTACAGCTCCCAGTCGAGGTCCACGAACTTGAGCTGCGGCGTGAGCAGGAAGTCCCACGGCGGGCGGTAGCCGCCGTTCGGATCGCGGCGCAGCAGCTGGAACGCCGAGGCCGAGGTGTGATCGGCGATCAGCCCGTGCACGGTGACCGGCGTCGACACGCGGAATTCGTCCACTTCCTTCTGGGTGTCGAGCGCGCTCGGCCCGGGCGGGTCGACGTCGTTCCTGACGATCACCGTGACCGGCAGGTCGGGCCACACCACGAGCTTCGCGTCGGCGGTGGGCCGGCCTTCGGGAACGAATCCGGGATCGACGGTGGTGACCTTCTTCGCGCAGCCCGCCGCCAGGCCCGCGAGCGCCAGCAGCAGCGCCCGGGCCAGCGGCGACCGGACGGGATGCATCATCGAGCGTCCTTCCTTCACTCGGCTTTCACGCCCTTCTGCCGGTCGATGCGGATCCAGATGTCGAGCGCGAGCGCCGAGGCCACGTAGACGGAGGAGTAGGTGCCGAAACCGACGCCGACCAGCATCGCGAACGAGAAGTCCCGCAGCACGTCGCCGCCCCAGATGAACAGCGCCAGCGCGGTGAGGAACACGGTGAGCGAGGTGATCACGGTGCGCGACAGCGTCTCGTTCACCGCGATGTCCATGGCGCGCGAGTGCGTTTCCTTGCGCAGCGCCCGGGACCGCTCGCGAATGCGGTCGAACACGACGATGGTGTCGTTGATGGAGTAGCCGGCGATGGTGAGCAGCGCGGCGAGCACGGTGAGGGACACTTCCCGCCCGGTGAAGCAGAGCATCCCCAGCGTGATGAACACGTCGTGGAACAGCGCCACGACCGCACCCAGCGCGAATTTGAACTCATACCGGATGCCCACGTAAAGCAGAATTCCGGCCAAGGACCACAGGATCGCCCACACCGCCTTGGTGCGCAGGTCCTTGCCGATCTTGGGGCCCACCGACTGGTTGCCCCGGAACTCCACGCGTGTGTCCGGGAATCGCCTCTGGATCGCGCCCTGCACGGCCGGGAACGCGTCGCCCTCGCTCTTCATGCGCATGATGAACTCGTTCGCGTTCGCGCCCGCCATCTGCTGCAGCTCGACCCCCTTCAAGCCGGCCTGGTCGAGGGCCGAGCGCACCTGCTCGGCCGACTTCACCTGCGACAGCCGCACCTGCAGCAGCGTGCCGCCGGCGAAGTCCACGCTGTACTTCGGTCCGCCGCTCACGATCAGCCAGATCGCGGTGGCGAGGATCAGGCTGCCCGAGAACACGTACGCGATGCGCCGGTAGCGCATGAACGGGAAGTTGGTGCCGATCAGGAACTGCAGCAGCGGGCGGTGCGTGCGGGCCGGCTCGGCCGGGGCGGAGGGCGCGGCGGGCGCGGGCGCCCGGCGGGCCGCGGAGGCGGTGGACTTGGCCATCAGATCGAGAGCCTCTCGGTGCGGGTGGCGCGATCCAGCATGAAGTCGAAGATCATGCGGGTGAACAGCACCGCCGTGAACATGTTGGCGACGAGCCCGATCACGAGCGTGATCGCGAAGCCCTTGATGGGCCCGGTGCCGAACTGGAACAGGAAGAACGCGCTGATCAGCGTGGTGACGTGCGCGTCGAGAATGGTGCGGAACGCGCGATCGTAGCCGGTGGCGACCGACTGGCGCACGCTGCGCCCGTTGCGCAGCTCCTCGCGGATGCGCTCGAAGATCAGCACGTTGGCGTCCACCGACATGCCGATCGTCAGCACGATGCCGGCGATGCCGGGCAGCGTGAGCGTGGCGCCGAACCCGGCCAGCGTGGCGAACAGGTAGAACACGTTGAGGATCATCGCCACGATCGCGATCAGGCCCGACAGCTGGTAGTAGATCGCCATGAACACCACCACGAGCAGCGTGCCGACCAGGCCGGCCATCAGCCCCTCGTGGATCGAGTCGGCGCCGAGCGATGGCCCGACCGAGCGTTCTTCGATCACGTGGACCGGCGCCGGCAGCGCGCCGGCGCGCAGCACGATCGCCAGGTCCTTCGCGCTCTCGATGGTGAAGTTGCCGCCGGTGATCGAGGCCGAGCCGTTCGGGATGCGCTCGTTGATGCGCGGCGCCGAGGCCACCACGTTGTCGAGCACGATGGCGAGGAAGCGGTTGACGTTGTTGCCGGTGACGCTGGCGAATTCGGCGCGCCCCTTGGGCGTGAGCTTCATGCTGACGCCCCACGCGCCCGGGTTCGTGGTCGACAGCCCGACCTGGGCGTCGGCGGTCGCCACCGAGCCGCCCGTCATCTCCGGCTGCTTCTTCACGACGTACAGCGCCTGCCCCGTCACCCCGCCCTGCGACTCGTCCGGCGAGCCCCACAGCAGCTGGGCGTCCGAGGGGACGATGGAGTCGAGCCCCGGCGTCGCCAGCAGCCGCTGCACGGTGGGCACGTCCTCCTTGCGGATGAACGCGGCCACGTCGAGCGACTGGAAGTTGCTGGACAGCGGCGCGCGGCGCACCGCGGTGTCGCGCACCGCCCCGCCGGCGGCGTGAGCCGCGAGGTAGGTGTCCACGCGGTCGAACGAGGCCTTCACCTCCTCGGGCGGGAGCACCAGCTTGAACTCGAGCAGCGCGGTCTTGCCGATCAGCTCCATCGCGCGCGCGCGATCGGTCAAGCCCGGAAGCTGGATCACGATGCGGTCCTGGCCCTCGCGCTGGATCACGGGCTCGGCCACGCCGAACTCGTCGATGCGGCGCCGCAGCACCTCCATCGCCCGGTCCACCGCGTCGCGCGCCTCGGCCGGATCCATCTTCGAGCGGTCCACCTCCAGCACCAGGTGCATGCCGCCCTGCAGGTCGAGGCCCAGGTGCACGGCCTTCTTGCGCAGCATGGCCAGATCCTGCGGGCTCGACTGGGACATCGCCTGCCGCTCGGCGGGCGACAACGAGTAGTAGCGCCAGGTCGGGAACAGCGACCACACCGCGAGCACGGTCGCCAGCGCCACGCCCGCCAATTTCCACTGGTCGCTGCGGGTCATCGGATTCTCCGGGAAGCGGACATGCGGCGGGTCGCCGGCGAAGGCGCGGGCGACCCGAAAGGTGAGGGCAAAATGAGGGGCGAAGTCTAGGGGCGCCGCTGCGGAGTGTCAACGATTGCGGCCCGTTGCGCCCGCCGGAGCGGATCGCTCGCGGTTCACGCGCGCCGCGGGGCCGCGCGACCGGGACTGGGGCCGGTTGGCGGCCGGCCCCTGCTGGTTTGGCTGGTGAAGGGAGGGACGGGGTGAGGGCGTGAGGCGAGGCTTGGTTGGCGGGATCCCGGTCGGGTTGCTGCGCGGCCCAAGGCAAGCCCCGTTCCAACGTCGCGGCATCG
>DASSIN010000145.1:0-13919 GCA_035691845.1 Candidatus Eiseniibacteriota bacterium | reverse complement strand
ACGACGCCACGTGGTCGCAGTGGATCGGCGCCGCCGGGGCCCCGCGGTTCGCGTGCGCGGCGCTGTTCCAGGTGGCGGCGCGCGACGTCGCCGCGCGCGTCGCCGGCCGCTGGCGCGCGGTGCTGAACGCGCTCTACCCGGGCGTGGGCCTGGCGGTGTCGCGGCTCGCGTGGCTGCACGCGGGGCCGGGCGGCGCCGCCGATTCGCCGATCGCGCGCGACGTGCGCGCCGCATACGCCGGCCGCGAGCGTGCCGGCGCGGTGCTGGCCGAGATCAGCTTCATGCACGGCGGCCGCACCGCCAACGCCGGCCTGCGCCCGCCGCTGCTCGAGCACGAGATCCTGCTGCTCGGCGATGCGCCCACCCCCGGGCACGTCGGGATCCCGCTGTCCGATCTCGGCGTGCGCTGGGATTCGGCCGATGCGCGGTTCGTGTTGCGCTCGCATGCGCTCGGATGCGAGGTCGTGCCGGTGCTGACGAGCGGCGTGAGTCCGGAGGGACTGGCGTCGTTCCTGGTGGCGGTCGGCCGTCAGGGCGAACAGCCGGTGGCGTGGTTCCCCGGGTTCGAGGCGCCGGCGCCGATGCGCTGGCCGCGCGTGGTGGCGGGACGCACGGTGCTGTTCCGGCGCCGCTGGACGCTGGCCCCTCCGGCGTGGGCGCACGAGCGCGACGCCGCGTTGCGGTTCGCGGCGTGCGACGCGTGGCGCGAATCCCACGGCCTGCCGACGGCGGCGTTCGTGCACTCCAGCGTCGAGCCCAAGCCGTTCGCGGTGGATCTGGCATCGCCGCCGGCCGTGGCGGCGCTCGCCACCGCGCTGCGCGCGCTGCCCGCCACGGCGTGCGTCGAGGTCACCGAGATGCTGCCCGGGCCCGAGGACGCCTGGGTCGCCGATGTCGAGGGCCGGCACGCGGCCGAGTTCCTGGTCCACGTGCAGGACGAGCGTGCGTCCACCGCCGCGAGCGCGTCCCTTCCCGTGACGCTGCCGGCGTGATCCCCGCGCCCGTGGCGCTGCGCGAGCCGCGCTTCCGGCGGCTGTGGCTGGCGCAGGCGGTGTCGCAGACCGGCGACGGCCTGACCGGCCTCGCGCTGTTCGTCACGATCTACCGGCTGTCGGGCTCGGCCGCCACCGTGGGCGCGCTCGCCGCCATCACCGCGCTGCCGCAGCTCGCGTTCGGATTGTTCGCGGGCGCGTGGGTGGACCGCTGGGACCGTCGCCGCACGATGGTGGTGTGCGATGCCGTGCGCGCGCCGCTCGTGGCCGGTCTCATCCTCGTGCGCGGCCCGCACGACCTGCCGCTGATGTTCGCGCTCGCCACGCTGCAGTCGGCGGCGGGCGTGCTGTTCGAGCCCGCGCGCAACGCGCTGACGCCGGCGCTCGTGCCGCGCGCGGCGCTGGTATCCGCCAACTCGCTGGCGCAGAGCACGCGCGTGGCGACCGGCGCGGTCGGCGCCGCGGCCGCGGGCGTGCTGCTCGCGCTCCCGCACGGCGCCCAGTGGGCGTTCGGGCTCGACGCGCTGTCGTTCGCGGCCGCCGCCGTGTGGACGGCGGGCCTGCCGGGCGCGTATCGGGCCCGACGCGACGCGGACGCGCGCGCCCCGCGCGGAATACTGCACGAAATCGGGGAAGGGCTGCGCGTGCTGGGCTCGGATCGCAGACTGCTCGGCGTGCTGCTCGCGTTCGCGGTGGCGCTGCTCGGCATCGGCACCGTGAACGTGCTGTTCGTGCCGTTCCTGGTGGGCACGCTGCACGTCTCGACGACGGTGCTCGGCATGGTGCGCGCCGCCCAGATCGTGGGCATGGTGCTGATGGGCGCGCTGCTGGCCGGCCCCGGGGCGAGGCTGTCCGCCGGAACGCTCGTCACGAGCGGGATGCTGCTGCTGGCGGCCGGGCTCGCCGCGCTCGCCGCCGCGTCCGGGCTCGCTGCGCTGTTCGCCGGGCTGCTCGTCACCGGGCTCGCGTCCACGATGCTGCAGTCGGGCTCGAACGCGTACTTGCAGGCGGCAGTGCCCGACGCGCTGCGCGGGCGCGTCGAGAGCACGCTCGACACGCTGCTGATGGTGGCGCTCACCACCGCGATGGCGACCTCGGGCGCAGTGGGCCAGAGGCTCGGCATGCGGCGCGCGTTCGGACTGGCCGCGGCGTTCGCCGCGCTGGGCGGGGCCATCGCGCGCGCGCTGCTGGGCGCGCGCGACGCAACTTCGGTCTTGACGGCGACCGGTGATGGAGACACCGTCGCGACGGCCGGTGATGTCGGCCGGCCTTTCGCCGGCGATCGCTCCGATCGCCCCAGTCCCCCTCTGCCAAGCGAGGAGCTTCGCGGATGAACAACACGTTCGGTCTCGACCTCGAGGTCGAGGAAGTCGAGCGCAAGGGTGGTCCCGGTGGTGGCGGCTGCACGGGCTCGTCGAGCACCAACCCGCGCTGCACCTGCCCGGTGATCACGATCGACACGCAGTAGCTTCGCCCCACGCGCAACGGGCGGACCCGGTCACGGGCCCGCCCGTTCGCATCCGGGCCGCGCCGTGTCAGCGCCCGTCGCCGTCCAGCATGTCGCCCAGCGTGCCGAGGATCGAGCCCTCCTCGTGGCGGCGGCCGCCGGTCTGCGGCGCGGCGGCGTAGATGCGGCTCGCGAGCCGCGAGAACGGCAGCGACTGCAGCCACACGCGCCCCGGTCCGCGCAGCGTTGCGAAGAACACGCCCTCGCCGCCGAACATCATCGTCTTCAGTCCGCCGATCATCTCGATGTCGTAGTCCACGCCGGGCGTCAACGCCACGATGCATCCGGTGTCCACGCGCAGCAGCTCGCCGGCCGCGAGGTCGCGCGACTCGAGCGTGCCGCCGGCGTGCAGGAACGCGAGCCCATCGCCCTGCAGCCGCTCGAGGATGAAGCCTTCGCCGCCGAACAGCCCGGCCCCGAACCGCTTGGTGAACGCGATCCCGAGCGACACGCCTTTGGCCGCGCACAGGAACGATTCCTTCTGCGCCAGCAGCTCGCCGCCCAGCTGGCCCAGGTTCACGGCCACGATCTTGCCGGGGTAGGGCGCGGCGAACGCCGCCTTGCGCTGCTGCGGCGACTGGTTCTGGAACACGGTCATGAACAGCGACTCGCCCATCACCAGCCGCTTGCCGGCGCCCAGCAGCGTGCCCATCAGGCCGCCCGACTGCTGGGAGCCGTCGCCGAGGATGGCCTCCATGATGATGCCGTCCTCGAGGTACATCATGGCGCCGGCCTCGCCCACCATCGCCTCGCCGGGGTCGAGCGCGACCTTCACGTACTGCAGGTCGTCGCCCAGGATCTCGTAGTCCACTTCGTTCATCACCGGCATGTCACACCTCGCGGGGGAAGGAATGCGCGGGGGAGTGAGGGTGTCTACGCACGGAGCCCGACCGGCGTTGCGGGACCGCGCGGCTAGTCCACCTCGAGCAGCCCGTGCTGGTGCAGCAGGCGCTCGAAGTGGGCGAGCCCTTCCACGTCCTCGGGGCCGAACCGGTAGTGGAAGCGGCGCAGGTATTCGACCGTCGCCTCCGGCTCCCAGCCGGGCTCGGTGACGGTGCGCGCCACCGCCGGCAGGTCCGCCAGCCCGGCGGCGAGCGAGGCCTCGAGGAACGCGCCCAGCTCGCGGCGCGTCCCCGCGTCGACCGCACGGCGCACCGCCCACAGCGCGTACACGAACGGGCGGCCGGTCCACGCCAGCCAGTCCTCGCCCAGGTCGAGCGTGTGGGTGAAGCCCTCGGGGCGCTTGTTGCGCAGCCGCATCGCCTGATCGCCGATCACGAGCAGCGCGTCGGCCTGGCGCGGCTCGAGTCCGCGCACGTAGCGCACGTCCGGGAGCCCGCGCCGCACGTCGAGCAGCAGCTTCAGCAGCCGCACCGAGGTCGAGGTCTCGGGCGTCACCGACACCAGCGCCCCGCCGAGCGCGTCGGGCGCGCGGCGCGAGAACAGCAGCACCGACATCACCGTGCCGCGCGCCGCCACCCCCATCGGCGGCTCCAGCATCTCGAACCGATCCGTGAGGCGCAGGTAATCGCCGGCCGCCATCAACCCCAGGTCCACGCGGCCGGCTTCGGCCTCGCGGCCGAGCTCGCGCGGCACGAGATTGCGCACCGCGAACGGCGCGTCGTCCCACAACGCGTAGAACGGCGCGGCGTTGGCGTAGGGAATGCGCGCGGCGAGCGTGCGGGTGGTGAGGCGCGAGGCGGGCTGCACGGCGGGGACGTTACACGCGCGGCGCGGGCGTCACAAACCCGGCGTCGCCGGCCGGTCGCGCACGATTCCGCGTGCGTCTGGAACGGGGCGTTGGTACCGTGCCCGGCCGTTCCCGGTGAGGCTCCCCCGCGCCGCCGGCTCGACCCTTCGATGGAGATGCGCCATGAAAATGCTCCGCACGCCGGTTCTGTGTGTTTCCGCCCTGCTGATGGTGGCCGCGGTCGCTGCCGCCGCCCCGAACAAGGCCGCCAAGGCCAAACCCGCCGCCGACAACGCGGCGAAGCCCGCGGCGTCCGCGCCCGGCGATGCCCAGCAGCAGCAGATGGACGCGATGCAGAAGATGGCCGCGCCCGGCCCGCAGCACGCGATCCTGAAGAGCATGGAAGGGCATTGGAAGGCGACGGTGAAGTCGTGGACCGGCCCCGGTGATCCGCAGGTGAGCCAGGCCGAATGCAGCGAGCAGATGATGCTCGGCGGCCGCTATCTGGTCGAGAGCGTGAAGGGCACGTTCATGAATGCGCCGTTCGAGGGCCAGGGCATCACCGGCTACGACAACATGCAGAAGATGTTCGTCATGAACTGGATCGACAACATGGGCACCGGGATGATGAACGGCACCGGCACCATGGACGACGCGGGCAAGACGCTCACCATCACCGGCACGACGCCGGGCATGGACGGCAAGCTGATGCCCTACCGGATGGTGACGACCATCGCCGACGCCAACAACCACAAGGTCGAGATGTTCTCGACCATGGGCGACAAGGAAGTGAAGATGATGGAGATCGACTACACGCGCGAGTAGTCGTCCCGGCCATCCGGCCGTCGTCGCTCAAGGCGCCCGCAGCGCGAGCTGCGGGCGCTGGTTTTTTTACACGGAAGCCATCCGGTGCGGTCTCAACCGTGTTGATCCCGCGGCCATCGCGCGGTTCGAGCGGGCGCCGTGGATGAACGCGCCCTTCGTCCACAACTCCTTGCCGCCCAAACGCTTGAGCCGATGCCGGGCGGCGCTTATACATAGCCGTGTGCCAGCAATTCCGCTGGGGTCACACATCACGGAGGCAATGCATATGGCGAGGGACGAAGAGCGCTACGGCCGGCGCGACGACGACTACACCCGCAGCGGCCGAAGCATGTCCGAGGACGAGGGAAGCTGGCGGCGGAATCGCGACACGTGGAGTTCGGAGCGCGAGGACTTCGATCGCGGCGCGCGCGAATACGAGCCCGGCCGCTACGGCGCGAGCTCGGGCGAGCGCGGCGACTGGAGCCGCAACCGCGACTTCGGCCGCGGGGACGAGCGCGAATACCCGCGTCAGGGATACAGCTCGCAGGGCTACGGGCAGGGCATGGGTGGGGGGTACTACGGCGGGCAGGGCTCGCAGTCCGGCGGCTATGGCGGCTACGGCGGCGGCGGATACGGCGCGCAGCCCTACGGCCAGCCGTACGGCGCGGGTCGATCACCGGCGTCGAGTTGGGAGGCCTGGCCCGGCAACTACCCGACCGCCGGCGCGGGAGCGTACGAGCCCTGGCGCTACGGGCGCTCATCGCGCGACTGGAGCCGCGAGAACTGGCGCGGCGACGAATCGCAGAGCGATCGCTATGGCCGCGGCTACGGGCCCGGCCGCTACGGCGAGCCGGGGCAGTACGGCAGCCACGGCTTCGGCCCGCAGTCCGGCGGCTCGCAGTATGGAACGCAGTACGGGTCGCAATCGGGCGGCTATGGCTCGGGCGGCGTGGGGTTCGGCGCCACCTCCGACCGCTGGTCACGCGAGGGCCGCTATTACGGCCGTGGGCCGCGCGGCTATCAGCGCTCCGACGATCGCATCCGCGACGACGTCAACGACCGGCTCACGTTCGATCCCGACGTGGACGCGAGCGACATCACCATCGAGGTGCATGATGGCGAGGTGCGGCTCGAGGGCGAGGTCGAGGATCGCGATCAGAAGCGGCGCGCCGAGGATCTGGCCGAGTCGGTTCCGGGCGTGCGCGACGTCAGCAACCACATCAAGGTGCACAAGCATCACGACCGCGAGCGGTGGACCGCGGCCGGCACCACGGGCTCGAGCATGACCGGCGCCGGCTCCGGCGCGAGTGCGGGCAGCTCGCCGTACGGCGCCACCACCGGCAGCCTGCAGAACCAGCTGCGCACCGGCATGGAGGTGTGCGACGCGGACGGCAACCGGCTCGGGCAGGTGAAGGAGATGCGGGGAAGCGAGTTCCTGCTCGACCGGCCGATGGCGCGCGACGTGTACGTGCCGTTCCACGCCGTGCGCGAGGTGCGCGGCGACCGGGTCATGCTGCGGCAGCGCGAGCACGAAATCGGCGACCAGAACTGGGAGTCGCCGGCGCTGATGGGAGGCGGGAACAAGGGGGAACACTAGCGGCCGCGCGCCGCCGGCCCAGGCGGACGGCGGCGGGAAAGCGATCCAACCGGACGCGATGAACGCGGCGCCCGGCCGGCCACGCGCCGGCCGGGCGTTCGTTCATGGCACGCCGGCGAACTCCGGGACTCGAGCCGCGCTGCACGGTGATGCACATGTCCGGGCCGTTGTCCGCCAGGATCAGGCCATACGTTTGCATGGCGATGAATATCTTTCGAATCTCGGGCGGATGGCCGGACAGGTCCGCGGATGGCCGGACAGGTCCTTCGAGGCCTTGAGCCGCAGCCGCAGCCCCATGGGCGGAGCTCCGGACGTGGTGCCGGCGACGTGCGAGGCCGGGAACAGCCGCCTGCGAGATCCTCGGGCGGCACCGGGTAGCCCGGCGGAAATCCCGGGCGCGCCGGCAACTGTATTCACGTACATGCATGCATTCACATGCATATCAAGACGCCGAGGCCGCCGAGCGGCGGCCGACTACTCGGTGTCGTCGGTTTCGATCGGGAGCCCGGCCTCGCGCCAGCCCCGGAACCCACCGTCCAGCGACACGACGTTGGTGTAGCCCATGCGCTGCAGGGATTCGGCGGCCAGCACGCTGCGGTTGCCAGCGGCGCAGTACAGCACGAGCGGGGTCGTCTTGTCGGCAAAGTTGGACTCGATCTCGCGCTCGAGGACGCCACGCGACAGGTGCATGGCGCCCGGCAGCCGTCCCGCGGCCCACTCGTGGTCCTCGCGCACGTCGATCAGCACGTGATGCTCGCGGCGCATCAGCCGCTCGTTGTACTCGGGGATCGAAATGCAGCTGACCCGGGTGCGAGCGTCGTCGACCAGCGCAACGTAGCCGGGCGAGTGGCGGTGCATCAGGCGACCTCCGCAGGCTCGCCCGCCATCGGGCGGCCGTCTCGCTCGTAGGCTCGCACCACGCGGTAGAGCGCGTCGCGCTGCAGCGGCAGCTTCCCGGCCTCGAGGATCGCACGCACCATCGAATCCTCGGCCATGCCGACCGGGCTCCTCGCCAGCGCGGCGTGGGCGATCTTCTCCTGGCCGATCGTGCCGTCGAGGTCGCTGGCGCCGAAGTTGAGCGCCACGCCGGCCGTGTCCTGGCCCAGCATCACCCAGTAGCTCTTGACGTGCGGCACGTTGTCGAACACGAGCCTCGACAGCGCGATCGTCTTCAGGTCCTCGATGGCGGACGCCTGACGCCGCACGAGCCCGGTGACGCCGGGCTGGAACGCCAGCGGAATGAACGCCATGAACCCGGGCGCGCGGTCTTCCAGCTCGCGCAGCAGGATCATGTGCTGGATGCGTTCGGCGCGGGTTTCGATGTGGCCGTACAGCAGCGTGGCGTTGGACGGAATGCCCATGCCGTGGGCGATCTCGTGGATCTCGATCCACCGCCGGGCGCCGATCTTCTGGCGGAAGATCTCGCGCCGCACGCGCTCGCTGAACACCTCGGCCCCGCCGCCCGGCAGGGCGTCGAGGCCCGCCGCCCGCAGCTCGCCCAGCACCCACTCGGCGGGCTTCTTCGTGAGCCGGCAGAAGAAGTCGATCTCGACCGCCGTGTAGGCCTTGACGCTCAAGTCCGGCTTCGCCGCCTTCACCAGCCGGATCACCTCGAGGTAGTCGTCGAACCGCCACTTGTTGTGGAGCCCGCCCACGATGTGGATCTCGCGGATCTCGGGGTCCACGTGCGCCACGATCTGCTCGGGGGTCATGGTGTAGGCGCCGGGCGCGCCCGGCTTCTTGGCGTAGTCGCAGAACTTGCACGCCAGCACGCACACGTTGGTGGGGTTCAGCTGGCGATTGACGGTGAAGTAGACGCGCGCGCCGTGGCGGTCCATCGCGGCCGCGTTGGCGAGCCGCCCCAACTCCAGCACCGGGGCCTCGTAGAGCCTCAGCCCCTCCTCCTGGGTCAGGCGCTCACCGGCCAGCAGGCGCTGGCGGGCGCGCTCGACCTGCGGGTCCTTGAGCTCGATCTCGGACAGGTGTTCCCGGCGACTCACGGGTCCTCCGGAGGCGTCATGGGGCCGCGGACGGCGGCGGTGGGCGGAGCCGCAATATAGCAACACCCCGCGCTGCCCGCGCAATTGCCCGGAGGACAAAGGGGAGCGCCTGATCGGCGGGGCTGCGGCCGTGCGTGCTGCGCTCGTCCGGCCGCCGTCCGGCATGACAGGGACGGAAAGTTCTGCCGCGACATGCGCTGGCCCGTGGCTTATGATGACCACCTACATTCCTGCCCCCTCGCCCCCACCGAGGCCGCACCCATGCGCCGTCGCATCGTCAGGGCACTCGTCATTGCCGCGCTCGCCGGCGGCGCCACGCTCGCGTTCGGTTACGCCGAAGGCCCCCCCGTCAGCCGCACCGGCGCCATTGCCGTGGGCGGGATCCCGGCCGAAGGACTGTGCACGAGCTGCCACAACAGCTTCACCAACGACGTCAACGACCCCAACGGCCAGCTCCAGATCCTCGACCTGCCGACCAGCTATTCACCCGGCGTGACCTACCCGGTGCGCGTGCGGCTCGGGTTCCTGCACCCGCTCACCGACACGCTGCTCTACCACTGGGGGTTCGAGCTGACCTGCGCGCGCGCCGATTCGGGGACCGGAACGGGCACGTTCATCGTGACGCCGGATCTGCAGGTGAAGCCCGGAACCAGCACGACGGCGTGGAAGTCGCGCAGCTACGTCGAGCACACCGTCAACTCGATCTACGAGGGCGACCCCGGCCCCGTGGAGTGGACGTTCCAGTGGACCGCCCCTCCGAGGAACGTTGGCAAGATCTACTTCTTCGCCGCCGGCAACGCCGCCAACGGCGACATGCTCCCGTTGGGGGACCACATCTTCACCGCCGACACCGCGGTGGCCGGCGATTCCACCGGAAACGTCGGGGTGCCGCGCATCCATCCGCTCGGCTACGCCACCGCCATGGATCCGATCTTCCCCAACCCCGCGGGCAAGCTGTGCGACATGAGCTTCTCGATCGCGCGCGCCGGGATCGTGGATCTGGGCGTGTTCGACCTGCAGGGCCGGCGCGTGTACACGGTGTTCCACGGCTGGCACGAGCCCGGATTCGATGGTAAGACGTGGTGGGTCGTGCGGCAGGACGGCCGGCCGGCCCCCAATGGCGTCTACTTCATCAGGCTGATGGCGCCGGGGCTCGATAGGCCGCTGTCGCGGAAGGTCACGATCTCACGCTGACCGGGGGGTCCACGGGATGAGCTCCGAAGCTCCCGTCGCCGCGCCGCCTGCGCCATCCGCACCCCGCGGGTGGCGCGCCGTGTTCTTCGGCCCGCGCCGGCTGCGCGCCGGCTGGCGGCTGCTGATCCTGATCGCCGTCTTCCAGCTGGTCGGGCTCACGATCATGCCGCTGATCCGCGTCACGGGGCTCAAGCTCGAGCCGCAGTGGACGCCGCGCTCGCTCACGCTCCAGGAGCTGCTGTTCCTGTACCCGGTGCTGGTGGGCACGCTCGTGATCGGCTGGATCGACCGGCGCGGGGCGGCCGCGTTCGGTCTGCCGCTCCGTCACGCGCTCGGCCGCCGGTTCTGGGAGGGCACGGCGTGGGGATTGGTCGCGGTCGGGCTGCTGATGGGCGCGATCGCGCTGTTCGACGGCTACCGCGCCAACGGGCTGGCCGTGCACGGGACGGTGCTGGCCAAGGCGGTCGCGCTGTGGATCATCGCCATGCTGCTCGTCGGCGGCGTGGAGGAGCTGGCGTTCCGCGGCGTGCTGCAGACCGTGCTCGGAGATGGCATCGGCTTCTGGCCCGCGGCCGTCGTGCTGTCGGCCGGGTTCGGCGCCATCCACTACTTCGGTAAGCCGATGGAGAACCTGACCGACGCCGCGAGCGTGACGCTGATCGGCTTCTTCCTGTGCGTCACGCTGTGGCGCACGGGATCGCTGTGGTTCGCGGTCGGATTCCATTTCGCGTTCGACTTCGCCGCGCTGGCGCTGTTCGGCGCCCCCAACACCGGCAACAACGGCCGACCCGCGGCCGAGCACCTGCTGAACGGGTACTTCGCCGGCCCCGACTGGCTGACGGGCGGCGTGCGCGGGATCGAGGCCAGCATGCTGGTGTTCCCGCTGATCGCGCTGCTGTTCGCCGCGTTCCTCGCCGCCTATCGCCCGCCGCGCCGCGCCTGACCTCGCGCGGCGCAAACGAACGGGCCCAGCGCTCACAGCCGCTGGGCCCGCGCTTCCCGCCCGGTCAGAAGCGGGAGGACGTCGTCACATCGGGAAGTAGTAGCTGACCTTCACCAGGAAGATGTCGTTGGCCCTGGCCTTGACCAGCTGGTTCACGGACTGGCCGAACTCCAGCTCGCCGTCCGACACCTGGTCGGTGCGCTGCTGGGTCCACACGAAGTACAGCGCCGAGCCCGGCATGTACTCCCAGCGCAGCACCGCGTTGCCGCGCAGCGAGCGGAAATTGAAGTTGGGATTGGAATTCGTGTACGGCGTCTCGGCGAACTCGTAGCTGTCGGGCCGCACCAGGTAGCGGTAGTTGGTGTACTGGCCGGCCGAGATCAGCGGCTGGACGTAGGTCTGCAGGCTGACGTTGGGCGTGAACGACACGTTGACGCGGATGTTGGCCGACACCGTGCGCTGATCGAGGTGCGCGAAGATGTAGCGCGTTCCGAACGTCTCGACCGCGGTGGGGTCGGCGAGCGCGTCGACGTACTGCGCGTTTTCGATCGTGCGATCGAAGCTGGGGCCCAGGCTCAAGGAGAAGTTGGACATCGGCTGCCACGTCACCGACGGCGACGCCGTCCACTCGAACGAGTGCGCCTGCGGCGTGATGGAGTAGTAGGTGCTGAGCCCGTAGTAGACCTTGCGCTTGCTGTCGGTGTTGACGTTCTCGGCCCACTGCACGAAGGGCAGGTTGAGCGTGATCGGCCCGCCGCGCGTGCGCCGGTCGTTCACGGTCCGGGGATTGGCCGAAATCGTCTGGTCCCAGTAGCCGTTGTTCGCGAACGTCACGCTCTGGTCGCTCCAGATGCCCTCGGACGTGATGCGATCGGCGAAATCGCGCGCCTGGAACACCGCCAGCAGCACCTGCGCGTACTTCCGGAACGGCGTGGCCGTGTCCCAGTGCCAGCCGGTGCCCAGGTGGCCGTTGATGACGTTGGCGCGCGACTCGAACCCGATGTCGTTGACGTCGAACGTGGGGCTCATCGCGCCCAGCCCGGCGTTCATGATGAAGTGCGTGCCGTTCTGCTTGTTGAGCCACGCGCGCGCCACCCAGCCGGTCATCGAGGTGGCGCCCGAGTCCACGCTCACCGACGGGTCCCCGGGACGCTGCAGGTAGTGAACGGAACTCTGCTGCAGCGCCAGCATCCGCGCCTGGGTGCCGGTGACGTTCGACACCGCGGTGTAGCCGGACAGCACCCATACCTTCTTGGCGTCGAAGAAGTGGAAGCCGTCCAGTCCCGCCGTGAGCGCGGAACGGTTCAGCTCGTCACGCAGGTTGCCGTCCTGGAACTCGCGCGCGACGCCGCTGCCCATGAACCCGAGCCCGTTCCTGCCGCCCGCGAATTCCTTGAACGCACGCGTGTCCTCGTAATAGGTGGTGGGCTCGATGTCCTGCCGCCAGTTGTTGCCGGCGAAGTCGAGCTTCGCCTGCTCGCGGCCGGTGACCGCGTGCACGGTGCCGAAATTCCACGAGCTGCCGATCTTTCCCGTGAGCTTGGCCGCTCCCAGGATGTGCGTCGCCACCGGCACGTCCGAGAACTGCACCGTGTCCGGGATCGCGCCCTCGGGCGCGCGCCCGATGCGGCGGCTGTAGAAGAACGTCGGCTCCGGCCAGTTGAAGCTCCAGTAGTCGTTCGCGCCCTCGTTGCCGAAGCTGAACACGCGCGAGTTCTCGACGAAGAACGGGCGCTTCTCCTGGAAGTACGATTCCACGTCCGACAGGTTCACCACGGCCGGATCCACCTCCACCTGGCCGAAGTCGGGATTGATGGTGGCGTTGAGCGTGAGCGAGGACGCGACGCTGGTGCGCAGGTCGGCGCCGCCGCTCGGCGTGTAGTGCGAGTTGTGGTGGAACGGATCGGATGGATCGTGCTGCAGGTACTCGGCCTTGCCGGTGGCGTACGGCAGCAGCTCGACGGCGCGGCTGCCGGCGTGCATGTCGCCGAGCCCGACCAGGTCCGGGAAGCGCGACACGAACCCGCTGCCTTTGCGCGGGATGTAGACGATCCAGTCGGTCTCGTTGCGGCGGATCAGCTCGCGCCGGAAGTCGATCGCCCACACCGTGTTCGGTCCGCGGCGGAAGCGCATCTGCGAGAACGGGATCCGCATCTCGACCGTCCAGCCCTGGTTGTCGATGTGCGCGCGGCCCTCCCACACGCCGTCCCACGAGTTGTCGTCCCACGAGTCGTTGAACAGCGTGCCGTCGTACAGCACGCCGGCCGCGTTCACGCCGAAGTAGAACCCGCTGCGCCGGTCGTGCAGCGGATCGATGAACACCATGAAGCGGTCGGAGGAGCAGCTGTTGTCGCGCCGCACGAGGCGCGCCAGGATCGAATCGGGATGCGTGTCCCACATGCGCGCGCCGACGTACAGCGCCTGATCGTCGTAGGCCACGCGCACCTCGGTCCGCAGCGTCGGTTGGACGCCCTCGATCGGATCGCGCTGCACGAACTGCGTCTCGGCCGGCGCGCTCTGCCAGATCGACTCCGACAGCACGCCGTCGACGGTGACGGGAGCGTTGAGCCGCACCGCCTGGATCGGCGGCACGACCGTGAGGCTGTCGGCATGGGCGGCCGACGCGATGGCGAGGAACGCCCCCAGCAGCAGGGCGGGAGACCGACGACACATGACGGATTCCTCGGAGAAGCGCCAGGGGTTCGTTGCGCGCGGATTAGACCAGAACACCTGCGCGAACGTTGACATGGACCCGCCAAGACGGTTGGCCGCGGGACGAGCGTCGCATTCGAGCGTACGAGTGACGAGCGGGCGTGGTTTCACCGGGCCCGACGGCGCCGCCGACGATCGGGGTTGATTCTGGTCTCGCTCGCGCCGATACTTTGTGTAGCAAAGTACTTTGCACCACGGAAAATCGCCCGCTCCACCACGCATGACGAAGGAGGGTGCCATGTCCGTCACCATGGATCTCGATCGCCCATTCGCGCCGTTCGCGCTCGCGGCGGCCGCGCGGGCGCTGCCCGTGCTGGTCGCGCTCACCGCGCTGTGCGGCCTCACCTACGTCAGCGTTCAGCAGAGCCACCGCCAGACGGCGAACGATCCGCAGCTCCAGCTCGCGGGCGACGCCGCGCGCGCGCTCGCGGCGGGCGCCGCGCCGCAGGCGGTCGTGCCCGCCGGGCGCGTGAACCTGGC
>DASSIN010000144.1:0-12469 GCA_035691845.1 Candidatus Eiseniibacteriota bacterium | reverse complement strand
GCCAGCGCGATCCCGGCCGGCAGGTAGGCGTTGGCGTTCGCGCCCCACGCCGCGCCGGGCCGCACGTAGCCCACGCCGTGCGCGAGGAACACGGCGAACGCGAGCGCCGCGACCGCGACCAGCGCCGGCAGGCCATGCGGCATGCCGCGGGCGCGCGTGCGCCCTGCGCGGCCGCGTGCCATGGCCGCCTGGCTCCGCTACCCGGACGCGCGGGCCGAGGGCATCGCCTGCGTCAGCGCCGCTGGGCCTGCGCCATCATCAGCAGGCCGACGCCGCCGAACAGCATGTCTCCGGCCCACGCCGCGATGTAGGGCGGCAGCGCGCCGGAGTGGCCGGCGGCCTGGCCGGTGCGGATGAACGCGTAGAACAGGAACGAGATCACGATCGACAGCCCGAACCCGAGTGCGGCGCTCTGCATGCGCAGCCGCGTGGCGATCGAGGCCCCGATCAGCACCACGATCAGGTTGATGAGCGGGAACGCGAGCTTCAAGTGCAGGTCGACGAGGTAGTTCGCAACGCGCGCCCCGCTGGCGCGCAGCTTGTCGACGTACGCGCGCAGCTGCAGGAAGTTCATCTCCTCGGGACGCAGCGCCTCCTTGGCGAAGTCCTCGGGGCGCTCCGCCAGCCCGTTCACGGCCAGCCGTTCGAACACCTCGGCGTGCTCGAGCCCGTTCGGGAACGTGCGCATCACGCCGGTCGTGAACAGCCAGCGGTGGCCGTCCCAGCTCGCCTCGGCGGCGTCGATGCGGCGCGTGAGCGCGCCGTGCGAGAACTCCTGCAGCGACACCTCGTGCATGCGCTGCTCGCGCACCAGATACAGCCGCATCACCCAGATGCGGCCGCCCTCGCCCAGGTACGTGACGTCGGCGCGCTCGGTCACCATCTCGGGGTGCAGGCCCTGGATCTTCTGCTCGTAGACGACGTCGCGACGGCGATTGGCGCCAGGCGTGATGAACTCGTTGAGCAGCAGCGTGAACACCACCGCGCCCATCGAGATCGCCAGCACCGGCGCCAGCAGGCGCACGAGCGACAGCCCGGCCGTGCGCATCGCGGTCAGCTCGCCGAACTTGTTGAGCTGGCCGAGCGCGAGGAACGTGGCGAGCAGCAGCGCGATCGGCAGCAGCTGCACCAGCCACTCCGGCATCCGGTACATGTAGAAGCGCGCGATCAGGCCGAGCGCGGCGTGGTGGTCGAGGAACACGTCGATCTTCTCGAAGATGTCCACCACCGTGAAGATCGTGAGGATGCCGATCAGCCCGAGCGCGAGGTACACCAGGAACTCGCGCAGCACGTAGCGGTCGAGAATCCTCACGCGCGGAATCGGAGCCCGGGGACGAACGGGAACGGCGCCCGCGGGGTCACGCGGCCGCCTCGCGCACCGGGCGCAGCTCGCGGCGCACCGGACGGCGCACGCGCGGACGGATGATCTCGGCCGCCTGCAGCGTGGCGACGATGCCCCAGCCGCCGAGCACGATGTTCGGCAGCCACATCGCGAGCCACGCCGGCATCAGCAGCCGGTTGGCCAGCTCCTCGCCGCCCACCAGGCACAGGTAGTAGAACAGGAAGAACGCCACCGACACGAACGCCACGGCCGGCCCCGCGCGGCGCACGCGCATGCCGAGCGGCGCGCCGAGCAGCACGAACACGATGCACGCCGCCGGTAGCGAGAACTTCTTGTGGATCTCGACCGACAGCCCGGCCACGCGCTTGTCGAGCGCGCCGCGCTCCATCCGCCACAGCTCGAGGTCCGTGCGGAACAGCGGATTGTCGCGCTCGAGCGCCGCCACCCGGGCGTGCCGCCCGCTGACGAGCGCCGTCAGCGCGGCCCAGCCGCGGCCCACCAGGTCCTGGCGCGTGAGCGGATCGAGCGCGCGCGGGCCGAGCCCGAACTGCCCGAGCCGCAGCATGTGCGCCGCCGCCGCCGAGCGGTATTGGCCCAACACCTCCTGGCGCTCGTCCAGCAGCTCGCGCGCGCTCTTCTCGCGGTCGCTGCGCGAGTCGCGCACGGTGCGCTCCAGCACGTTGCCGGCGCCCGGGATGTGGATGACGTGGGTCTTGAAGATCAGCCGCCGGTACTTGTGGCCCCCGGCGGGCTCGTCGCGCGGCACCTCGTGGATCTCGCCGTCCTTGAGCAGCAGCACGGCGGTGCGGCCGTCGGGGGTGTAGGTGAGGCTGCCCTTCCTCGCCAGGATCGTGGTGGGTGGACCGCCGGGGTTCATCTGGTAGATGGTGACGCCGCTCATCTCGTTGGTGCGGCCGTTCACCGACTGCACCAGCAGGCTGTAGCCGGGGAAGTCGGTGATGAACACGCCCTCCTGCAGCTTGACCGTCGGCCGCATGCGGCCGATATCGATCAGCAGGTTGGCGAACGCGTGGTTCGATTCCGGCAGCACGTGGTCGTTGAACAGCGTGAGGCCGACGTCCATGACCAGGGCGGCCAGCAGCGGCCAGAGCAGGATGCTCCCCAGGTGCACCCCGTTCGCCCGGAGGGCGGTGATCTCGTTGTCCTGGGACAGCCTGCCGAAGGTCATCAGCACCGCCACCAGCACGGCGCACGGCACCGACAGGGCCACGATGTAGCCCAGGGACAGCAGGAACAGCTGCAGCACCACCCCCGGGGCGACGCCCCGGTTGACCACCAGGTCCAGGTAGTCGAACAGCACGTCCATTTCGAGGATGAACGTGACCACCCCGAAGCCCAGAAGCAACGGAACCAGATGCTGCTTCAGGATGTACCAACGGAGGATACGCACGGCTGCGCAGCCTACCTCATCGGTCGCGCGCGGGGCGAAGTCAATTCGCCGCATAGGCTTTGACCGTCGTGGGCGCGGACTGTTAGCTTTCGCGGCGCGCCTCCTCCACGGGGAGGCGCGCGCGCTTTCATGTCCGGATGCCCACTGATCTGACCCTCCACGCCCTCGTCCTCCTCGCCGGCCTGCCTCATTTCGGCTTCGGACCGATCCGTCCGGCCGCCCCGCCCGACAGCGTGCCCCCGGCGTGGAAGCCGGCCTCCGTCCTGGCGATCGAGAACTCGTTCGTCCAGACGTCGCTGCTGCCGTCGCTGACGCTGTGGCCCCCCAGCCGGGGGCTCCGGATCAGCAACGACCCGCGCGAGCTGCACGTGCTGATGAACCCCGACTCGGGCACGGTCAGCACCCGGGTCGAGATCGGCGAGGAGCCGGCCGCGCCGCCCTCGCAGGTGACCCTGCACGAGTACGCGCGCGAGATGACGTCCAACACGTTCCGCCGGCTGTGGCTGCAGACCACCCACGACAAGATCAACTCGCGCTACGTGGACCCCAACGCCCGCAGCTACACGGGCCTCCAGTTCGCGCTGCCGCAGGTGCTGCCGCAGCGCGTCCAGAGCCTGCTCGGGCCGGGCGGGCCGGCGCTCAACGTGTCGGGCTCCGAGAACATCAAGCTGTCGGGGGAGAGCAACTGGACCAACCAGCAGGTGGGCCAGCTCGGCACGCGCCGTTCGCTGTTCCCGACGCTGAACATGCAGCAGGACCTGAACATCCAGCTCGAGGGCCAGCTCTCGGACCGCGTGCGCGTCAACCTGCTGCAGAATTCGGCCAATCAGGTGCCGCTCGCCAACCGCATCGCCATCAACTACCACGGCGAGGACGACGACCTGGTGCAGGAGCTGGACCTGGGCAACACCAACCTGTCGCTGCCGGGCACCCAGTACGTTTCGTACAGCGGCAAGAACGAGGGGCTGTTCGGGATCAAGAGCACGGCGCGCTGGGGGCCGCTCGACTTCACCATGCTGGCGAGCAAGCAGGAGGGAAAGAGCGAGCGCGCGAGCTACAGCGGCGCGTCGTCCAAGCAGCAGCAGACGCTGTACGACTTCGACTACATCCGCGGCACCTACTTCTTCCTGTACGACCCCAACAGCCCGACCCCGCTCGACATCGACCCGACTTCGATCCGCGTCTATCGCGACGACGGCACGGTGCTGAACACCGCCAACTCGATCCAGGGCCGGGCGCTGGTGGATCCGCTGCGGTTCGCCCCGGGCGACACGGCCGTGCAGGACACGGCTTCGGCGCGCGGCACGTTCAACCTGCTGGTGCAGGGCACCGATCAGGACTACGAGCTGCACCGCGACTACTACACGCCGGTGTTTCCCGTCATCAAGCTCAAGCGCCGCATGGACGGCGAGCAGAAGCTGGCCGTCACCTACGACGCGCGCCCGTACGGCACGTCCGGGCCGTTTTCGATCCATGTCGGCGGCTACACGGTGTCCGACACCGACACCACACGGCTGGTGATGAAGCTGCTGCGCGCGCCCACGAGCCTGCTGCAGCCCGACTCGCTGCACGTCAACTTCAGCACCAACCCGGCGACCGCGCCGTTCAACGTCACGCGCGATCTCGAGCTCAAGAACTTCTACCAGCTCCAGGGGCAACGCATCGACCTGTCCACGTTCAAGCTCACGATCCGCCAGGGACAGGACTACCCGCCCGTCACCAGCATCGCCGGCACGCCGATCCCGTACCTCGAAGCGGCCGGGCTCGACAATCTGGACGAGTCCGGCAGCACGCCGATCAAGGGGCACGACGGCAAGGTGGACGGCACCGCGCTCACCTCGGGCGGACTCACCATCCGACTCGTGGACCCCGATGCCGGCGTGCTGTTCTTCCCCGACCTGCGCCCGTTCGCGCCCCGCATCGCGGCGCCCAACATCCGGCCGTTCGAGCGGCTGATCGACAGCCTCGCCATCAACCGGCGCCAGGCGCTGACCGGCCCCGACGATCCCCACAACACCAGCCCGCCGGCCCCCAACGCCGCGAACCCGGCGATCTACGACCGCTACATCACGGTGCCGAGCAACGATCTGCGCACCCAGTTCACGACCTACTTCATCGACGTCGAGTTCACCGCGCAGCAGGCGAGCGGGATGATCACGCTCGGCCGCGGCAACATCCTGCAGGGCTCGGACGTGGTCACGGTGGACGGCGTGGCCTGGCAGCGCGATCGCGACTACACCATCGACTACGATCTAGGCCAGGTGACGCTCAAGCGCCAGCTGTCGCCGGGGCAGAACCTGAACATCGACTACTCGTACGCGCCGCTGTTCCAGCAGGCGGGCCGCACGCTGGTGGGCAGCGCGTTCCACTGGGAGGGCCTGGCCCAGCACTACGGCGGCGCGTTCATGTACGAGAGCCAGGGCGCGCAGGATCTGCGGCCGCGGATCGGCGAGGAGCCATCGCGCAGCCTGATCAGCGACCTGAACGCCGACTGGGACTTCCATCCCGACTGGGTGACGCGCGCGGTGGACGCGTTGCCCGGCGTGCGCACCACCACGCCCTCCGAGCTGCGCGTGCAGGCCGAGGTCGGCGCCTCGTTCCCGAACCCCAACACCGCGAACCAGGTGTACATCGACGACATGGAGGGGGTGCGCGACGCGGTGTCGCTGGCGATGGATCCCGGTCACTGGCGGTGGTCGAGCGTGCCCCAGCTGATGGAGGGCGCCGGCATCGTCGGATCGGCCGCCGATTCGCTCGACAACGCCGAAGTGCACTGGTACTCGCCCGTCAACTCCATCAAGGAGCACGATCTCAAGCCCACGCTCACCGACGCCGAGGGCGGCAGCAACCCGCACCAGTCGCTGGCGATCTCGGTGCCGCGCCGGCCGCGGAACGCGCGCGCGCCCGACAGCCCGCTGTGGTCGGGGCTCACCTATCCGCTGGACCAGGCCGGGCTGGACCTGTCGCGCTCGCAGTTCATCGAGGTGTGGGTGAACGATTTCCGCGACCAGCACGATCCGGCCGACGGGCTGCACCGCGTGCGCGGCGACGCCCTGCACCCGGGCATCCGGCTGCACATCGACATCGGCCAGGTGAGCGAGGATCAGCAGCGCGCGCCGGACGAGCCGCCGAACGGCATCCTCGACACCGAGGACAAGCTGCCGCGCGACAACCAGCTCACCGTGACGCCGGACAACAACGAGGACACGGGCTACGACGGCAAGCTCGATGCCGAGGAGATCGCCTCGGGCGATTCCGTCCGCGATCTGACCACGGCCGGCCCCGGCGATCCCGAGGGCGACGACTTCCAGCCGCCGGTGAGCGACGTGTCGCGCGACGCGCGCGTGTCGCTCGATCCCAGGAGCTGGCGGTACACGAACGGCACCGAGGGCAGCAAGAACGTCAACCCCACGCCCGACACCGAGGACCTGGACCTCAACACGCTGCTCGACACCCAGAACAACTACATCGAATACACCATCGATCTCGGCGACACCACGTCGCGCTACCTGCTGACCGACGTGTACCAGAACTACGTGGTGGACTATCACCCGCAGATCGGCGCGCCGCCGCTGGCCGCCACGCCGCAGGCCGACAACGGCTGGCGGCTGTACCGCATTCCGATCGCCGACTCGTTGGCGGTGAAGTTCGGCAATCCGAACCTGTCGATCGTCAAGCACGTGCGCGTGTGGCTGCAGGGCATCGTGACGCCGGACGAGGCCGGGCTCGCCGACAACGCCGGGCCGCAGTTCCGCAAGCCCCTGATCGTGCTCGGCGGCCTCGACATCGTGGGCAACCGCTGGCAGCAGTCGGCGCTCGATTCCGCGGCGCTGGCGGGCGGCACCACGCTGACGCTGAACACGGTCAACTCGGTGGACAACGCGGACCGGTACGTGCCGCCATTCGATCCCGGCAACACCCGCAACGGCAACCAGGAGATCACGCGGCGCGAGCAATCGCTGTCGCTCGAGTTCACGCACCTGCAGCCGGGCGGGGAGGTCGAGGCCTACAAGACGTTCTCGATCGACGAGGACTACAGCCGCTACGGCAAGCTGGACTGGTTCGCCACCGGGTTCGACGTGCCGAACTACAACCCGATCGCCGACAGCACGCTCGACTACTTCGTGCGGTTCGCATCGGACGAGCTGGGTCGCAACTACTACGAGTACCGCGTCCCGCTGAGGACGCTGTCCACGGCCGGCAACGTGAAGTGGCAGGAGGTGAAGCTCACGCTCACCGACCTGTCCAATCTCAAGCTCGCGCCGAACTTCCCGACCGTTGACCCGATCACGTTCGACACCACGCTCGCCGGCGCGCACTACGGCATCCACGGCCGCCCGTCGTTCACGCGCCTGCGCCGCATCTCGGTCGGGCTCGCCAACCACACCGGGCAGGTGCTGGACTCGGGCCAGCTGT
Organism: Candidatus Eiseniibacteriota bacterium; assembly: GCA_035691845.1. Lineage (GTDB taxonomy): Bacteria > Eisenbacteria > RBG-16-71-46 > RBG-16-71-46 > RBG-16-71-46 > DASSIN01. The sequence goes on along the minus strand of DASSIN010000144.1, from coordinate 5,300 downwards.
GGTTCGACGAGCTGCGCGCGATCGACGTCGCCAAGAACCCCGACCACGCCCAGCGCGTGCTGGTGAACGGGCAGCTCGCCAACCTGTTGAGCTACAACATCGCCTGGAACGGGCGCGGCGCCGACTTCCTGTCGGTGGGCGAGAGCCGCGGCAGCGGCGTCGCCACCGACGACATCAACGCGGGCGGCACGCTGCAGCTCAACCGGTTCTTCGAGGGCACCGGCATCAACCTGCCCGTGAGCTTCAACTACGACGGCAGCCGGCAGTCGCCGCGGTTCACCGCCGGCGACGACATCGTGCGCATCGGGCCGCTGGCGCAGGCGAGCGTCACGCGCACCGACACGCGCAGCTTCGCGGTGGCCTACTCGCGCGCGTGGAGCAACCGCGCGAATGCGCTGCTGCGCTATACGATCGGCGGCATCACCGCGAACTACAGCCGCACCGAGGTGGCGGGCTACGATCCGAACGGCATCAACCACCTGTCCACCATGGCCGCGGTGGTGAACTACACCATCAGCCCGCGCAAGCTCGTGTCGCTGCCGACGTTCCTGTCCAAGACCCGGCTCTACCCGCTGCCCGAGCGGTTCTACTGGAACTACTCGCTCGGCACGAACCACGCCGTCAACGAGCAGCGCTTCGGCGCGCTGCGCGATTCGCTGCGGCTCGCCAACGACGTCGTGGGCCGCAACGCGTTCATCGATTTCGGCGCCGACACGCGCCCGTTCGATCTGCTGCACCACCACATCGAGGCGCGCCGCAACCTCACGCTGCCGGACTCGCTGGTGAAGCAGGATCCGATCGGCCGGCTCGGCTCGATCAACCTCGGCCGCGTGACCAGCTGGCGGCAGAACTTCGACGTGGCGCGCCTGCCGCTCGGCAAGGGCTGGTTCCAGCCGGTCATGACGTGGAACTCGCAGTACAACCAGAACAACGGCCCCGAGCTGTCGCCCGACCTGTCGATCCGCCAGGTCAGCAACGGCCAGCAGGCGGGGATCACCTGGGACGTGCCGTTCGACCGGTTCGGCGGCACGGCTCCGGGATTGCCGTCGGTGCGCGACACGCTGCGCATCAGGAAGCGCGGGCCGTCCTGGTGGCGCAGCCTGGCGCAGCGGCTCGGCACCGTGTCCACCGAGGCCGGGTTCACGAAGTCGAGCAGCTACACGCGGCTGACCGGCACGCCCAGCCCGCTCTACCTGCTCGGGCTCTCCAGCGATCCCGACACCAGCCGCACGCGCACCGAGTTCGGCAACGACGCCCAGCAGGGCTTGGACTGGCACAGCAGCGTGCGCGCGCGGGTCCAGACCGGGCTCGGCTCGTCGGTGAGCGCGCAGGCCAACTGGCTGGCGCGCCGCGCGGACGCCAACGGCGTGGTCACGCGCCAGAGTTCGGAGGCGTTCCCCAACCTGTCGCTGGACGTGGACTACGGCCAGGCGGCGCACGCGATCCTGCTCGACCGCCTGCTCGTGACCCCCCAGCTGCGCACCACGTGGAACCACACGGCGAGCCGCGACTTCACCACCGACAGCCCCAATCCGTCGCAGACCACCGCCAGCAACGAGTGGCGCCCGCTGATCGGGCTGACCGGCGCGCTCAAGGACGGCGCGCGCACCGAGCTGCGCATCGAACGGCGCTCGACGCAGACCGAGAACTTCCTGCTCGGCCACTCGGTCACCACGCAGCAGACCACGACGTTCAACTTCAGCATCAACCGCTCGTACTCGAAGGGGCAGAAGGTGAACGTGCTCGGCAAGACCAGCACGGTGAACAGCAACATCAACGTCGGGCTCACCGGCATCTACGAGACGCAGACCGGCGAGACGCGCCAGGACGGCTTCGCGCTGCCGCAGAACCCCGTCAACCAGAGCCGGCTCACCATCAGCACCAACGGCTCGTACGGGTTCAGCACCAACGTGACCGGCAACCTGATGCTGTCGTTCAACCAGAACCGCGATCGCGAGCGCGCGATCGTGAGCCGCAGCGTGCACGTGGAAGTGCGCGCGCAGTTCACGTTTTGACGATGACGCCTGGGGCCCGACGCGGGCGGTCGCCGCGCGCGCGCGTGCAGGCGGCGCTCGTCGCCGCCGCGCTGGCCGCGTTGCTGGGCCTCTGGGCGTGCGCGCCGGCGCTGGCGGTGGACGGGCAGCGCGCCTACCGGCGCGTGCAGCGCCAGGTGGGGGCGGGCCCGCGCATCCCGGGAACGCCCGGGCACGCGGCGGTGCTCGCCTGGCTCCACGCCACGCTCGACAGCCTGTCCGCGCGCGTCACGCTCGAGGCCACGACCGACTCATCGCTGGGGCGGCCGCTCGCGCTCACCAACGTGATCGCCCACTACGGACCGGAGGGCGCGCCGATCGTGCTGTGCGCCCACTGGGACTCGCGCCCGTTCTGCGACCAGGATCCCGATCCCGGGCACCGCAGCGATCCGGTGCCGGGCGCGAACGACGGCGGCTCGGGCGTGGCGGTGCTGCTCGAGGTGGCCGAGCTCCTGCACCGCGCGCGCCCCAGGGAGCCCGTGGATCTGGTGTTCTTCGACGGCGAGGACCAGGGGCGCGCCGACCATGGCGAGGAGTTCTGCCTCGGCTCGCGCGCCTACGCGCAGGCGGTGGCGAACGGCCCGCCCGGGAGGAAGCCGGTGGCGGCGTTCCTGTTCGACATGGTGGGGGATCGCGATCTCGGCATCTGGCCCGAGGTGCAGTCGGCGGCCAAGGCGTCCAACGTGGTGGCGCTGGTGCTCCAGGGCGCCCGCGCGACCGGGGCGACCCACTTCCACGACGCGCCCAAGTACGAGCTGGTGGACGATCACACCCGGTTGATGGCGGTCGGCATTCCGGCCGTGGACGTGGTCGACTTCGACTACGCCGCCTGGCACACCCACCGCGACCTGCCGGACCAGGTGTCGCCGGCCAGCCTGGCCGAGGTGGCGCGGGTGGCGGCATGGATCGTCACCCGGAGCCCGCTCGCGACCCGCTAGCGCCACCGCAGCGGCGGCCGAGGCGGGCATCGCGCGAGCTATCTCGCGTTTCTGCTGCGGGTTGCTGCACGAGGACATTGCTGACCGTGCCGCGCACGACATCGGGTGCGATTGACCGCAGGCGTTTGATTTACTAATGTGCCGGGCGCAGGAGTGGGGCAGGCGACCACTCCATTTTTTGTCCGCTTTTGAAGTCAGGTGATCACCGTGGACGTTCGCGACGAAGTCCGGCAACTCGCGCAACCGCTTGCCGACGAGGCCGGTTACGAGCTGGTGGACGTGGAATTGAGTGCCCTCGGCCACCACCGCATCGTCAGGGTGCTGCTCGACAAACCGGGGGGAATCACGGTCGGCGACTGCAGCCAGTTCAGCCGGCGGCTGGCGGATTGCCTGGACATGAACCAGACCATCCACGGCAGCTACCGGCTGGAGGTCAGCTCGCCCGGCCTCGACCGGCCGATCCGCAGCCTGGAGGCGGTGGGGCGGTTCGCCGGATCGCGCGTGACCTTCGACACCTACGAGGCGCACGATGGCCGGCGCCACTGGCAGGGCGAGCTGCTCGGCCCGAGCGACGGCCGCGCCGGCGTGCGCGACGAGCAGGGCGAGGAGCGGTGGTTCGAGTGGTCCGAGGTGAAGTCGGTCCGGCTGTCGGTGGATCCGTGGGAGGCGGTGCGCAGGCGGTCCGCCGGTCCGGAGGGGAACGAACGATGAGCAACGAAATTCTGGATGCCTTGAGCCAGATCACGCGCGAGAAGAGCATGGATCGCGCGGCGCTCGTCGAGACCGTCGAGATCGCGTTCGCCAGCGCGGTGCGCAAGAAGTACGGCGCCACCGCCGACGTGGACGTCAAGTTCTCGCCCGATGGCGGCATCACCATGCAGCTGCGCCGCACGGTGGTCGAGACCGTCGAGGATCCTTCGAACCAGATCGACATGGCCGAGGCGCGGCGCATCAAGTCCGACGCCCGGCCCGGGGACGTGCTCACCTGGCCGCTGTCGATCGCCGAGTTCGGCCGCAACGCCATCCAGACCGCCAAGCAGGTGCTGATCCAGCGCGTGCGCGAGGCGGAGCGCGAGCGCGTGTTCAAGGAGTACGCCGACAAGATCGGCATCCTGGTGCGCGGCGTGGTGCAGCAGGTGGACCGCGGCAACGTGTACGTCAAGCTCGACCACTCCGAGGGCCTGCTGCCGGCGCGCGAGCAGATTCCGCGCAGCTACCACCGGCAGGGCGATTACGTGCGCGCGGTGGTGATCAACGTGGACCGCTCGGCCAAGGGCCCGCAGGTGATCCTGTCGCGCACGCACCCGGATTTCCTGCGGCGGCTGTTCGAGACCGAGGTGCCGGAGATCGCGGAGAGCATCGTCGAGATCAAGGCCGTGGCCCGCGAGGCGGGCGCGCGCTCCAAGATCTCGGTGTATTCGACCGATCCGCGCGTGGACGCCGTCGGCTCGTGCGTTGGCTTGAAGGGCTCGCGCGTGCAGAGCATCGTGCGCGAGCTGGGCGGCGAGCGCATCGACATCGTGCCGTGGTCGCAGGACCCGACCGTGTTCGTGGCGCGCGCGCTGTCGCCGGCGCGCGTGATGGACGTGCGCGTGCACGAGGCCGACAAGCGCATGAACGTGGTGGTGGCGGACGACCAGCTGTCGCTGGCGATCGGCAAGGGCGGGCAGAACGCGCGCCTGGCCGCGCGGCTCACCGGCTGGAAGATCGACCTGGTGTCCAAGACCGACGACAAGAAGCGCCAGGAGCAGGATCGCGCGCAGCGCGTGGAGGTGGAGAAGCTGGAGCTGGGCGAGGCCACCACCGAGAAGCTGATCACCGCCGGCATCGAGACCGTGCAGGAGCTGCTGGCCACGCCGCTCGACAAGCTGACCGAGATCCCCGGCATCGGCGAGAAGACCGCCGAGAAGGCGCTCGCGGTGGCGCAGGAATACATCGCCGCGCATCCGGCCGAGACGGCCGGCGCGGGCGGCGAGCTGGAATTCACCCCCGAGATGGAGGCCGACGGCCAGGCCGCTGCCGAGCCGCTGCCACCCGCGCCCGAGCTGCCGCCGCCCGCGCCCGAGCCCGAGGCGGCGGGCCAGACGAACGATGGAGAACCCCGTGCCTGATTCCAGGACGCAGAAGAAGCAACGCGTCTACGAGGTCGCCAAGGACCTCGGCATGTCGAGCGAGGCCGTGCTGCAGGTGGTGCGCCGGCTCGGCGTCGAGGTCAAGAACCACATGAGCACCCTGCCGCCGGAGACGGTGGAAAAGGTGCGCGCCGAGCTGGAGGGCAAGAAGACCGCGGTCAAGGAGGAGATGGCGCGGCAGCACGAGCACGAGGTGC
>DASSIN010000143.1:0-4700 GCA_035691845.1 Candidatus Eiseniibacteriota bacterium | reverse complement strand
CGCGCGCGGCGGCGCGTCGTCGGCGAACGCCCCGGGCCCGCGCGCGGCCAGCTCCTCGAGGTAGCCGGCGAGCAGCGCCTTCATCTCCGCAACGGACTTCGTGCGGTTGACCTGCTCGCGCACGCGCGCGCTGCCGGGCAGACCCTTGACGTACCACGCCACGTGCTTGCGCATCTCGCGCGCCGCCGACGCCTCGCCCACCGCCGCCACCATCATGTCGAGGTGCCGGAGCCCCGCCTGCAGCCGCTCCTCGGCCGCGGGCGCGGGCAGCCGCTCGCCGCGCTCGCGGAACGCGCGGATGCGCCTGAACACCCACGGATCCCCGAACGCGGCCCGGCCCAGCATCACGCCGTCGCAGCCGGTCTGCTCCAGCATGCGCACCGCGTCGGCCGCGTCGCGCACGTCGCCGTTGCCGATCACCGGAATCCCGACCGCCGCGCGCGCGTGACCGATCATCTCCCAGTGCGCGTGGCCCTCGAACTTCTCGGCGCGCGTGCGCGCGTGGATCGCGACCGCGGCGGCGCCCGCGCCCTCCAGCGCCTTGGCCACCTCGACCACGTTCTGCGAGCCGCCGTCCCAGCCGAGCCGGATCTTGGCCGTCACCGGCACCGAGCTGACCGCCGCCATGCGCGCCACGATCGCCTCGACCAGCGGCACGTTCTGCAGCAGCGCCGCGCCGGCGCAGCGGTTCACCACCTTGCGCACCGGGCAGCCCATGTTGATGTCCACGATGTCCGGCCGCTCGGCCGCGGGCAGCGCGCACAGCACCTGCGTGGCCTCGGCCATCACGCCCGGGTCGGAGCCGAACAGCTGGATGCCGATCGGGCGCTCGTGCGGCTCGAACCGGCAGTAGTCGAGCGTCGCCTGGTGGCCGCGCACGAGCCCGTCGGCCGACACCATCTCCGTGAACACCGCCGAGGCGCCCTGCTCACGCGCGAGCTGGCGGAACGGCGAGTCGCTGACGCCGGCGAGCGGCGCCAGCATGAACGGGGAGTCGAGTGGGACGGGTCCGATGCGCATGGGAACCAGGGAGGATAACCGATGTCGGGGCGCCGGGCCCTCCGGCGTGCGCGTCAGCGCGGCGAGGCGGCGGCGCCGGCCGGATCGCCGGCGCCGGAGCCGGCGCCCTGGCCGGGCGCGCGCCCCGCGCTCCAGTCGCGCGCGATGCGCGCCACGTCGGCGAAGTCCGCGAACGGCTCGGCCGCGATGCCCTCCGCGCGGCACCATGCCTCGAGCCCGCCCTTCGCCAGCACGCGGTCCGCCTCGCGCGCGCCGCAGCGGTCCGACAGCCCGTCGCCCACCAGCACCACCTCGAAGCCGGCCGCGCGCCAGCGGCGCGCCTCGGCGCCCTTGCACGTGCCGCACCGCCCGCACCCTTCGGTGAGCGGCGGGAACGACGGCTGGACGCCGCCGTCGCCGAACCTGGCCCGGTTCGCGCGCCACGGCAGCTCGGCGAGCCCGGCGTGCGCGAGCTGCGCCGCGACGTAGAACCCGAAACCTTCGCTCACCACGCACACCGCGTCGCCGGCCGCCCGGCGCTCGCGCGCGAACGGCGCGAACCAGGGATCGAGCTCGAACCGGGCGGCGAACGCCAGCGCCTCGTCCTCGGTCACGCGCAGCAGCCGGCACTGCAGCTCGGTCAACTCGCGGTGGCCCATCTCGCCCGCGCGCCAGCGCGCGAGGAACTCCGGCGTCTCGGCGAGTCCGCCCGAGAACCGGTGCACGAACGCGGCGCCGATGTCGGTGGGCGACACGGTGCCGTCGAAGTCGCACAGGAACGCGAACGGGGCCGGACGGCGCACGGCCGGGCCCGGGGGAGTGATGGTCACGGGAGGTCGGCTCCTAACGGTAGGCGGGCTCGCGGCGCCCGAGCGTTGCGCGCGGGGCCGTACGCGAGAGCGCGAACACGTCGCCCGGACGCCGCGCGCGGTCCAACACCGCCTCGGCGTGCGCCATCACCGGGTCGCTCCCCAGCGTGACGCGCGCCCACGCCGCCATGCCGCCGGTGCGCATCGCCAGCTCGCGCGCCAGCAGCCGCTCGAGCGTGTCGCGCTGCCGCTCGGGCTCGCCCGGCGCGATCGCCACCTTCTGCTCGCGCAGCCACGCCACGAACGGATCCCACGGCACCGTGCGCGCCTCGGGGTGGGTGTTGAGCCAGCGGTTGACGAACCGGAACGCCAGGTTCCGGCTGTCCACCGCGCGCGCGAGCCCGGTCAGCGTGTCGGGCGGCACCTCCACGTCGGGCGTGATGCCGCCGCCGCCGTACACCACGCGCCCGGAGGCGGTGTGGAAGATCGGCTTGGACTTGGGGCTGGCCGGCGCCGGCGCCGGCGTGGCGTCGTCGTCTTCGTCGTCGTCTGCGGAATCGGGCGCCGCGTTCGCCTTCTTGTGGATCGAGCGTCCGCTCGGCGTGTAGTAGAGCGCGGTCGTGAGCTTGAGCGCCGCGCGCTCGCCGCGGATCGGGAACACGTCCTGCACCGAGCCCTTGCCGAACGAGGTGCGGCCCACCACCAGCGCGCGATCGAGGTCCTGCAGCGCGCCCGCCACGATCTCCGAGGCCGAGGCGCTGCCCTCGTCCACCAGCACCACCATCGGCCAGCCGAGCTCGGGGCGCGCCTGGTCGGCGTAGTACTTCTGGTCGCGCGGCTTGTAGCGGCCCTTGGTGTAGACCACCAGCTTGCCCTTGGGCACGAACTCGCTCACCACGTCCACCGCCTGGTCCAGCAACCCGCCGGGATTGCCGCGCAGGTCGAGCACCAGGCTCTTCGCGCCCTGCGCGCGCAGCCGCTCGACCGCGTCGCGCACCTCGGCGCCGGTCTGCTCCGAGAAGCTCGCCAGCCGCACGTAGCCCACGCCCTGATCGAGCAGGAACGCGTACGGCACGGGACGCACCTCGATCTTGCGGCGCTCGAGCGTGACGGTGTGCGGCTCGTCCTCGCCTTCGCGCCGCCACGTGAGCGTCACCCGCGTGCCGGGATCGCCGCGCAATCGCTGCGCCACGTCGTCGGCGCTCAATCCCTCCGCGGACTTGCCGCCGATGTCGGTGATGACGTCGCCCGCGCGCATGCCCGCCTCCCACGCCGGCGTGCCCTCGATGGGCGAGATCACGGTCGGGAAGTGCTCGCGCTCGGCCACCAGCACGCCGATGCCGCCGAACTCGCCGGTGGTCACGGTCTGCAGGTTGGCGAGCGCGGGCGCGTCCAGGTACTGGGAGAACGGATCGAGCTGGTGCACCAGGCCGTGGATCGCGCCCTGCACGATCTTCTGGCTGTCGACCGGGTCCACGTAGTTCTGCTGGACCTGCGTGAGCACGTCCACGAACAGGTCGAGGTCGGCGTACACGGTGCGCGACGAGCTGTGTCCGGCCCACCAACCGAGGCCGAACAGCACCACGAACGCCGTGCCGATCAGGAACCGTCGCCGAATCAAGCGTCCCTCCCACGCGCGTCCAAGGCGGGGTGGAGCAGTGACAGCGGCCGTTGCACAAGTTCGATGCCAGGGAGCGGAAGCGGGCGAGAACTATAGCACACGGGCTGGCACAGGCCGGTGGGGGTCGTGACAGCAAAGGCCGCGTACGCGATGAAAGAGCGTGTCGCGCCCCTGGCCGAGTTCGGACTACTGGCGTGCGCCCAGGTCCACCCAGTCGGGCAGCGCCGGGTGATCGCTCGTGCGCCACGCGATGCCGGCCGAGTGCGGCGGCAGCGTGCCGCCGCCGGGCGCCGGACGCGGCTCCGCGCCGGGGTTCACGGCGATGCGGGCGCGGTCCCAGTCGCGCCACCACACGCCGTCCGCGTGCGACATCGCACCCGCGGGGCGGCCGAGCTCGAGATCGTATTCCGGCACGCGTCCCACGCCGCTGCGGCCGCCGCTCCAGTGGAATCCCAGATAGGCGCCCGGCTTCGCCGCCAGCAGGTAGCTCGCCGCGATGAACGCGCGCTTGGGATCCTGCGCATTGTCGAGCGATTCCAGCAGCATCGTGGTGCGCCCCGGCTGCTCGTTGACGCGCGCCAGCCCCTCCACCATGTCCTCCCAGCCTTCACCCGCCGGCAGGTCCTCGATCACCACGATGTCTCCGTGGCCGGTCCACGGCTTCACCTGGTTCACCGCCAGGTGGTGCGGCGCGACCGAGCGCTCGAGACGCGCGAGATAGCCTTCCAGCGCTTCGCGCCAGGCCGTGGGACTGGCATAGCGCGCCAGCTTCGCGCCCATCGCGAAGCTGCGGTAGTTCCAGTCGGGGAACACGTTGTCCTCCCATACGCCGTCGCAGCCCAGCTCGGCGATGCGGCGCGCCGCGCTGTCGGCGAAGAACGCGCGCACGCCCGCGTTGCCGGGATCGAGCGCGTAGCGGTTCGGCGTGCGATACGTGCGCACGTGGCCGCCGCCCGCGTCGCGCAGGAACCAGTCGTCGTGCTGGGCGTGGATCCACGTCCACAGCCCGCTCGAGTTGTAGACGTCGAACTCGCCCGTGTAGGCGAGCACCACGATGCCGGGATGCAGCTGGTGAAAGCGCGCGACGCGCGCGCGATCGGCGCTGCCGCCCACGATCACGCAGTCGAACAGGTCGGCGTAGCGGCGGATGTCCTCGTCGCTCCACGAGCCGCCCATCGCCTGCGCGCACGGGTGGAGCGTGCGGCCGCGCGCGTCCTCGAGCGGCGCGCGCGCCGCCCGGCGCGGTCGCGTGGCGCGGCGCGCGGCGTGGC
>DASSIN010000142.1:0-8846 GCA_035691845.1 Candidatus Eiseniibacteriota bacterium | reverse complement strand
CCTGCCCGCCGCCTGCCGTCGCCTGCGCGCCGCCGGCGCCGCCACGCCCGCGACCGGTGCCGGCGTTGGGCGGCCGGAACCGCAGCGCGGCGTTCGGCACGCGCATCACGTCCTCGTGGCGCGCCACGCGCACGGTGACGTTCGCGGTCATGCCGGGGCGCAGCCGCAGCCCGGGGTTGCCGGTCTGCACGATCACCGTGTAGGTGACGACGTTGTTGGTGACGATCGGCTGCAGCCGCACGGTCTGCACCGTGCCGTCGAAGTTGACGTCGGGATAGGCGTCCACGGTGAAGCTCACCGGCAGGCCGGGCCGGATCACGCCGATGTCGGCCTCGTCGATGCTGGTTTCGACCTGCATCTGGTTCAGGCTCTGGGCGATCACGAACAGCTTGGGCGCCTGCAGGCTGGCAGCCACGGTCTGGCCCACGTCGATCTCGCGGTCGATCACCACGCCGTCGATCGGCGCGCGGATCACGGTGTTGCCGAGGTCCACCTGCGACAAGCGGAGCTGCGCCTGCGCGCTCTGCAGATCGGCCTTGCGCTGCGCCAGCGTGACCTGCGCGGTCTCGAGGTCGGTCTTGGAGATCACGTTCTGGGCCATCAGCTCGTTGGAACGGCGCAGATTGCGCTCGCCGTCCAGCACCAGCGCCTGGGCCTTCGCCACCGCGGCCTGATTCTGCTCGACGCGCGCGCGGAACGAGGATGGCTCGATCTCGAGCAGCACCTGGCCCTTCTTCACGTGCGTGTTGAAGTCGGCGAACAGCCTGGACACGGTGCCGCTCACCTGGCTGCCGACCTCGACCTGCTCCACCGGGTTCACCGTGCCCGTGGCGGAGACGGTCGCCTCGATCGTGCCGCGATCGACCGCCGTCGTTCGGTATTTCGGCGCCTGGGACCCGGAGCGCGCGCGCACGATCATCCAGCCCACCAGCAGCGCGACCGCCACCCCCACGATGATCCAGCGATTGCGGTTCAAGGAGTTCCTCCGGGATGAATGCGCCCCCGCGGTGCGGACACAGCAGACCCGACTCTAATCCGCAAGGCCCGTGCCCGACCAACGCCGGCGACGAGCGCGGCGTGGGCACGGCACGAGCGCGCACCACGGGTCCGCGACCGTTCGGCGGGGGGCACACCGTCCGCCCCCACGTACCCGCCCGAACAGGACGGTCTCGCACGCCCCCGGTTCAGGTTGTTACGATGCAGCGATGACCGCCGACGAGCCGGCTTCCAGCGCCGGGCGCAGCGCCGGGCGCGGGCGACGCATCGCGCGCGTGCTGGGCGGGATCCTGTTGCTGAACCTCGCGATCGCGGCGGCCAAGCTCGTCGTCGGGTTCCGGATCGGGGCGGTGGCGATGGTGGCCGACGGGCTCCATTCGCTGGTGGACGCGCTCGCCAACGTCGTGGCGCTGATCGGCATCGCCGCCGCGCGCCGCCCGCCCGACGCCAACCATCCCTACGGCCACCGCAAGTACGAGACCATGGCGGCGATGGGCGTCGCGGCCATGATGTTCGTGGGTTGCTGGGAGATCCTGACCACCGCGTGGCATCGGTTGCAGCATCCCGAGCCGATCGCGCTCGGGCCGGTGGCGTGGCTCGTGCTCGCAATCACGCTGGCGGCCAACGTGTGGGTGGTGCGCATCGAGCGGCGCGAGGGCAAGAAGCTCGACAGCGAGCTGCTGCTGGCCGACGCCGCCCACACCGGCAGCGACATGCTGGCCACGCTGCTCGTGGCGTTGAGCTTCGTGCTGTCGCGCCTCGCGGTGCCGCACGCCGACATCGCCGCGGCGACGTTGATCGTGCTGCTGGTGCTGCGCGCCGGGCTCGACATCCTGCGCGGCACGCTGGCGACGCTGTCGGACGAGCGGCGCATTCCGCCCGCCGACGTCGAGATCGAGGCGCAGAAGGAGCCGGGCGTGCTCGAAGCGCACAACGTGCGCTCGCGCGGCCCGCGCGACGACATCCACATCGACCTGCACATCCTCGTGCCGCCGGGGATGGCGATCGCCAAGGCGCACGCGCTGGCGCACCGCGTCGAGCACCGGCTGCGCAACCGCTGGCCGGGCGTGAGCGACGTGGTGGTGCACGTGGAGCCCGGGGTGGAGAGCGAGCGCGCCACCACGCGCGAGGGCGGCGGACTCAAGGCGGAGAGCTGACGCGCGGGCCGCGCGCGCCACGCGGGCGCGCGAGCGTCCGTGACGGCTAGATCACGCCCGGCACCAGGGCGCGCGTGGCGCGGCGATACTCCTCCCACGTCGGGCCGAACAGCTCGGCGAGGTTCTTCTCCTCCATCCGGATCTTGCGGACGAACGCGATCACCACCAGCGCGAGTCCGACGAGCGCGTGCACCTCGCCCGACACCAGCGCGGTGCCGATGCACAGCGCGAACATGCCGGTGTAGATCGGGTGCCGCACCCGCGCGTACGGACCCGAGCGCACCAGCTCGTGGCCAACCTTGGCGGTGATCTCGCCGCTCCAGTGGCGCCCGAGCGCGCGCCGCGCCCAGATCGAGAACACGACCGCGGCGACCTCGACCGCGAGCCCGGCCGCGATCAGCGGCGTCGACGTGGGCAGGAACCGCGCCCGCAGTCCGGGCATGGGCATCAGCAGCACGAGCTGCCCGGCGCCCAGGATCACCAAGTGGACCATGCGCGAGCCCGCGGACTCGGAGCGCCGGGCCATGGAGGCGCCGCGCGCCGCCAGCTCCCAGTAGAGCGACAGCACCACCCACAGCACGAGCGAGGTCTTCATGCCCCACGGGAATCCGCCCGCCATCCCGGCGGAAATGGCGGCCAGCGCGGCGTGCGCGGACCCGCCGGGGGCGCGCACGAGCGCGGCCCCGAACCACGCGCCGACGCCGGCCGCGATCAGCATGGCGTAGCGACGCACCTGGCGCGCGTCGCGCGCCGGCCGGTGCGTGATGGTGTCGTGCGAGGTCACGGCGAAAGCCTACGCCATGCCGCGCCGGGCGCGCGAGGTCACGTGACGGCCGACATCACCGCGCGCGTCTCGTGCGCGATCTGCAGGTCCTCGCGCGCCGGCACCACGAGCGCGCTCGCCGGCGCCCCGGCCGCGCCGATCGCGCGGTCGCCCGCGCCGGTCGCGTTGCGCGCCGCATCCAGCCGGACGCCCAGGAACCCGAGGCCCTCGGCCGCGCGCGCGCGCACGAGCGGCGAGTTCTCGCCCACGCCGCCCGTGAACACGATCGCATCGATGCCCCCCATCGCGGCCGTCATCGCCGCGATCCCGGCGCGCAGGCGGTGCAAGTACACGTCGAGCGCGAGCCGCGCGGCCACGTCGCAGGCGGCGGCGCGCGCCTCCAGCTCGCGCATGTCGGCGGTGCCGGCCAGCCCGAGCAGGCCCGAGCGGTGCTCGAGCGCGTCCGCCAGCGCGTCGGCGCTCATGCCGGTGTGCTGCTCGAGCCACAGCACGAGTCCGGGATCGAGGCTGCCGGAGCGCGTCGCCATCACCAGGCCCTCGAGCGGCGTGAACCCCATCGTGGTCTCGACCGAGCGAGCGTCCAGCACCGCGGCCAGCGACGCGCCGGCGCCGAGGTGACACGTCACGATCCGGCGTGCATCACCGGTGAGCGCGCGCGCGCGCCGCGATGCGTACGCGTGCGACAGGCCGTGGAAGCCGAACCGCCGCAGCCCCCAGCGCGCGCGCCATTCCGCCGGCAGCGCGTAGGTGGAGGCCTCGGGCGGCAGCGTGGCGTGGAACGCGGTATCGAAGCACGCCACGTGCGGCGCGTCCGGCAGCAACCGGCGCAACTCGGCCAGCACGGCGAGCGACAGCGGCTGATGCAGCGGCGCCAGATCGCACAGCGCCTCGAGCTCGTGCACCACGCCGTCGTCCACGCGCACGGCGCACGTGAACTCGGCGCCGCCGTGCACCACGCGGTGGCCGACCACGTCCACGCGCCCGAGCGGCGCCAGCCAGCGCTCGATCGCCGAGGCGTCCATGCGATGCGCCACCACCGGCAGATCGGCGCGCGCGGACACGCGGTCGTCGGCCTCGAGCACCCGCAGCTTGAGGCTGCTCGAGCCGGCGTTCGCGACCAGCACCCTCACCGGGCGGTCAGCTCCAGCTCCACTCGCGCACCTCGGGTGCGTCCTCGCCGTACTGGCGCGTCCAGGCGCGCGCCTCGGCGCGGCGGTCCACCATCAGCTGCCGCAGCGCGCCCGCGCGCGACGACAGCCCCGGCACGCGGTCGATCACGTCCATCACCAGATGGTAGCGGTCGAGGTCGTTCAACATCACCATGTCGAACGGCGTCGTGACCGTGCCCTCCTCCTTGTAGCCGCGCACGTGGATGCTGTCGTGGTTGGTGCGCCGGTAGGTGAGGCGGTGGATCAGCCACGGATAGCCGTGGTGCGCGAACAACACCGGACGCCCGGTGGTGAACAACGCGTCGAACTCGGGATCGGACAGCCCGTGCGGGTGTTCGCTCGCGGGCTGGAGTCGCATCAGGTCCACGACGTTCACCACGCGCACGCGCAGCCGGGGCAGATGGCGGCGCAACAGCGACACCGCCGCCAGCGTCTCCAGCGTGGGCACGTCGCCGCAGCACGCCATCACCACGTCGGGCTCGCCCTCGTCGCTGATCGCCCACTCCCAGATGCCGATGCCGCGCGCGGCGTGCCGCACGGCGTCGTCCATCCCGAGCCAGTTCGGGCACTCCTGCTTGCCGGCCACGATCACGTTCACGTGGTGGCGGCTCCGCAGGCAGTGGTCCGCCACCGACAACAGCGTGTTGGTGTCGGGCGGCAGGTACACGCGGATCACCTCGGCCTTCTTGTTCACCACGTGATCGATGAACCCGGGATCCTGGTGCGAGAAGCCGTTGTGGTCCTGGCGCCACACGTGCGATGACAGCAGGTAGTTGAGCGACGGCAGCGAGCGCCGCCACGGGATCTCGTGCGTGACCTTCAGCCACTTGGCGTGCTGGTTGAACATCGAGTCCACGATGTGGATGAACGCCTCGTAGCAATTGAACAGCCCGTGGCGCCCGGTGAGCAGGTAGCCCTCGAGCCAGCCCTGGCACAGGTGCTCGGACAGCACCTCCATCACGCGCCCCTCGGGCGCCAGGTGGTCGTCGCCGGGGACGATGCGCGCGTCGAACGCGCGGTCGGTCGCCTGGAACACCGCGTCCAGCCGGTTGGAGGCGGTCTCGTCGGGACCCATCAGCCGGAACGTGGTCGGGTTGGCGCGGATCACGTCGCGCAGGTATTCGCCCAGCACGCGCGTCGGCTCGCTCGTCCCCGCGCCCGGGCGTTCGACGGGCACCGCGTAGGCGCGGAACTCGGGCAGCGCGAGCGGCCGCTCGACTCCGCCCGCGTTCGTGACCGGATTGGCGGTCATGCGGCGCCCGCCGGCGGGCACGCGCTTCAGCAGCGACTCGACCGGGCGCCCGGAGGGATCGAACAGCTCCTCCGGCCGGTAGCTGCGCATCCATGCTTCCACGATCCGCAGGTGCTCGGGGTTGCCGCGCGGGTCCGCGACCGGCACCTGGTGCGAGCGGAACGTGCCCTCCACGCGCTGCCCGTCCACCACCTTGGGCCCGGTCCAGCCCTTGGGCGTGGCGAGCACGATCATCGGCCACGCCGGCCGCCCCGGCGAGCGCCCCGCGCGCGCGGCGCGCTGGATGCGCCGGATCTCGGCCAGCGCCTCGTCCAGCGCCGCCGCGAGCTGCTGGTGCACGCTCGCCGGATCGTCGCCCTCCACGAACCACGGGCGGTGCCCGCAGCCTTCGAGCAGCGCGCGCAGCTCGTCGCGGGGAATGCGCGCGAGCACGGTCGGGTTGGCGATCTTGTAGCCGTTCAGGTGCAGGATCGGCAGCACGGCGCCGTCCGTCGCCGGCGACAGGAACTTGTTCGAGTGCCAGCTCGCCGCCAGCGGCCCGGTCTCGGCCTCGCCATCCCCCACCACGCAGCACACCAGCAGATCCGGATGATCGAACGCCGCGCCGTAGGCGTGGACGAGCGCGTAGCCCAGCTCGCCGCCCTCGTGGATCGAGCCCGGCACCTGCGCGGTGACGTGGCTGCCGATCCCGCCCGGGAACGAGAACTCCCGGAACAGCCGCAGCATGCCGGGTTCGTCCTGTGGCACGTCCGGGTACACCTCGCTCCACGTGCCCTCGAGCCACGCGTTGGCCACCGCCGCCGGTCCGCCGTGCCCCGGTCCGATCACGAGCATCGCATCCAGATCGTGGGCGCGGATCGCGCGGTTCATGTGCGCGTGGATCAGGTTCAGCCCCGGCGTCGTGCCCCAGTGGCCGAGCAGCCGCGGCTTGATGTGCGCGGGTTCGAGCGGCCGGCGCAGCAGCGGATTGTCGAGCAGGTAGATCTGTCCGACCGCGAGGTAGTTGGCGGCCCGCCACCACGCGTCGAGATCGTGCAGCTCGCCCCCGGACAGCGGCCCGGACGCGGATGCGATCGAGATTCCCGTGTTCGTGCTCACCCCATGCCCCTCCGGCGCGCGCGGCGCCATCGGGCTACGGCACGCCCGCGCGCCGCCAGCGTTCGCCGTTGGCAGTCTCCCACATCACGAGCCGGTGGGGAGTGCTCCGTTCGAACCACCACAGGTCTGCGCCGCGCGCATCCGCGACCGCCACCTTCCAGGTGTCGAACGCACCGGCCGGCACCGAGATGCGGCCGCCGTCCACGATTCGCAGCCGCGCCGGGGCGGGCGCGAACGGCGGCGGATCGAACGCCGCCGGCAGGACCGCCAGCGCGAGATCGTGGTGCGGGGCGCGATCGGGAAGCCACGCGCGCAGCCACAGCGGCAGCGACTCGCGCGCGACGAACGCCGGGCCGGCGCGGCGCAGGAAGTCGTCGATGCGCCCGCCCGTGCCGCACCGCGCCACCGCGCGCATCACGCGCCTGGGCCCCACCGTGACGCGCGCGCTCTCGGCGCCGCACGCGGCCTCCCGCACGGCGGCGAGCGAGCGCAGCGCGAGGCTGTCCACGTCGAGCGCGACGATCGTGCGCGCGCCGACGCCCGCGCCGCGATCCTCGATCACGAGCACGAGCGCGCCGTTCGAGGGCGTCGCCGCCAGCATGCGCCGCGCCGGCACCGCCTGCAGCCCCACGCGGCGCGAGCCCTCGAACCACGCCGTGTCCGGCGCGGCGCGCAGCGCGGCCACCGCCTCGGCGCGCACCGCCGGCGGCAGCGTGCGCCCACCGAGCCACCCGCACCCCGCGACCGCGACCGTCGCGAGCGCCACGACCCCCGCCGCGGATGCGACGCGCGCCGTCACGCCGTCGCCCCGCGCGCGAAGCCCTCGAGCGCGCCACGCAGCGCGTCGCCCAGCGCGCCGAGCCGGCGGTCGAAGAAGTGCGATGCGCCGTCCACCTCGATCAGCGTCCTGGGCTCGGCCCACGTCGGAAACTCCGCCCGCAGGAACTCGATCGGGCACACGTCGTCCGCCGTGCCCTGCACGATCAGCTTGGGCACGGTGCAGGTGCGCAGCACCTCGAAGCTCGACACGCGCACCGACGGCGCCACCAGCACCAGGCGCTCGACGTGGGGCTCGGACGCCGCCAGTCGGGCGGCGATCCACGATCCGAACGAGAATCCGGCCAGCCAGCGGCGCGCGTGCGGGTAGCGCTCACCCAGCCAGCGCCACGCGGCGCGCGCGTCCTCCAGCTCGCCCACGCCGCGGTCGTGATGGCCCTCGCTGCCGCCCACGCCGCGGAAGTTGATGCGCAGCACGTCGGCGCCGAGCTGGTGCAGGGTCGAGGCCACGCGGTGCACCACCTTGTTGTGCAGCGTGCCGCCGTACAGCGGATGCGGATGCAGCACCAGCGCGGCGAGCGCGGGCGTGTGGTCGGCGTGGTGCTGCAGCAGGCCCTCGAGGTTGCCGGCCGGGCCGGCGATCGCGATGCTGGCGAGCCGCGACGGTTCGCCCGCGCTCATCCGACGCGCACGGGCCGGAACCGCGCGCGCAGGCGCGCGCCGATCCCGGGATCGAGCGTGGCGAAATTGAGCCCGCCGCCACCGTCGCCGAGCACCAGCAGGCAGCCGGCGTCGAGCATCCACTCCTCGAGCCCGAGCGGCGTGCCCTCGGCGAAGCTCACGACGTCGGCGGTGATGCGCGACGGGAACGGCTCGAACTCGTCGTTCCACTCCGAGCACAGGTACAGCTCGTCGAAGCCGGTGAACATCCCGACCGACGACATCTGATCGAGCTCGCCCGGCGCGAGCAGCAGCGCGCCGCGATGGCGCTCGAACCGGATGCCCTCGGCGCGCAGCCGGCGGCGGATGTCGGGCACCTCACCGGGACGCTCGTTGGCGTCGAGCAGCGGCACCACCGCCAGCTCGAAATCGGGCAGCAGCTCGATGCCGCCGTCGATCACGTCCGCGACGCTCCCCTTCAGCACTCCCGCGATCACCCGTTCGCCCATGGCGTGAGTCTAGCGCAATCGGCGGCGCCGTCGTCACGGGCGCGCGCCGTGGATGGTCAGCACCGGGCAGTGGACGCGGTGGCGCAGCCCCGAGGTGGTGGCGCCGAACAGCAGGTCGCCGATCAGCCGGTGGCCGTGCGAGCCCGTCACCAGCAGGTCCGCCTGGACCTCGCCCACCATGCGTGCCAGCTCGGATTGCACGTCGCCGTGCCCGAGCATGACCGACGAGCGCCAGCCGCGGGCGGCCAGCCCCTGGGCGATCGCGGCCAGCGTGGCCGCGTCCTCGCGCGATTCCAGATCCGACGACTCGCGGCCGAGATAGCGGCTGGCGGCGCTCTCCGCCACGTGCATGAGGATGACCTCGGCGTCCACGGGCAGCGCCATCTCGCGCACGTGCGCGAGCACGGCGGCGTCGGCGGGCCCGAGCTCGAGCGCCACCGCCAC
>DASSIN010000141.1:0-11387 GCA_035691845.1 Candidatus Eiseniibacteriota bacterium | reverse complement strand
CGGGCGCGCGGGGCCGCGCGTCACGGGCGATGCGTTGGCGATCCCCGGGACGTCCGTCAGTTGCATCCGCACCCGCCGCCGCCGGCCTCCTGGCCGCCCATCGAGCCTTCCTTGCTGAAGTAGATGTGCTGGCTCACGCCGTTCTCCATCGGCAGCGGAACGAAGCGCATCTTCTTCTCGGCGAGCAGGTCGCGATCCCACGGCTTGACCGACATCGCCGCGCAGCCGGACCCGAGCGCCAGCGTGGCGAGCAGCGCGAGCGCGCCCAGCAGCCGGACGAGGCTCACGAGCCGTACGCCTGGCGGAGCGCCGCCTCGAGCGTGGCCGCGCGTTTGGCGTCGAACCCGATGTGCGCGAGCAGCACGTGGCCGCTGGCGTCGATCAGGTACGTGGACGGCATGCCCTTGACCTTGAACGCCTCCGCCGCCTTGCCCGCGGGATCGAACGCCACCGTGAACGGCACGTCGAACTTGGCGAGGAACGCGTTCGCCGCGTCACGGTCCTTGTCCAGGTTGATGGCCACGATGCGCAGGCCCTTGTCGGCGTAGCGCTTCTGCACGTCGGCCATCCACGGGAACGAGTGGCGGCACGGCTCGCACCACGACGCCCAGAAGTCGACGAGCGCCACGTGCCCGCGCAGGGAATCCAGCGCCACCGTGCCGTGAGGGGTCGGCAGCGAAAAGGCGGGCGCGGCCGGCGCGGCGGCCGGCGCCGCAGCCGCGTGCGCGTGCGGCGCAGCCAGGCTCGCGCACAGCGCGGCGGCGATGACCAACGACTTCATGCGAACGACTCCCGACCCGATCGCGATGCGGCCCGGCCTGCTGACGTGCATGGTACCCCCGATGGCAAGTGCGGTTCCCGCGCGGAACCCGCGAACCTCCTGGGATGCGCGGGCCGGCCATCCGCTGCATGGGACGCGCCCCCGCCCGCGGAAATCGGCGAAATCGGCGGTTTTTCGTGCCACGAGGGGCGCGGCGGCCGGTCGCTCCGGCGGCGGGTCGATGCGGATTGCGCGCGCACTCCTTGCGAATTGCTGACGTATCGCCACATCTCTAGTCTGCCCGGATGACCGATGCGCCGTCCGCCGTCCCGACGCGTCCGCTCGCGGTGCGCGAGCAGTTCTTCCTGTCGTGCTACTGGTTCGCGTTCAACTTCCAGTGGGGCGCGATCCTGGCCGTGATCCTGCCGAGCCAGATCGCGGCGCTGGTGGGGGCGCACCGCAAGGAGCTGTTCAACGGCCTGATCCCGCCGCTGGGAGCGGCCGTGTCGATGGTGGTGGCGCCGCTCGCCGGCGCGTGGTCCGACGAGTTCCGCGCGCGGTTCGGGCGCCGGCGGCCGTTCATGCTCGTGGGCTCGCTGCTCGCGATCGTGTGCCTGCTCGCGCTGGCGCCGCTCGGCGCCGGCGACCGGCTGCGCACGTTCGTGTTCTGGTACCTCGGGCTCCAGATCGGCAGCAACCTGGCCGGCGGCCCGTACGCGGGGCTGATCCCGGACGTGGTGCCGATCCATCAACGCGGCGCCGCCAGCGGCTGGATGGCGCTGATGAGCGCGCTCGGCACCATGACGGGCGCGCTGTCGGCCGGGCAGCTCGTGCACGCCGGGGACTACCGCCGCATCTACGTTGCGATCGCCGCCGTGGTGCTGGTGTTCATGGCGCTCACGCTGTTCGGCGTGCGCGAGACGCCGTGGACGCAGCCGCCGCGCCACGAGCGCGGGCGGCAGTTCCTGCGCTCGTTCGTGCCGAGCCCGCGGCTGCATCGCGACTTCTACTGGGTGATGGCCACGCGCGCGCTGATCACGATGGGGATCTACTCGGTGTTCACGTTCTTCCAGTTCTTCCTCGCCGACGTGGTGCGCGTGCGCGCGCCCGAGGCGCAGGCCTCGTACCTGGTCGGGATCATCATCTTCACCGGCGTGTTCACCAGCCTGCTCGCGGGCGCGCTGTCCGACCGGGTGGGGCGGAAGCCGCTCGTGTACGCGAGCGGCGCGGTGATGGCGGTGGCGTCGGTGGTGTTCATTCCGGTCGCGTTTCATCCGTCGCTGCTCGTGACCTACGCGGTCGGCGCGCTGTTCGGGCTCGGGTGGGGAGCGTTCCAGGCGGTGGACTGGGCGCTGGCGGTGGACGTGCTGCCGCACCAGGGCGGCGCCGCCAAGGACATGGGGATCTGGCACACGGCGCTGGTGCTGCCGCAGGTGATCGCGCCCGCCATCACCGGCATCACGCTGGCGCGGCTGAAGAGCCACTCGCTGCTGCTCGGCTACTCGACCGTGTTCGTGCTGACGGCCGCGTGGTTCGTGCTCGGCACCGTGTTCGTGCGGCGCATCCGCGGCGCGCGGTGAGGCCCGTGGCGGCGATCGCGGCGCTCGCGGGGGTCGCGCTGGCGCTGGCCGCGATGGCGGCGGTCGCGTGGCTCGGGCTGCGCCAGCGCCCGCGTCCCGCCGACCTGATCGTCGTGCTCGGCGCCGAGCTCGAGCCCGATCGCACGCCCAGCGCCCGGCTGGTGGCCCGGCTGCAGTGCGGGCGCGAGGCGTGGATGGCGGGGCTGGCGCCGGCGATCATGGTGTCGGGCGGCCCCGAGCGCGGCACCAACGAGGCGTCGGTCATGGCGGCGTGGCTCGCGGCGCATGGCGTGCCGGCGGCCGTGATCGTGGCCGACCCCGCGGGCGCGAACACGTGGCTGACCGCGATCCACGCGCGCGCCTGGCTCGCCGCGCACGGCGCGCGCCGCGCGCTGGTGGTGTCGCAGTTCTTCCACCTGCCGCGCTGCCGGCTGGCGTTCGCGCGGCTCGGCATGAGCCAGGTCTCGGCCGCCGCCCCGCATTGGTACGAGGCGCGTGACCTGTTCGCGCTGGCGCGCGAGGTGCCGGCGCTCGTCAAGTACGCGCTGCGCCCGCTGCCGCGGGACGACGCCGGGCGGCCGTGACGCGCTACAGCGTGTAGCTCAATCCCCAGTTGATCTTGAGCTGGCTGTAGCCCGGCAGGTGGTGGTACTTGGCCTCGAGGAAATTGTCGAGCTTGGGCGTCATGCCGAACGTCAGGCCCGCCAGCGCCGCCAGCCCGCCCTTGATGATGGAATCGGTGCGATTCCCGATCCCCGGACCGCTCGCCCGCTCCGACAGGAAGTGCATGCCGATCCCGCCGCCCAGGTAGGGGTGCCAGTTCGAGGTGCGGAACGAGTAGCGGATGTCCGCCCCCAGCGTGGCGTCGCTGCGCGACGTGCTGATGCCGAACGGCTGCACGGTGGTGCTGTTCCGCCAGTACTCGACCGACGGCATGATCTCGAGGCCGCTGACGAGCCGCGCCGACTGCAGCCGCACGCGCAGCCCCAGGCCCGAGAACGAGCTCTGGTGCTCCTGCATGACGGTCGAGGTCATGCCGTCGATGCCGTGGATCAGGCCATCGGCACGGGCCAGCGCGGGGAGGCAGATGCAGAGCGCGCCGAGCAGCGCGATGCGGAAGGGAGTTCGCATGTCCGGCTCCTTCGAGGAATCCATCCTCGGATGTGGACGTCCGTGTTCAGGGGAGCGGCCCGCGCATGGTATACCGCGGCTCGACCCGAGTCATCCAGTGAAATTCGCGGCGCCGTCCTGCGCGGCCCGGACGGCCGGCGTCAGCGCGGTCCGGACGCGACGTGCTCGCGCTCGGAGCCGGCCGTCTCCGCCTCGTCCACGCGCACGCGGTAACGCAGCAGTCGCACGCGCAGCCAGCTCACGCCGATCAGGTCGTGGATCCCGCGCCACAAGCGGTTGCCGACGCCGTACTTCGACCTGCCATGGCGGCGCGGGCGGTGCGAGATCGGCACCTCCACGATGCGCGCGCCGCGGAAGTGGCACAGCGCGGGCAGGAAGCGGTGGACGCCGACGAACATCGGCAGATCGGCCAGCGCCTCGCGCCGGTAGGCCTTGAACGAGCAGCCGATGTCGGTCACCGGATCGCCGAGCACGGCGCGGCGCGTGGCGTTGGCGATCCGCGACGACACGCGCCGCACCCAGCCGTCGTGGCGGTCGGTGCGGATGCCCGACACCACGTCGGCGCCATCGAGCGCCGCCAGCACGCGCGGGAGATCGGCCGGGTCGTTCTGGAGATCCGCGTCCAACGTGAGCACGATCCCCCCGCGCGCGCGGGCGATCCCGGCGGCGAGCGCCGTGCTCTGGCCGGCGTTGGCGGCGAACCGCACCGCGCGGATGCGGGGATCGCGCCGCGCGGCGGCCGCGATCCACTCGCCCGAGCCGTCGCGGCTGCCGTCGTCCACGAGCACGATCTCCCAGCTCCGCCCGGTGGCCGACAGCGCGCGCGTCAGCTCGTCGACCAGCACCGGCAGGTTCTCGACCTCGTCGAACACCGGGACCACGGCGGACAGGGCGATCGCGAAGGGCTCCATGGACCGCACAGCATGTCAGACCCGCCCGAGCCAGGGAAGCCGTCCGCCCGGGGCTGGCCGCGTCGCGCGCGCTGTGCTAGAAACGCCGCGTGCTGGCCATCCCCGCTCCGGCCCCCGCGCGTCGCGTGCGGCGGCGTGTCGTGCCGCTCGAGCAGCTGGCCTTCGACCTGGGGCCGCCGCGGCCGCGCTGGACGTTCTCGCGGCTCGTCGAGCGCTCCCCGCATCGCGTCCGGATCGTCGAGCGCCTGGAGTTCGTGCGCCGGTTCTTCCCCGAGCTGGAGCACGTGAGCGTGCGCGTCGGGCTCGCGCGCAAGCGCGGCATCCTGGGATGGGGCTCGCTCGATCCCGAGCATCCCGGCATCTGGGTGCGGCCGCGCCTGCTGCACCACTTCACCATCGCGCACGAGCTCACCCACCTGCTGCAGGCGATGAAGCTCGTGCCGCCGGGCGAGCGGGCATGCGACCTGTGGGCGCTGGCGCGCTCCCCGCTGCTGGTCGATCACCCGCCCGGCTACCTGCGCGTGCCGCCCGCGCTGCGCCGCCGCCGATCGCTCACGCCCGCCCAGGCGCTGCTGCTGTCGCGCGTCGCGCGCGAGGCGATCGCGCGGCGCGAGCGTGGCGAGCGGCGCTACCTGGCCGGATTCGAGCGCGAGGTGATCGCGATCGCGCGCGCCGGCGGGTTCGGTGGCTGACGCGCCGGTGGCCGCGGCGCTGCGCGTGGTGGCGGCGGTCGTCCGGCGCGGCCGCGAGGTGCTGATGACGCAGCGCCCGCCCGGCGGTCCGCTCGGGCTCATGTGGGAGTTCCCGGGCGGCAAGCTGGAGCCGGGCGAGAGCCTGGGCACGGCGCTCGAGCGCGAGATCGCCGAGGAGCTGGGCGTCGCCGCCACGCCCGGCGAGACGCTGGCGATCGAGCGGCACCGCTACCCGCACGGGCTCGAGGTGGAGGTGGCGTTCGTGGCGTGCACGCTCGCGGCGGGGGAATTCACGACCAGCGCGGCCGTGCACGCGTGGCGCTGGGTGGCGCCCGGCGACGTGGACCCCGCGCACGTGCTCGAGGCCGATCGTCCGTTCCTGGCGCGGCTGGCGCGCCCATCGGGCGGGGCGGAGCGCTGATGTCGCTGCCCAAGGGCCTGCAGTTCCTGCAGCTCGGCTGGTGGGTGCTGCACGCGCTGCTGATCTGGTTCGTGTGGAGCTGGGCGTACAACCGCGGGCGCGAGGCGGAGCGCAGGAGCCGGTGGCGGCAGCGGCGGGCCGCGGCGGCCCAGGCGGAGCGGAAGACGCCGGCGCCGTTGCCGGGCGATCGGACGACCACGACATCCCGGCAGGGGGAGGGCAAGTGAGCGGGCGGTTCGAGCACAAGGTGATGCTGGTAACCGGGGCGACGAGCGGGATCGGCCGCGCGTGCGCGCTGGCGCTGGCGCGCGAGGGCGCGCACGTGGCGGCCGGCGGACGGCGGCGCGAGCGGCTGCAGGACGTCGAAGCCGCCCTGCGCGCGCACGGCGTGGGCGTGCTGCCGCTGGAGGGCGACGTGCGCGACGAGGCGACCGGCGCGCGCTGGGTGGAGGCGGCGGTCGCGCGCTTCGGCGGGCTCGACGGCGTGGTCAACGCTGCCGGCGTGATCGGCAACGGCGGCGTGTCCGACACCAGCACGGCCGAGTGGGACCGCGTGATGGATTCCAACCTGCGCTCGCTGTGGCTCGTGACGCGCGCCGCCGCGCCCGAGCTGGCGAAGCGGCGCGGGGCGATCGTCAACCTGTCCTCGGTGGCGGGGCTGCGCCCGTACGCGGGGCTGATGGCGTACTGCGTGAGCAAGGCCGGCGTGGACATGCTCACGCGCTGCGCCGCGCTCGACCTGGCGCCGCACGGCGTGCGCGTCAACGCCGTCAATCCCGGCGTGGTGGTGACCGAACTGCACACCACCGCCGGCGCGGTGCCGGACTATCCGGCGTTCCTCGAGCGCTCGAAGACTACGCACCCGATCGGACGCGTCGGCCAGCCGCACGAGATCGCCGACCTCGTGTGCTACCTGTTGAGCGACGCGGCCGGCTGGATCACGGGCGCCACCGTGTCGATCGACGGCGGCCGCGCCCTGGCGAGCGCCCGCTGATGGCGCGCAAGAAGGGTGGCGGCCTGCCGCCGGCCGAGAGCCTGCTGCGCTGGCCGGCGTGGGCGCTCGGGATCCTGGCGCTCGGCTCGGCGTTCGCGCCGCTGCCGCGCGAGTTCCTGCTGGCGCTGCACTGGGTCCTCACGCTGTTCGCGATCCTCGAGGCCGGCGTGGCGCTGGCCGGCGGCCGGCGCGTGGCGGTGTTCGCGTATCTGGGCGTCGCCGTGCTCGTGAATCCGTTCCGCCCGTTCGCGTTCGCGCTCCAGGTCTGGCGCCTGGTCCACGCCGCCGCCGGCATCTGGCTGATCTCCGACCACGTGAAGTCGCGCGGCTGACCGCGGGCGGCCCACCCAACCAGGGCTGAATTTCCGCCGTTCATCCGCCGATAACGGACGGCGTGATCGCCCACGTCCTGCCCCATCCGGCCACGTTCGCGCTGGCGGCCGCCGCCGTGGTCGGCGGCGCGCCCATGTTCGCCGCCGGGCTCAAGGCCTGGCGCCTGCGGCGCGAACGCGCGCGCCGTCCGGCGCGCTCATACGAGGGCCACGCTCTCGACGGCGACCCTGTCGCGCTCGCCGGGCGCGTGGCGCTCGAATCCCCGCTGTTCTCGCCACTCACCAGCCGCCCGTGCGCGGGGTTCCGGCTCGAGGTGCGAGGGCCGGGCGCCGCGCTCACCGGCGACGTCGCGGTCACGCGCGCGTTCTCGCTCGTCCACGACGGCGGCATCGCGCACGTCGCGGGCGAGCATGGCACGTGGCGGATCGGCGTCACCGACCAGCGCGTGATCGAGGCCCACGAGCCGCTGTCGGCGAACCTCGAGGCGCTGTTGGGCGCGAAGCCCGAGGCGCTGTGGTGGCGCCGCGCCGGCGGCCGGCTCGAGTTGATCGAGCACGCGCTGTTCGCGGACGCCACCGTGCACGTCGTGGGCCAGGCCGTCGCGACCCGGATCGTGCACGATGAGGCGGCGTGGCTCGCGACCGGCACCGACGACGCGCCGGCCTACGCGACGCCGGTCGAGAGCGAGGAGATCACGATCGGGCCATCGCCGCTCGAGCCGCTGCTGATCTCGGACCTGGCGCCCGCCCCGGCGCCGGTCGAGCCCTGGTACCACACGCTGGGGCTGGTCGCGGGGCCGCTGCTGACGCTGGGCGGGCTGTGGCTGCTGATGCACGCCACCGACCAGCTGCGCTCGGCGGGAGGCTTGCGATGATGATCCCGGGGCCGCTCGCCATCGGCGCGACGTTCGCGCTCGTCACCGGGCCGGGGCTGTTCTGGCGCAGCTTCCGCGACCTGCGCGCGCGGCAGCTGCTGCAGAACACGCCGGCGTCCCCGATCCGCTCGATGGCGATGGGGCTGGTCGAGATCAACGGCAAGGTCCAGCCCCGCAGCGTGCTCGAGGCGCCGTTCACGGGCCGGCCGTGCGCGTTCTGGGAGGTGGAGATCGCCGTCCAGGGCCGGCGTGGATGGAACACGGTGCACCGCAACGCCTCGGGCCATCCGTTCTTCGTGCACGACCCGACCGGCACCGCGCTCGTCTATCCCGAAGGCGCGCGCTGCACGCTGCCGCTCGAGTCCGACGAAGTGTGCCAGGGCATGTCGTTGCCCGAGCTGTACGCGAGCTACATCCACGACGTGCATCCCGCGCTCGGCCTGCTGTGGCGCACGGGCTCGGTGCGGTTCCGCGAGCGCGCGCTGGAGCCGGGCGAACCGGTGTTCGTGCTCGGCACCGCGATGCCGCGCTCCCAGGCGGTGGACGTGTCGATGTCGGACGACGCCGTCCAGGCCGGCACGGCGACCGGCACCGACGACGCCGCGGCGCGGCACGCGGGGTTGCTGCAGGCGCTGGACCAGGACGTGCGGGGCGTGATCCGCCGTTCGGAGCTCGAGCGCACGTTCATCATTTCACAACAGTCCGAGCGCGATCTCGCGTTCCAGCTCGGTCTGCGGGCCATCGCCGGCGTGTTCGGCGGTCCCGCGCTCACCCTGCTCGGACTGGCTTACTGGCTCGACACGCTGCGCGTCGTGCTCGCGCATCACGGTTGAACGAGGGAGGTCGCATGCACACGGGTGAGATCCTGGGGCTGGTCGCGACGCTGTTCGTGGTCGTCGGCCTGATGGGCTGGTGGCTGTCGATCTACAACGGCCTGGTGGCGCTGCGCAACGGCGTGGCGCGCGCGTGGGCCAACATCGACGTGCTGCTGAAGCAGCGTCACGACGAGCTGCCGAAGCTGGTGAGCACGTGCGAAGGCTACATGCAGCACGAGCGCGCGGTGTTCGACGCGCTGTCCGAGGCGCGCGGCGCGCTGCTCAAGGCCAGGACGGTGGGCGAGCGGGCCGATGCGGAGAACGGGCTCACGCGTGCGCTCGGGCAGATGTTCGCCGTGGCCGAGGCCTATCCGAACCTGAAGGCCGACCAGTCGTTCCTGCAGCTGCAGGCGCGCATCAGCGAGCTCGAGAACCAGATCGCCGACCGCCGCGAGTACTACAACGACGTGGTCACCACGTGGAACACCCGGCTGCAGCAGATTCCGGATCAGTACGTCGCCGGCTGGATCAACGCGCAGCCGGCCGAGCTGTTCAAGGTGGACGAGGCCGACCGCCGCGACGTGAGCATCTCGTTCGCCGAGCCGCAGCGCATGACGGCCTGAGCGCTCGGCAATTCCTGCGGGATGACACGGGCCCCGGCCTTGCGCCGGGGCCCGATCGTTTGCGTCGGCCCCCGCGCCTCCATTCGACGTCCGCGTCGCAACCCCGCCGTTCGCGCGACGGTATTGATTTCACATCGAACGTGGTCGAGCATCGCAGACACCGACGTTCGGCTCACGTTCCGCGTGAACCGGCGTGCCCGCGATCCAACGATCGCGCGCGTTTGCCCGTCGACCATTTCGCCGCCCCCGATCCCTCGGAGAAAACCCATGGCTTCCGCTTCGGCCACCGATGCTCTCGACGTGCGCGAGCTGCTTGCCGTGCTCACGGCAGTGAAGAAGGGCGACTTCTCGGCGCGCATGCCCGTGGACTGCACGGGCATCGCCGGCAAGATCGCCGACACCTTGAACGACATCATCGAGCTGAATCACGCGCTCGCGGGCGAGCTGGCGCGCGTGGCCACCGCGGTCGGCAAGGACGGCAAGATGGGGCGGCGCGCCGCGCTGCGCAACGCCAGCGGGGCGTGGGAGGACGCGGTCGACTCCGTCAACACGCTGATCAGCGACCTGGTGCAGCCCACCTCCGAGATGGCGCGCGTGATCGGCGGGGTGGCGCGCGGCGACCTGTCGCAGTCGGTGCCGTTCGAGATCGAGGGCCGGCCGCTCAAGGGCGAATTCCTGCGCACCGCCAAGGTCGTGAACTCGATGGTGGAGCAGCTCAACTCGTTCGCGTCGGAAGTGACGCGCGTGGCGCGCGAAGTGGGCACCGAGGGCAAGCTGGGCGGGCAGGCGAAGGTGAAGGGCGTGTCGGGCACGTGGAAGGACCTGACCGATTCGGTCAACTCGATGGCGTCCAACCTGACGGCGCAGGTGCGCAACATCGCCGAGGTGACGACGGCGGTGGCGAACGGCGACCTGTCGCGCAAGATCACGGTGGACGTGCGCGGCGAGATCCTGGAGCTCAAGAACACGATCAACACCATGGTGGACCAGCTGAACGCGTTCGCCTCCGAGGTGACGCGCGTGGCGCGCGAGGTGGGCACCGAGGGCAAGCTCGGCGGGCAGGCGGTGGTGCGCGGGGTGTCGGGCACGTGGAAGGACCTGACCGACTCGGTGAACTCGATGGGCTCGAACCTGACGGCCCAGGTGCGCAACATCGCCGAAGTGGCGACGGCGATCGCCAACGGCGACCTGTCGAAGAAGATCACGGTGGACGTGCGGGGCGAGATCCTGGAGCTCAAGATCACGATCAACACCATGGTGGACCAGCTCAACTCGTTCGCCTCGGAGGTGACGCGCGTGGCGCGCGAGGTGGGCACCGAGGGCAAGCTCGGCGGCCAGGCGATGGTGAAGGGCGTGGCCGGCACGTGGAAGGACCTGACCGACTCGGTGAACTCGATGGGCTCGAACCTGACGGCCCAGGTGCGCAACATCGCCGAGGTGGCGACCGCGATCGCGCGCGGCGACCTGTCCAGGAAGATCGCCGTGGACGTGCGCGGCGAGATCCTCGAGCTCAAGAACACCGTCAACACCATGGTGGATCAGCTCAACTCGTTCGCCTCCGAGGTGACGCGCGTGGCGCGCGAGGTGGGCACCGAGGGCAAGCTCGGCGGCCAGGCGTCGGTGGAGGACGTGGCCGGCGTGTGGCGCGATCTCACCGACAACGTGAACTCGATGGCGTCCAACCTCACCTCCCAGGTGCGCAACATCGCCGAGGTGTCGACCGCGATCGCGCGCGGCGACCTGTCGAAGAAGATCACGGTGGACGTGCGCGGCGAGATCCTGCAGCTCAAGAACACCATGAACACGATGGTGGACCAGCTGAACGCGTTCGCGTCGGAAGTGACGCGCGTGGCGCGCGAGGTGGGCACCGAGGGCAAGCTGGGCGGCCAGGCGATGGTGAAGGGCGTGGCCGGCACGTGGAAGGACCTGACCGACTCGGTGAACTCGATGGGCTCGAACCTGACGGCCCAGGTGCGCAACATCGCCGAGGTGACGACGGCGGTGGCGAACGGCGACCTGTCGAAGAAGATCACGGTGGACGTGCGGGGCGAGATCCTGGAGCTCAAGATCACGATCACCACCATGGTGGACCAGCTCAACTCGTTCGCCTCGGAGGTGACGCGCGTGGCGCGCGAGGTGGGCACCGAGGGCAAGCTGGGCGGGCAGGCGCAGGTCAAGGGCGTGGCCGGCACGTGGAAGGACCTGACCGACAACGTCAACTGGATGGCGTCCAACCTCACCACCCAGGTGCGC
>DASSIN010000140.1:0-2377 GCA_035691845.1 Candidatus Eiseniibacteriota bacterium | reverse complement strand
GAAGCCGCGCCCCCGGCCGGGCTGCCGCCGGCCGCGTGGCGCACCGCCGACCTGCTCGACGCGGCGGCCATGCGCGACGCGGTCGCGGCCGCGCGCCCGGGGGCGATCGTCCACCTCGCCGGCCAGAGCAGCGCCGCGCGCTCGTTCCAGGCGCCGGCGGAGACGTTCCGCGCCAACGTGCTCGGCACCTGGCACGTGCTCGAAGCCGCGCGCACGGCCGCACCCGAGGCGCGCGTGCTCGTGATCGGCAGCGGCGAAGCCTACGGACCGCAGCCCGAAGGTTCGCGCACGGGGGAGGACACGCCGTTCGCGCCGGTGAGCCCGTACGCGCTGTCCAAGGCGGCGGCCGAGTCGCTGGCGCTGGCGCACGCGCGCGCCCACGGGCTCGACGTCGTGTGCGTGCGCGCGTTCTCGCACACGGGGCCGGGCCAGGACGCGCGGTTCGCGATCCCGGGCTGGGCGCGGCAGATCGCGGCCATCGAGCGCGGCGAGGCCGGCCCGACGCTCGCGGTCGGCAACCTCGACGTGGTGCGCGACATCGGCGACGTCCGCGACGTGGCGCGCGCGTACGCGGCGCTGCTGGAGCGCGGGCGCGCCGGCGTCGCCTACAACGTGTGCCGCGGCGAGGGCGTGAGCCTCGCGGACGTTGCGCGCGCGCTGGTGGATCGGGCGCGGGTGCCGGTCGAGATCGTGCCCGATCCCGCGCGCATGCGTCCGGCCGACGTGCCGTGGCTGGTCGGGGACCCGGCGCGGCTCGGGGCCGACACCGGCTGGTGGCCGGAATTCACGCTGGCCCGGACGCTCGACGACGTGCTCGCCGATTGGCGTTCGCGTGCGCCATCCGACGGTTGA
Source organism: Candidatus Eiseniibacteriota bacterium (assembly GCA_035691845.1). Classification (GTDB taxonomy): domain Bacteria; phylum Eisenbacteria; class RBG-16-71-46; order RBG-16-71-46; family RBG-16-71-46; genus DASSIN01. Next base: position 1,525 of record DASSIN010000140.1, on the reverse strand, counting down.
CCGGCGGACTCCGCAGCCCCTACTCTCGAACGTTCTGACCACTCCCACTCCGTCCGGATCGCCATCGCATGCAGGCGTCGGCGCTCCGGACGGACCGCATGTCACGGCGTCCGCGCGGGCCGCGAGCGGCCTGCTGCATCCCCCACGCCTCGAAAGGACCTGGTCGTGCACTCCATCACCGTGGTGGGCACGGGTTACGTCGGTCTCGTGACCGGCGCGTGTCTCGCCGACTTCGGCAACAACGTCACCTGTGTGGACACCGACGCCGGCAAGATCGAGCGGCTGCGCGCGCTGGAGCTGCCGTTCTTCGAGCCCGGGCTGCCCGAGATCGTGCAGCGCAACGTGCAGGACGGCCGGCTCCGGTTCGAAAGCGACCTGGTGAAGACGCTGAAGGGCTCGCCCGTCGTGTTCATCACCGTGGGCACCCCGCCGCGCAAGGACGGCAGCGCCGACACCCGCGCCATCTACGACGTGGCGAAGACCGTGGCGCAGCACCTGGACGGCTACACGCTGGTGGTGCAGAAGAGCACGGCCCCGGTGGGCACGGCGCGCTCGCTGTACGCGTGGATGGCGCGGTTCGCGCGGCGCGGGGCGCGGTTCGACGTGGCGTCCAATCCCGAGTTCCTGCGCGAGGGCTCGGCGATCGAGACGTTCATGCGGCCCGACCGCGTGGTGATCGGCGCCGAGAGCAAGCGCGCGGCCGACATCCTCACGCGCATCCACGATCCGCTGTTCCTGATCGAGACGCCGAAGGTGGTGACCACGCTCGAGAGCGCCGAGCTGATCAAGTACGCGTCGAACGCGTTCCTGGCCACCAAGATCTCGTTCATCAACGAGGTCGCGAACCTGTGCGAGTCGCTGGGCGCGGACGTGCAGTCGGTGGCGAAGGGGATGGGCATGGACCGCCGCATCGGCAGCAAGTTCCTGCACGCCGGTCCCGGCTACGGCGGCTCGTGCTTCCCCAAGGACACCCAGGCGCTGTCGAGCTTCGCGCGCGCGGCCGGCGCGCGCATGGGGATCGTGGACGCCACGGTCGAGACCAACGCGCGCCAGCACGCGCGCATGGTGGACAAGATCGTGGAGGCGATCGGCCGCGCGCCGCGCGGCGCGTGCGTGGCGGTGCTGGGGCTGGCGTTCAAGCCCAACACCGACGACCTGCGCGAGGCCCCGGCGCTCGCCATCATCGAGGGCCTGCGCCGCCGCGGCGTCCGCGTGCGCGCATACGACCCGGTGGCGGGCCCCAAGGCCAGCACCACGCCCGAACTCAAGGGCGTGACGTTCGCGACCGATGCCTATGACTGCGCCAGGGGGGCGGACGCGGTGGCGATCGTCACGGAGTGGAACGAGTTCCGCAATCTCGACCTGAAGAAGCTGCACCGCATCATGCGGCGGCCGGTGTTGTGCGACCTGCGCAACCTGTACGAGCCGGATCAGGTGGAGGCGGCCGGGCTGCGCTTCGTCGGCGTCGGTCGCGGTCGGCCGGCCGGCGCGCGCCACGCCGACACGGCGGCGCGCGACGGCGGTT
>DASSIN010000139.1:0-9030 GCA_035691845.1 Candidatus Eiseniibacteriota bacterium | reverse complement strand
CCGCCGACGGCGCGCCGCCCAGCCGCTCGAGCCGGCGGCGGGCGAGGTCGTTGGCGGGGTCGAACTCGTGCGCGCGGCGGAACCAGCCCAGCGCCGCGCTCTGATCGCCCTCGTTCAGCGCGCGGTCCCCGAGCTGGCAGGCGACCTGCGAAGCCTCGACCCGGTCGCCGCGCCGTTCGCAGTTGTCGAACCATCGTGGCAGAACGTCCGCCGGCACGTTGGCGCTGCGCGCCAGGCTCCGGTAGATGGATGCGGCGTTCTCCGGCCGGTCGAGCTGCTCGTAGCCCTCCGCGGCGCGCAGCAGGGCGGCGGCGGCGCCCTCGCGATCGCCGGCCTTGAGCTTGTGCTCCGCCTCGCGCAGCACCGCCTCGATCTCCGCCGCCCGCGACGGCAGCGGCGGCGGGGCCGGCCGGCGCGGCTCGGGCGGCGGCTCGATCTGTGACTCGCTCGGCTGCCAGCTCTCCTCGGTTCTCGCGGCGCCGGACCACGTGCGGCGTCCGGACTCGAAGCCCTCCGGGTGCCCGCCACCCGCCGGGGCGGGCTCGACGCCATCCACGCCGTCGGGCGCGCCGGCGGGCTCGTCGATCGCCGCGCGCGCCTGGTCAGCCGGCAGCGCCGCGGCCGGTTCGTCGGCGTCGTCGCCCTCGTCTTCCTCGAGCTCCGGTTCGGAATCGTCGTCGAAACCGGGGTCCTCGTCGTCGAGCTCGGCCGTGGAGCCGGGGCGGACTTTCTCCGCGCGGCCGCGCGCGCGATCGAATTCCAGCCTGTGCCCGGCGGCGCGCCACGCCCGCGCCGCTTTCAGCAGGCTCTCGATCGCATCCGACTCCCGGGCGGCCAGCAGCTGCGCCTCGGCCAGCTTCTCCAGCGTGCGTACGTTCTCGGGGCACACCTCGACGGCCTTCTGCAGCGTCTCCACCGCCGCGGCGTACTTCTCCTCGCGCACCAGGTGCTCGGCGTACTGCATGTAATAGAGCGCGGCCTCGGTGCCGAGGCCGTCCTGGGCGTGGAGCTGCGCCAGTCGCTGCAACACCACCGGCGGCGACAGCGACAGGCGGATCATCTTCTTGCAGATCGCGATCGCGTTCTTGAACAGCTTGGCCGTCTCGTACGCCTGCACGGCGGCCAGATAGGACTGACACGCGTCGGACTGGGCGCCCATCTTGAACTGCAGGTCCGCGATCAGCACGAAGTTGTAGGGATCGGCGTCGTCCGCGCGCGCGAGCTTCTGGTACTCGCTCAGCGCTCCGGCCAGGTCCCCGCTCTGGATGCAGCGCTGGGCCCGACGCTTGATCTCGATCGCCTTTTCCAAGCTGGCTTTCTCCACGGCGTGCCAGGTCCATGGCCGCCGCCGGACGCGAAAGAGGATGCGGCCGGCCCGACGGTGCGCATCAGGCGTTCAAGCCGGCGCGCACGGCGGCCTCGCAGCGCCCGGCAAGCGGCCCGAGCGCCGTCCGGAGCCGGTGCCACTCCGACTCGACGTCTTGCTTATCGGCGCTCTGCGGCAGCGACTTCAGATTGATTTCCACGTTGAGAAGCGCCCCGTGCGCCCCGGCCTGGGCCAGAACACCCGCCACCCCGGCGTCCGTGCAGGCGTTGGTGTTGCCCTGCTCGGCCGCCAGCGCGGCCAGCTCCAGCACGGCGACGCACGCCCGGGCCGTCGCGAGCGGCACCCGGGCCGCCTCCAGCTCCGCCGCCTCGAGCATCGGGCCGCGGGCGGCCGCCTCGGCCGCGGTGGCCTGCGGCATGCGCCGGGCGCGCAGCACGGCCTCGAACGCCTCGCCGTCCCGCCGGCCTAGGGCCAGCAGCTCGGTGCGGAGCGCCTGCGCCCGCTCGCGCAGCGCCCGCATGTCGGCCTCCGCCGCGGCGTACTTCTTCTTGCCGAGCGTGAGCCCGGCCACCATCGCCGCCAGCGCCGCCGCCAGCGCCCCGGCCACGGCCGACACCGTGCCGCCGCCCGGCGTGGGCGTGGGGGAGCTCACCTGATCGAGCAGTCCGCCCAGCGTCACCGCCCCCGTGAGCGGCGGCTGGCGCAGCCTCAACTCCAGCACCTGGTCGCGCCGGAAGTTCTCGAGCTGGAGCGCGTGTTCGGCCGCGTCCAGCATGGCGTACTCGGGGATCAGGCCCACCACCTCGCACCCCGAAATCGAGGCGCCGCGGCGCGCCGCCTCGTCCCGCACCAGCGCCAGCACGCGATGGATCGGCGTGGCCTCGGTGTTCACCAGGTTCATGCTCACCTGCGCGCGACGCCCGCCCTCGATCGAGAACCCGAGCGCGCGCACGTTCTTCAGACCCCCGCTCTGCTCGCGGATCGCGGCCGCGATCTGCTTCGCCACGCGCACGTCGCCGGTGTCGAGGTTGGCGTTGAACGCCACCAGAAAGCGCCGCGCCCCCACTGCCGTCGCGCCGGCCGTGGGGTGGATGCGCGCCGGCCCGAAATCCGGCTGCTTCGCGGGATCGCGCCCGATCAGGTCGCGCAGCCCCTCGAACTCGCCGCGCCGCACGTCGGCGAGGCTCACGCGCTCGGGACGCGTGGCCGCGGCCTCGTACAGGAACACCGGAATCCCGAGCTCGCGCCCGATCCGCTCCCCCACGCGGCGCGCGATCGCCGCGCAGTCCTCGAGCGTCACGCCCTCGACCGGCACGAACGGCACCACGTCGGTGGCGCCCATGCGCGGGTGCTCGCCCCGGTGACGGGTGAGGTCGATCCGCTCGCGCGCGCACGCCACCGCGCGGAACGCGGCCTCCATCACCGGTTCGGGCTCGCCCGCGAACGTGAGCACCGAGCGATGATGGTCGGGGTCCATCTCCGAATCGAGCATGGTTGCGCCCGGCACCGCCGCGATCGCCTCGATCACGGCCTCGACCACGGCGCGGTCCCGGCCCTCCGAGAAATTCGGGACGCACTCGATCAGTTGCGGCATGTCAGCCCTCCTCGGGAGGCGGCCCTGGCGATCCGCATCAGCGCTCGAACGTCGGGTTCGGGCGGCGCGTGAACGTCGCCCGCACGGTGTCGGTGCGCCCGTACGACAGCACCACCCGGGCGCTCCGCTGCTCCTGGACGTCGACCCCCCACATCGTCACCAGGTGCGGCCCGCACGGCGCGCGCAGCTCGAGCCGCCCGTGGCGGTCGGTGTGGTCCATCACGTCGCTGCCCGACACGGTGACGAGCACGTCGCGCGCCGGGCGGCCGTCCACCTCGCGCGCCAGCACCAGCAGCCGGCCGCATTCGAGCGAGTCGCGCGCCGCCGACGCTCCGCCGGGCGCGGGGCGCGGCGGCGTGGTGCACGCGGCCACGCCGAACGCCATCCCGATCGCCGGCAGCAGCGCGCGCGCGGCCGTGCGCGCGCTCACGGCCACACGCGCCTCTCCACCGCCGGCAGCGCCAGATCGGCGCCGCGCATGAACACCGTGTCGGGACGCACGGCCGGCATCCAGTACGGCAGCTCCTCCAGCGTCTCGCACTCCCACATCACCGCATCGCCCACCGCGCCCGGGTTCAGGTGCCCGACCTCGTGATCGACGCCGAGCGCGCGCGCCGCGTTCCAGGTGATGGCGAGCAGGATCTCCTCGGCGTCGAAGCCCGACAGCCGCGCCGCCAGCGCGGCGCACTCCACCAGCGACTGCGCCGGCGCGGTGCCGGGATTGAAATCGGTGGCGATCGCCACGCGCGCACCGGCGCGGCGCAGCATCGCCGCCGGCGGCAGGCGCTGGCCCAGCGTGAGCGCCGCCGCCGGCAGCAGCACGCCCACCACCCCGCCCAACGCCAGCAGCCGCCAGTCGTCCTCGCTGGCGCATTCCAGATGATCGGCCGAGCACGCTCCCATCTCGGCCGCGAGCCGCGCGCCGCCGCTGCGGGCGCGTTGCTCGGCGTGCAGCTTGACCGCGAGCCCGAGCGTGCGCGCCCGCGCCAGCACCACGCGGCATTCGTCCACCGAGAACGCCATCGGGTCGCAGAACGCGTCCACCGCGGTCGCCAGCTCGCGCGCCGCGATCTCCGGCAGCACGCGCGCGCACAGCAGGTCGACGAACTCCGTGCGATGGTCGCGAAACTCGTCCGGCAGCGCGTGCAGCAGCAGCGCGGTGCGGTGCAGCCGCGCCGGCACGCGTTGCGCCGCGCCGCGCATCAGCAGCAGCAGCCGCAGCTCGGCCGACGGCGTGAGCCCGTAGCCGCTCTTCACCTCGACCGTGGTACAGCCCGCGGCGCGCCAGCGCTCGAGCCGCGTCGCCAGCGTCTTCTCCAGCGCGTCGTCGCGCTCGGCCGCGGTCGCCAGCATGGTGGCGCGGATGCCGCCGCCGGCGGCCGCGATGTCCTCGTATGGCTCGCCCCGCAGCCGGCGCTGGAACTCGCCCGCGCGCTGACCGGCGAAGATCATGTGCGTGTGGCAGTCCACGAGCCCGGGTGTCACCAGCCGCCCGTTGGCGTTCAGCGGGCGCGCCTCGGCGTGGCGGCGCAGCAGGTCGGTGCCGGGACCCACTTCCAGCACGCGGCCATCGCGGAACACCACCGCGCCGCGCGGATGGCGCAGCACGCGCCGGCCCTCGGGATCGGCCGTCACCACCTCGGAGGTGTTGTGGACGATCAGGTAGCTCGGACGTCCCGCGACGGTGCGCAGCGCCGGATCGCGCGTCGGGCTCACGCTCACGCGCGCGCTCGCCGCATCAGCCGGTGATCCCCGGCAGCTTCATTCCCATGCGCTTCGCGTGCGCGATCGCCTCGGGGTAGCCGGCGTCGGCGTGGCGCATCACGCCGGTGCCGGGGTCGTTCGTCAGCACGCGCTCCAGTCGCGCGTCCGCGTCCGCGCTGCCGTCGCACACGATCACGACGCCGGCGTGGATCGAGTTGCCGATCCCGACCCCGCCGCCGTGGTGCACGCTCACCCACGAGGCGCCGGACGCCACGTTGAGCAGCGCGTTCAGGATCGGCCAGTCGGCGACCGCGTCGCTGCCGTCGCGCATGCCCTCGGTCTCGCGGTAGGGCGACGCCACCGAGCCCGCGTCCAGGTGGTCGCGCCCGATCACGACCGGCGCGTGAAGCCGTCCCTCCCGCACCATGCGGTTGAAGCGCAGGCCGAGTCGCGCGCGCTCTCCATAGCCGAGCCAGCAGATCCGCGCCGGCAGCCCCTGGAACCGCACGTGCTTCTCGGCCAGCGGAATCCAGCGGTGCAGCCGCGCGTCGTCCGGGAACTCCTCCAGCGCCGCGGCGTCGGTGGCGAGGATGTCGGCCGGATCGCCCGACAGCGCCGCCCAGCGGAACGGGCCCTTGCCGGTGCAGAACAGCGGGCGGATGAACTCGGGCACGAACCCGGGATACGAGAACGCCTGCGCGTGCGGCAACCCGCCCAGCTCCGCCTCGCCGCGCAGGTTGTTGCCGTAGTCGAACAGCACCGTGCCGCGCGCGCGCATGCCGAGCAGCGCGCGCACCTGCACCGCCATCGAGGCGCGGGCCCGGCGCACGTGCTCGTCCGGCGCGCGCGCCCGCAGCGCCGCCGCCTCGGCCGGCGTGAGCCCGGCCGGCACGTAGCCGTTCAGCGGATCGTGCGCCGAGGTCTGATCGGTGGCGACGTCGGGGACGAGGCCGCGCTCGAGCAGGCGCGGATGCACTTCGGCCGCGTTGCCGACCAGCCCCACCGACAGCGGGCGCTTGGCCGCCAGCGCCTCGCGCGTCCACGCGACGCCCTCGTCGAGCGAGGCCGTCACGCGGTCGCACCAGCCGGTCTCGACGCGACGCCGCGCGCGCGCCTCGTCCACTTCGACCGCCAGGCACACGGCGCCGTTCATGGTCGCGGCCAGCGGCTGCGCGCCGCCCATGCCGCCCAGGCCCGCGGTGAGCACGAGCCGCCCGGCGAGCGTGCCGCCGAAGTGCCGCTCGGCGCACTCCGCGAACGTTTCGAACGTGCCCTGCACGATGCCCTGCGAGCCGATGTAGATCCACGATCCCGCCGTCATCTGGCCGAACATGATCAGGCCCTGGGCCTCGAGCTCGTGGAAGTGCTCCCACGTGGCCCAGCGCGGCACCAGCAGCGAGTTCGCGATCAGCACGCGCGGCGCGCCCCGATGGGTGCGGAACACGCCCACCGGCTTGCCCGACTGGACGAGCAGCGTCTCGTCGTCGTCCAGCGCATGCAGCGTGCGCACCAGCGCGTCGAACGCCTCCCACGAGCGCGCCGCCTTGCCGGTGCCGCCGTAGACGATCAGTTCGTCCGGGCGCTCGGCCACCTCGGGATCGAGGTTGTTCATCAGCATGCGCAGCGCCGCCTCCTGCGCCCAGCCGCGGCACGAGCGCGTGGCGCCACGCGGGGCGCGCACCGTCCTCGCGTGCGCCACGCTCATCCGACCAGCACCTCGGCCGAGAGCTCGAGCGGCGCATCCGACAGCACCCAGCGCGCCAGCGTCTCGCACGGACCCGACAGCGGGCGGTCGCCTTCGGGCTGCGGCACCAGCCGGCGCACGGCGGCGTACACGCGTTCCGAGCCCGAGCCGGCCGTGAGCGGGCGGCGGAACTCGAGCGCGCGGCTCGCGCACAGCAGCTCGAGCGCCACCACGCGCGCGGCGTTCGCCACCACGGCGCGCGCGTGCCGGCCGGCGATCGGCGCCATGCTGACGTGGTCCTCGATGCCGGCGCCGGTCGGGATCGAGTCCACGCTGGCCGGATGCGCCAGCGACTTGTTCTCGGACACGAGCGCCGCCGCGGTGTACTGCGCCATCATGTAGCCCGACTGCAGGCCGGGCTCCTCCGCCAGCACCGCCGGCAGGTCCGACACGCGGCGGTCGAGCAGGCGATCGATGCGCCGCTCCGACAGCGACGCCACCTCGGCCACCGCGATCGTCAGGTAGTCGGCGGCGAGCGCCACCGGCTGCGCGTGGAACAACCCGGCCGACACCACCTCGCCGCTGTCCGCGAACACCAGCGGGTTGTCGTTGACGCCGTTCAGTTCGACCTCGAGCTGCTGCGCGACGTGCTCGAGCGCATCCCATACCGCGCCCATCACCTGCGGCACGCAGCGCAGGCTGTAGGCATCCTGCACGCGCCCGCAGTTGGCGTGCGATGCCACCAGCGCGCTGTCCTCGGAGTAGGCGCGCAGCCGGCGCGCGGCCTCGATCGCGCCCGGATAGGGGCGCAGCGCCTGCACCTCCACGGCGGCCGGCCGGAACGATCCCAGCAGCACCTCGGTGGACAGCGTGGCGGCCATCAGCGCCGCCTCCCACACGCGGCGCGCGTCGGCGAGCGCGAGCGCGGCGAGCGCGGTCGAGAGCTGGGTGCCGTTGACGAGCGCGAGCCCCTCCTTGGCCTCGAGCGTGAGCGGCTGGAGCCCGGCGCCGCGCAGCGCCATCGCGCCCGGCAGCCGGCGGTCCTCGAGCCACGCCTCGCCCTCTCCGATCAGCACGCCCGCCAGATGGGCGAGCGGCGCGAGATCGCCGGAGGCGCCGACCGAGCCCTGCAGCGGCACCACCGGCGTCACGCCGCGCTCGAGCAGCAGCAGCAGCGCCTCCACCAGCTCGGGCCGGCAGCCGGAGAACCCCTGCGCCAGCGAGGCGGCGCGCAGCAGCAGCATGGCGCGCACCACGTCGCGCGGCGCCTCGGGCCCGACGCCCGCCGCGTGCGAGCGCAGCAGGTTGATCTGCAACGCCCGGCTCTGCTCGGGGGCGATCGCCACGTCCTTCAGCTCTCCGAATCCGGTGGTGACGCCGTACACGACGCGGCCGTCGGCCACCGCGCGCTCCACCACACGGCGCGACGCCTGCATGCGCGGGCGCACGCTGCCGTGCAGCGTCACGCGCTCGCCGCCGCGTGCCACGCGCTCGACGGCGTCCAGCGTGAGCGGCTGCGCGCCGAGGACGATCACCGCGGCGCCTCGGCCGCCCCGGCCAGGAATCGCGCCGCCTCCGCGGCCAGCGCGCGCGGATCGCGCGCCACCCGCGGCGCCACCGGCAGCGCGTCCAGGAACGCGCGGCGGTAGCCCGCGGTCACGAGCCTGGGATCGCACACCACCAGCACGCCGCGGTCGTCGGAGCGGCGGATCAGGCGGCCCACGCCCTGCCGGAAGCGCAGCACCGCCTCCGGCACCGCGTCCTGCATGAACGGATCCATGCCCTGATCGCGCAGGCGCTCGGCGCGCGCCTCGATCAGCGGATCGTCGGGAACCGAGAACGGCAGCTTCGCCACCACGAGGATCTCGAGGGCCTCTCCGGGGAAGTCGACACCTTCCCACAGGCTCTGGACCCCGAGCAAGATCGCGCCGCGCTCGATCCGGAACCGCTCGGCGAGCAGCCCGGCGGGCCCGTCCCAGTCCTGCGCCAGCAGCGTCGTGTCGCGCGGCAGCAGTTCCTTGAGCCGCGTGCGCGCGCGCCGCAGGCGCTCGTGCGCGGTGAACAGCACCAGCATGTTGCCGGCGTGCTCGGCCGCCAGCGCGGCCACCACGTCGGACACGACGGAGGCCTCGTCGCCCCCGCCGTCGTACACGTACGCCTCCATCTGGCGCGCGAGCGGAAACGGCGACGGCACGCTCGCGGTCTCGTACGGCATGTCGTGCGCATCGCCCAGGCCCAGCCGCTCGGCGACGAACGCGAATTCCCCGCCCGCCGACAGGGTGGCCGAGGTGAGGATCGCGGCCTGGCCGCGCCCGAGCACGAGCCGGCGCGCGTGATCGCCGACCGTGATCGGCGCCGCCTTGAGCTCGACCCCGCGCGCGCCGGACGTGCGCCAGTACACGAACTCGGGATCGTGCGCGTCGCCCAGCGCCTCGAGATCGCCGCCCAGCGCCGCGAACCGGCCGGCCACCTGCTCCAGCTCGCCCGCCAGCTCCTCGCCGGCGCCGCCACGCCCGACCTCCGCCGCGCGCTCGCCCACGCGATGCAGCCCGCGCGCGATCCCCGCGCAGTGGTTCAGCATCCGCTCGAGCGGCTCCAAGTCGCGGCCGAACAGCTCCTCGGCCGAGCGGTAGCGCGCGCGCGTGCCGTACAACGCGCGTCGGTGGTCCTCGCGCCCGGCGCCCGCGGGGCCGAGCGCGGCCGCCACGGCCGCGAACAGCG
>DASSIN010000138.1:0-2433 GCA_035691845.1 Candidatus Eiseniibacteriota bacterium | reverse complement strand
GGCGGCGCCGCCCGCGATCGCCGCCACTGCTCCAGCGGCCGCCGCCGCGCCGCCCGCGGCCAACGACACCACGCACACCAGGCCGGGCGAGGTGTCGGCCACGGTCAAGGCCAGCCCGCCCGTGCCGCACCTGTTCACGCGCGGCGACCTGCTGTTCTGGGGCGGGGCGGCGGGCGCCACCGCGCTGGCGGTGTTCAACGACCGCTGGCTCACGAACGAGGCGATCACGGCCGAGAACAACCCCGATCAGCGCCACCTGGCGCAGGCGTTCCAGCCGCTCGGCAACACCGCCATCGTGCTGCCCGTGGCGTTCGGCCTGTACGGCGTCGCGCGGCTCATCCACCATCCGAAGCTCGCGCGCCGCGCGGTCCGCACGGCGCTGGCGGTCACGGTGAGCGGCGGGCTGGCGCTGGGCGCGAAGGAGGTGTTCGGCCGCGCGCGGCCGTACGAGCGCCCGGGGCAGTCGGACTACTTCAAGCCGTTCTCGCACCACGACTCGTTCCCCTCGGGCCACGCCACCACGGCGTTTGCCGCGGCCGTGGCGCTGGATCGGGAGACGTCCAGCCGCTGGGTGCCGTGGCTCGTGTACCCGGCCGCCACGCTGGTGGGGTGGTCGCGCGTGCACGATCGCAAGCACTGGACGAGCGACGTCGTCGCCGGCGCCGCGCTGGGCGGATGGACGGCGTGGAAGACCGAGGACTTCCTCGCGTACCGCGCGCTGGGCGTGCCGGTGCAGCGCACGTCGCTGTGGCTGTCGCCCGAGCGCGGCGGCGTGCGCGTCGCGGTGGTGCGCGGGCTGAACTGACACCGCGCGGCGGGCGACGTCGCGCCGCGCGCGCGACGACGCGCGCATCCTGGCGCGCGGGCTCGCGGGACGCTCGGGCCGCTGCTAGGGTGCGATCCGCTCGAGGGCCGCCCGGAGGCAGGGCGTTCGATGGGTCAGGTGTTCACGCGCGCGGCGGCAGCGTGGTTCCGCGTGGCGCTGGGCGCGGTGGCGGTGGTGGTGGCGGGCGCGTTCGCGTTCGCGTGGGCCTGGGTGCGCTCGCCGTGGAACACCGGCGTCGGGGTTCCGATCGAGCAGCCGGTGCCGTTCAGCCACGCGCACCACGTCGGCGGGCTCGGCATCGACTGCCGCTACTGCCACGGCGCCGTCGAGACCTCGGCCTACGCCGGCATGCCGGCGACCGAGACGTGCATGACCTGCCACGCGCAGGTGTGGACGAGCGCCGCGCTGCTCGCGCCCGTGCACGACAGCTTCGCATCGGGCACGCCGCTGCGCTGGAATCGCGTGTACCGGCTGCCCGACCACGTCTACTTCGAGCACCGTGCGCACGTGGCCGCGGGCGTGCCGTGCGTGACGTGCCACGGCCGCATGGACCGCATGGCGCTGACCGCGGTGGCGCGCCCGCTCGAGATGCGCGCATGCCTGGCATGCCACCGCCATCCCGAACGCGCGCTGGTCGAGCGCGCGCAGGAGTTCTCGCCCGCGGCCGTGCCGGCCGGCGACGACACCGCCCGCGCGCGCCGGCTGGCGCTGGCCGCGCACCTGCTGCCGCCGGCGCAGCTCACCACCTGCAGCACCTGCCATCGATGACGGATTCCCCGCGCCCGGGCGGCGTGTCGCGCCGCGAATTCATGCGGCTGCTCGGCATGAGCCTGGCATTCACGGGCGTGGGCGCGTGCGCGCGCCCGGTGCGCGACACGATCGAGCCGTGGGTGCTGGCGCCCGAGCAGGTGATCCCCGGGCGGCCCACGTGGTACGCGAGCGCGCTCACGCGCGCGGGACGCGCGCTCGGCGTGCTGGTGGAAACGCACGAGGGCCGGCCGACCAAGATCGAAGGCAACCCCGCGCACCCCGCGAGCCTGGGCGCGACCGACGCGTTCGCGCAGGCGGCGTTGCGGGGACTGTACGATCCGCAGCGCTCGCGCGCGCCGCTGATCGCGGGCGGCATCGTGTCGTGGGACGAGCTGGTGGCCGCGCTGCTGGCGGCCTCGCCCGCGAGCGGCGCGGGGCTGCGCATCCTGACCGGCGCGATCACATCGCCCACGTTCGCGGCGGTGATGGGGCGCGTGCGCGCGCGGCGCCCGGGCGTGCGCTGGCATCGCTGGGAGGCGGTCGGTCGCGAGCACGCGCGCGTGGGCGCGGCGCTCGCCTACGGGCGCCCGCTGGAGGCGCTCCACGACCTGTCGGCCGCCGATCGCGTGCTGGCGCTCGACGCCGATTTCGTGGGCTGGGATCCGGCCGGCGTCAGGAGCCAGCGCGAGTTCGCGCGACGCCGCGCGGCGGGCGGCGCGAACGGCGACGCCCACGTCCGGCTGTACGCCGTCGAGCCCGCCCCGAGCCTGACCGGCGATCTGGCCGACCATCGGCTCGCGCTCGCCGCCGCAGATCTGCCCGCGTTCGCCGCGGAGTTCGGGCGTGCGCTCGGGCTT
>DASSIN010000137.1:0-5133 GCA_035691845.1 Candidatus Eiseniibacteriota bacterium | reverse complement strand
TCGCGAGGGCGCTGCGCGCGAGGAGCGCGGCGGGAATCGCGAGGGCGCTGCGCGCGAGGAGCGCGGCGGGAATCGCGGCGAGCGGTTCGAGGGCCGTGGACCGCGCGAGCCACGCGAGCCCCGCAATCACGAGGAGCGCGTGGCGCGCCCACCGGGCGGCCGGCCGCCGATGGAAGCGCGCGCCGAGCACGCCGAGCCGGGCGAGCTCGAGCCGCGTGACACGCAAGGCGGAGAGGGGTTCGAGGGCCGCGAGGGTGGCGAAGGGTTCGGGCGTCGCGAGGGTGGCGATGGCGAGCGCCGCCGCCGTCGTCGCGGCCGGCGCGGCGGCCGGAGCCGCGGCCACGACCGCGAGGGCCGCGAACCGCGCGAGGCGGTCGTGTCCGAGAGCGGCGAGCTGCACGAGGTGCCGCCCGTGCCCGCTTCCGAGATGACGCCTGAGTACGAACACGAGCCGGCCGCCACCTCGACCGCGACGCTGGAGGGGCCGACGCTGTCGAGCGCCGAGCTCGACGCCGAGGCCGTGCGGCTCACGCGCGAGCTGCTGGGCGCGATGGGATTCGAGGCCGAGGTGCGCGCCACCGTCGAGGACACGCGCGTCGAGGTCGCGGCCACCGTGCAGGGCGACGAGGAGCTGCTCACCGGCCGCAAGGGCGAGGTGCGGCAGGCGCTGCAGCACCTGCTCAACCGCATGCTCAACCGCGGCGAAGGCTCGCGCTACCACCTGCAGCTCGAGATCAACGATTTCTGGAAGCACCGCGAGGAGGAGCTGCGCGCGATGGCCCACCAGCTCGCCGACAGCGCGGTGGCCGATCATCGCGAGGTCGTGACCGAGTACCTGAACGCCCAGGAGCGCCGCATCGTGCATGTCACGCTGCGCGAGGACGCACGCGTCAAGACCTACGCGCTCGGCACCGGCATGATCAAACGCGTGGCCGTGGCGCCCGCCGATTTCGAAGGCGGCCCGCGGGAACAGGAGTAGACGGCCCGGCGGCCGATCGATCGGACGAACGAACGCGCGCCGGGTCCCACGGGGCCCGGCGCGTCGATTGGGGGGCGAATGCGCGCGCCCGCGCGCGTGAGCGCACCGCCGCGGACACGCGGCGTGCGCGGGGGGCAGCGTTGATCCGCACCGACGACACCATCGCCGCACTCGCCACCGCGCCCGGCGCGGCCGGGCTCGCGGTGGTGCGTGTGAGCGGCCGCGACGCGCTGGCGATCGCGGACGCCGTGTTCCGCGGGCGCGCGCCCCTCGCCTGCGCCGCCAGCCACACGCTGCACCATGGCCTCGCGCGCGCCGCCGACGGCGCGCCGCTGGACGAGGTGGTGGCGGCGGTGTTCCGCGCGCCCCGCTCCTACACGCGCGAGGACGTCGTCGAGCTGTCGTGCCACGGCGGCGGGTCCGGTTCGCGCGTGCTCGACGCGCTGCGCGCCGCCGGCGCGCGCACGGCCGGCCCGGGCGAGTTCACGCTGCGCGCGTTCCTCAACGGCCGCATCGATCTGGCACAGGCCGAAGCGGTGGCCGACGTGGTGCGTGCCGAGTCCGACGCGGCGCGCGCGCTCGCGCTCGCCCAGCTTGCGGGCGCGCTGTCGCGGCGGCTCGACGCGCTGGCCGAGTCGCTCGCCGACGCCGCGGCCGAGATCGAAGCGCGAGTGGACTTCGCCGAAGACGTGGGCGGCGTCGAAGTGCCGGAGCGCATCGTGCAGGCGATCGCGCGCGCGCGCGACGCGCTGGAGCATCTGCTGGCGGGCTCGGCATGGGCGCGCGCCGTGCGCGCGGGCGCGCGCGTGGCGATCGCCGGCGCCCCCAACGCCGGAAAGTCGTCGCTGTTCAACGCGCTGCTGGGCGAGGCGCGTGCGATCGTGAGCGAACGGCCCGGCACCACGCGCGACGTGGTGAGCGAGGCGTTCGAGCTCGCCGGCGTGCGCGTGACGCTGTCCGACACCGCCGGCGTGCGCACGGGTGCGGGTGCGATCGAGTCGCTCGGAATCGCGCGCGCCCACGCCGCGCTGGACGCGTCGGTCGTGGTGCTGTGGGTCGTGGACGCGAGCCGGCCGCTCGACCCGGACGCGCTGGGGCCGATCGCCGCGCGCGCCGGAGCCGCGATCGTCGTGCTCAACAAGTGCGATCGGCGGTCGCGGATCGCGGACGACGAGGTGCGCGTGCGCGCGGGCGCGGACGTTCCACTGGTGCGCACGTCCGCCACGCGCGGCACCGGACTCGAGGCGCTGCGCGCCGCGCTCGCGACGCGGCTCGGCGGCGGTGCCGGTGCCCATGGCGGTGGCGCGGTCGCGAACGGCGGCGCGGGCGCGCAGCGCCACGGGGCCGGCGCGGACGCGCGGCCGCACGCGATCGCCGCCGCGGTCTCGAATCCGCGACACATCGAGGCGCTGGAGCGCGCGCGGGCCGCACTGGAACGCGCCGCTAACGTCGCCGCCGGGGGATCGCCGGGCGAGATCGTGGCGCTCGAGCTGCGCGATGCGCTCGGCGCGATCGGCGAGGTGACCGGCCGCAACCTGGCCGACGATCTGCTGGAGCGCATCTTCAGCCGGTTCTGCATCGGCAAATGAGCGAACGTGTGCCGCACGATTCCGGCGCCGATGCGGCCGCGCCCGATGCCGGCATCGACGCCGCGCCGCACGGGGCGCGTGCCGCGGACGACGCGTTCGACGTCGTCGTGGTCGGCGCCGGGCACGCCGGCTGCGAGGCGGCGGCGGCGTGCGCGCGGCTCGGCGTGCACGTCGCGCTCGTCACCGCGGACCCGATCGCCACCGCGCGCATGTCGTGCAACCCGGCCGTGGGCGGCGTCGCCAAGGGCCACATGGTACGCGAGGTGGACGCGCTCGGCGGACTGATGGCGCGCATCACCGATCGCGCGGGCATCCAGTTCAAGCTGCTGAACCGCGGCCGCGGCCCGGCCGTGTGGTCGCCGCGCGTGCAGTGCGACAAGGGGCGCTACTCCGAGGAGATGGCGCGCGCGATCGACGCCATCGCCGGCATCGCGCGCGTGACCGGCGTCGTGAACCGCGTGCGCGTCGAGCGTGGCGCCGTCGCCGGCGTCGAACTCGACGACGGACGCGTGCTCGCCGCGCGCGCCGTGGTGCTCACGCCGGGCACGTTTCTGAACGGCGTCATGCACGTCGGCGATCGCCGCACGCCCGGCGGCCGCGTCGGCGAGCACGCCGCGCACGCGCTGTCCGAGTGCCTAGCCGCCCTCGGGCTCGCGCGCGGGCGGCTCAAGACCGGCACGCCGCCGCGGCTGCATCGCGATTCGATCGACTGGAGCGCGCTGCGCCCGCAGCCCGGCGACGATCCGCCGGAGCCGATGTCGCACTGGACCGATGCGCTCGATGTCGAGCAGGCGCTGTGCTGGCTCACGCACACCAACGCGCGCACGCACGCGTGCGTGCGCGGCGCGCTGCATCTGTCCCCGCTCCATTCCGGCGCCATCACCGGCATCGGGCCGCGCTACTGCCCGTGCATCGAGGACAAGGTGGTGCGGTTCGCGGACAAACCGTCGCACCAGATCTTCCTCGAGCCCGAAGGCCGCCACGTTCCCGAGATCTACGTCAACGGATTCTCGACCAGCCTGCCGGCCGAGGCACAGCTCGCCGCGGTGCGCACGCTGCCCGGGCTGGACGCGGCGGAGCTGATCCGCCCGGGCTACGCGGTCGAGTACGATTTCGTGCTGCCGCACCAGCTCGACGCCACGCTGCAGGTGCGCGACGTGCGCGGGGCGTGGCTGGCGGGCCAGATCTGCGGCACGTCGGGGTACGAGGAGGCCGCCGCGCAGGGCATCGTCGCCGGCATCAACGCTGCGCTGTTCGTGCAACGGCGCGCGCCGTTCGTGCTCGGCCGCGATCGGGCGTACATCGGCGTGCTCGTGGACGATCTCGTCACGCGCGAACATCGCGAGCCGTATCGCATGTTCACGTCCGCGGCCGAGCACCGGCTGCTGCTGCGCGCCGACAATGCCGACGAGCGGCTGTGCGAGACCGCCCACGCGCTCGGCCTGGTCACGGCGGAGCAGCTCGAGCGCGTGCGCGCGAAGGTGGCGGCGATCACGGTCGAGCAGCGCAGGCTCGCACGCACGCGGGTGCGCGTCCCGGATCGCGCCGGCGCGGCCGCGCCCCGCGCGCGCGACGCGGGTGCGCGGGATGCCATCGTGCGCGATGCGGCCGTGCGCGACGACGGGGCTCCGACCGCATGCGGCGCGACGCCACGGGTGCGCGGCATCACCGCCCTCGACTGGTTGTCGCGCCCCGATGCCAGCTACGCCGCGCTCGCCACGCTCGGCGTGACGCCACGGCTGCCGTCGCGCTGGGGCGCGGCGCTGGAGGTGCGCGTGCGCTATCGCGGCTACATCGAGCGCCAGACCCGCACCGCCGCTCGCGCCACGACGCTCGAGCGACTCGCGTTGCCGGATGCGCTGTGGAGCGCACCGCTCGAAGGACTGTCTCGCGAGGCGCTGGAGAAGCTCCGCCGGCTGCGGCCCGCGACGCTGGGCCAGGCCGGGCGGGTCGCCGGGGTGTCGCCTGCCGACCTCGCGCTGCTGATGGTGTTCGCGCGTCGCCTCGGGCAGCAGCAGGCGTGACGGACGCATCGCGCGAAGCCTCGCCCACCGCGCGCTGATCGGCGCGCGGCCGGCGGCCGCGCGGAGCGTGGCGGGGTCGTGGCGCCGGGCGAGTGGGCCGGGGGCGTCTCCACGCGCGGCGCGCGCGCTTCCCGACGCGCGCGGCGAGGGTTAAGCTGCGCGCATGAGGCCGAGGCGAAGCGGTGCGCGCCGCAATAACGAAACGAAGCGTAGCGATTCGCGCACGTCCGCGAGGTCGTCGCCCCGCGGCGCTGGTCGCGCACCCCGCGGGGTGCGTGGGGACGAGAAGCGCGGCAGGTCCGAACGTGCGGCGCCGCCGCGCACCGCTCGCGATCGGACGCGCAGCGAGTCGGCGCGGACGGGGCGGTCACGCGCCGAGTCGACGCGGACGGGGCCCTCACGCGCCCGCGACCGTGGCCCGCAGGACTCGCGCGCCCGTGACCGTGGCCCGCTGGACACGCGCGCTCGCGACCGTCGCCCGCAGGACATCCGCGCCCGTGGCCCACTCGACACGCGCGCCCGCGGCCGTCGCCCGCAGGCC
>DASSIN010000136.1:0-14697 GCA_035691845.1 Candidatus Eiseniibacteriota bacterium | reverse complement strand
GCCAGCGCCTGCAGCGCGCGCAGCTCGTCCAGCGTGGCCTCCAGGCCCGACAGCTCGCGCCGGCGGCCGTCCCAGTCGACGGGCGTCTGGTCCGCCACCGCGGCGGCCACTTCAAGGAGCGGAACCGGTTCCTCGGGATTCACGCATCTCCTCCGCCAGCGTGACGAGCGCGCGCGCCACCAGCATGCGCGCCGCGTTCGCCGTCGTCTTGCCCAGCGCCTCGGCGATCTCGGGATACGAGAAGTCATATTCCAACCGCAGGATCGTCGCCTCGCGCTGCTCCTCGGTGAGCCGCAGCAACGCCGTCTCGTAGCGCCCGAGCGTGTCGCGGCCGATCGCCTGCTCCACCACGGACGGCGCGGGGTCCACCACGTGCGCGGTGGCCTCGTCGTCGCCCGAGGGGCGTCGCGCCGCGCGCCGCAGCTCCTCGCGCACGCCGTTCAGCAGCACCTGCCGCAGGTAGGCCAGGAACGCCCCCTCGCGGCGCGGCTCGAACTCCCCCAGCCGATTCAATGCCCGGATCAGCGTGACCTGCACGAGGTCGTCGGTGTCGGCCAGCCCGCGGGCACGGGCGGGCAGCCGGCCGTGCGCCCAGCGGCGCAGCACCGGCAGGTAGCGCGCGAACAGCGCGTCGCGCGCGCCGGCGTCGCCCGCGCGGATGCGCTCGAACAGCACCGCCGTGGATTCCAGCGGGCTTTCGGGAGCGGCGCCGTCCGCGTCCAACCGGTCGGCGTCGCGGCGCACGTTCGGCATGGAATCTCCAATGACGGCGCGGGCTTCGCGCCTCGTGCCGGGAGCCTGCCCGATGCTAGGCCCCTGCCGGAATGGCAGCAAGAGCCATCGCCAGTGCGCCGGCGCCGCGTCCGCGGCGCCGCACTGGCGCCACGTGGTGCCGGCCGGCGGGCGCGGGGTAGGCTGCCCCGCCATGATCCTCGAACCTGCCGAGCTGTCGGCCGGGGCGGTGTACCGGTTTCTGATCGGCGTCGTCGTGCCGCGGCCGATCGCGTTCGTGGCCACCCGCTCGCCCGGCGGGCGGGCCAACCTGGCGCCGTTCTCGTACTTCAACGCCATCTCCAGCCGTCCGCCGCTGCTCGGGATCTCGCTCAACCTGCGCGCCGGCGAGCCCAAGGACACGCTGCGCAACGTGCGGGCCACGGGCGAGTTCACCATCAACGTCGTGGACGAGTCGATGCTGGAGCGCATGGTGCGGACCTCGGGCGACTGGCCGGCCGAGGTGAACGAGTTCGAGCTGGCCGGCTTCCACGAGGCGCCATCGCAGCTCGTGGGCGCGCCGCGCGTGCTGGAGTCGCCGGTCAACCTCGAGTGCCGGCTCGAGCGCGAGGTCGAATTCGGCGAAACCGTGCTGGTGGTGGGCGAGATGCTGCGCGCGCACGTGGCCGAGCGCGTGCTGGACGAGCACGGCCACGTCGATCCCGTGAAGTTGAGGCCCGTGGGCCGGCTCGGCGGCGACGGCTACACGGTGGTGCGCGACGTGGTGCGGTTCGCGCGCCCGAAGGTGGCGCGCGGCGGGTGAGGCGTGGACGTTCCCGCGACCGGCGCGTAGACTCGCGCGCCGTCGCCACTCACCGTCGCCAGGAGGTGTGCGCATGAAAGTCGTCGGCCGCATCGTGCTGGTGCTGTTCGTGCTCGTGATCGTGCTGTTCGTCGTCTCCCGGTTCATGCCGTCGCGCTACGCGGTCGAGCGCACGGCCGTGATCGCCGCCAGCCCGGACACGCTCTATCAGCGGCTCGCCACCGTGCGCACGTGGGACCGGTGGTCGGCGTGGAACTCGCGCCGCGATCCGTCCATCGCATACGTGTACGAGGGGCCCGAGACCGGCGCCGGCGGCGCGATGCGCTGGACGAGCCGGAAGATGGGCAACGGCCGGCTCGAGGTCACGAGCGCCGAGCCCGCGCGCGAAGTGGACTACCAGCTCCGCATGGAGGGCTCGGACTTCGTCGCCCACGGCCGCATCACGCTCGCGCCCGGACCGGGCGGGACGCGCGTGACGTGGCGGGACGACGGCGACCTCGGCAGCAACGCGCTCTACCGGCTGATGGGCCCGCTGATGGACAAGATGCTCGGCACCGCGTTCGAGCAGTCGCTGTCCGGGCTGCGCGCCGACACGAAGCAGGGATGAGCGCGCCGCGCCGGCGGCCGCGATGAGGCTCGCGCGGTGAGCGAGACGCGGCGCATCCCGGTGCGCTCGGCGGCGGACGTGTGGACGTTCACGCAGCGCATGGTGCCGCTGTGGGACATCCTCGAGTTCTTCCCGGCCGACGCGGTGGGCCCGCGCGCCCCGGACGAGCCGCCGCCCGCGGGCCACGTCACGCCGATCACGATCGAGACCGATTTGGGGTTCGCGTTCGAGACCGACATCCAGTTCGGCGCGTGGCGGTTCCGCCCGGCGGGGCTGAAGCAGCCGGGAATGCTGCGCTGGTGCCGCGAGCGCGGGCTCGAGCCGGGCGACGCGATCGTGTTCGAGCGGCTGGGCGAACGGCGCTACGCGCTGCGGCTGGAGAAGGCGGGCGCCGCGCCCGCGCCCCCGGGAGGGTGACGCCCGGGCTACTCCGCGTCTTGGGCCGACGGCGCCGTTGCCGCGATCGCCGGGTCGCGCGCCGCGCACGGCTCGGCCGGCAGCTCGATCCAGAACGCGCTGCCGCCCTCGCCCGTGCTCTCGATGCCCACCTCGCCGCCCATGCGATCCACGGCGCGGCGCACGAGCGCCAACCCGAGCCCGGTGCCGGGATAGCGCCGGTCCAGGGTCTCGAACATCTCGAAGATGCGCTTGTGGTGCTGCGGCGCCACGCCGACGCCGTTGTCCTCGACCCACAGCCGCACCCGGGCCCCGGCCGGCTCGGAGCGCAGGCGCACCTCGGGCGTGGTGTCATGGGGCACGAACTTGAGCGCGTTCGAGAGCAGGTTCACCACCACCTGCACCAGCGTCGGGCCGTGCGCGACCACGCGCGGCGTGCCGTCCGGGATGTCGAGCGCGACGCGCGCCGAGCTGGCGCTGATGTCGCTCTCGATCTGCAGCATGGCGTCGTGCACGACCTCGCGCAGCCGCAGCGGTGAGTGCGCGAACTCCACCTGACCCATGCGGCTGTAGGAGAGCAGGTCGTTGATCAGGGTGTCGAGCCGCTGCGTGGCGTCGGCGATGCGCGCGGCGTAGATGCGCTGCTCGGACGTGGAGCTGCCCTGGATCTCCTCCACCAGCGCGTCCAGGTAGCCGCGGATGGCGCGAATCGGCGCGCGCAGGTCGTGGGCGACGCTGTAGGTGAACTGCGACAGCCGCTCGTTGATGCGTTCCAGCTCGTCGTTGCGCATCGCCAGCGAGGCCGCGTGCTCGAGCCGCTCGGTGAGGTCGGTGACCACCCACGCGAACAGGCGATCCTCGAGCGGGCTCGCCGCCACGTGCACCGGCACGCGTCCGCCCGCCAGCGACGCCAGCTCGAGCGTGCGGTCGCCGACGCGCGGCGCGTCGTGCTCGAGCAGCCGCCGCACGGTGGCGTGGAACTCGGGCGGCACGAACCCGAACACCGGCTGCCCCACCACGTGCCGTGCGGAGCGGCCGAGCATGTCGGCGAAACTGCGGTTGCAGTACAGGATCAGCCCGTCCGGCGTCAGCGTCGCGGCGCCCTGTTGCATGCCATCCACGAACACGCGATACGGCCGATCGGCGCCTTCCAGCACGAACGGGCGGTCGCCGTCGGCGGTGCGCACGATCAGCGCGTCCACCTCGCCGGCGCGGATCGCGCGCAGCATGTCCTCCGCCTCCTCGAGGCGGCGTCGCAGATCGTTGCGCGGTGGGCCGGAGGCCGCGTCCCCATGCCTGGGCATGGTGTCCGTCACTGCGGCACGATGCCGAGCCTGCCGAGCAGGCGGTCGCGTTGCGACAGGTCGCCGACCAGGCGGCACATCGGCAGCGGACGCCGGCGGACGAGCGTGGGGGAGGCGACGATCTGCCCGGTCACGGCTTCATGCGGATGCTCGCGGATGTCCACCACCTCGAGCTTGTAGCGCCCCGCGAGATATTGCTCGCACACGGACTTGGTCTCCTCGATCGCCTGCTGCGACCGCCGCGTCATCCCCACCACGTACAGCCGCAGCTCGTACGGCTCGGACCCGAGATCCGCGAACGCGGGCCGGCTCCACTGCGGCTCGGCGGTCATCGCGAGGGCCGCAGCTGCAGGCCCACCAGCACGCGTTCGGTGCTCGACAGATCGCCGATGATCTTGCGCACCGGCTCGGGAAGCTTCCGCACCAGCGTCGGGATCGCCACGATCTCGTCTCCGGCGGCGAGCTGCGGGTTCTGCAGCAGATCGACGATCTCGATGCGGTACCGGCCCGCCAGGTGCTGCTCGCACAGCCGCGACAGATTGGCGAGCGCCGCCAGGGAGCGCGGCGTCTGGCCGGCCACGTACAGCCGCAGATCCCAGGCCTCGGGGTCGGCGCCGCTGGTGCCGTCCGGAACGACCTCGCGCTGCGAGCTCACGATGCCTCCTGCCGGCGCGCGCCATGTTCCGGTGCGCCGATCGCGAGCCCGGCGTCGTCCTCGCCGCCGGGCGGCCGGCCGTTGGGGCTCGCGTGGCGGGACAGCCGCTCCAACCGCACGCCATGATCGGTGATCAGCAGCTCGCGCACGTCGTCCGAGTGCGCCATGCCGCGGGACTTGACGATCGACAGCGTGCGCGTGCGCGAGGTGCCGCGGTCCAGCATGGCGATCGACACCCACGTGTCGATCAGCGAGGACACGGCCACGTCCGAGTCGTCGCGTACGCCCAACGTGAGGCTCGTGTACCAGCCGGTGATGCTGCGCGACTTCAGCAGATCGATCAGCCGCAGCAGCATCGCCTTCACCTCGTCCCGGTTGCCGATCGCGCTGAAGTTGGAGAGCGGATCGATCACCACGGCGCGCGGCTGATGCTCGCGCAGCCGCTGGTACATCTTCGCGAGGTGGGCCTCGAGTCCCCGCAGCGTCGGTCGCGCGCAATGGAACTCGAGCATGCCCGATGCCACGTGGCGGGCGAGGTCGATCCCGATCGAGCCCATGTTGCGCACGATCTGGTCGGCCGATTCCTCGAACGCGAAGTACAGGCTGCGCTCGCCGCGCCCGCACGCCGCGTCCACGAAGTGCGCGGCGAGGCTGCTCTTGCCCGTGCCGGCCGAGCCCGACACCAGCACGCTCGAGCCCGCGAACACGCCCTGCCCGCCCAGCATCCCGTCGAGCTCGCGGATGCCGGTCGAGACGCGCTGGCGCGACGCCGCATGCGCCAGCCCGAGCGAGGTCACCGGCAGCACGTCCATGCCGCTCGCGTCGATCAGGAACGGATACTCGTTGGTGCCGTGGTGCGTGCCGCGGTATTTGATCACCCGCAGCCGGCGCGTCGCGACCTGGTCCTCCACGCGGTGATCGAGCAGGATCACGCAGTCCGACACGTACTCCTCGATGCCGTGCCGCGTGAGCGTGCCCTCGCCGCGCTCGCCGGTGATGAGCGCGGTCACGCCGCGGTCCTTGAGCCAGCGGAACAGCCGGCGCAGCTCGGCGCGCAGCACGGCGTGGTTCGTGAACCCGCTGAACACGGCCTCGATCGTGTCGAGCACCACGCGCTTCGCGCCCACGGTGTCGATCGCCAGCCCGAGCCGGATGAACAGCGCCTCGAGATCGTAGTCACCGGTCTCCTCGATCTCGCTGCGCTCGATGCGGACGTGGTCGATCGCGAGCCGGCGTTCGGCGATCATGCGCTCGAGATCGAAGCCCAGGCTGCTGACGTTGGCGGCCAGGTCGTGCGCCGTCTCCTCGAACGACATCAGCACACCGGGCTCGTCGTGGCGCAGCGCGCCGTGCACGAGGAAGCACACGCCCATCAGCGTCTTGCCGCAGCCGGCATTGCCACACACCAGCGTCGGGCGTCCGGTCGGCAGGCCGCCCTCCAGGATCTCGTCCAGACCCGTGATGCCGGTCGGAGTCTTCGGAAGAGCGCCCAGCGGGGCGCGCGAGGCGACGCGCGGATCGGACATACCGTCTTTCAGACGTTGCATCGATCCGTCGTCCGCAACGCTACATGGGGTGGCTCACCCCGTCCCTGGGCAAGCGATGCGGCAGGAGAGCGCAACTATACATGCGCCTTCCTTCGATGTGCGAGCAAAGACCAGCGCGCTGGGCGTCGCACGCAAGCGGCCCGTGCGACGCCGTCGCGCGGGCCGCCCGGCTCGATCGCTAATGCACCACGGCGAGGCGGCGGGTGACGGACTCGGCGTCGAGCCGGGCGCGCAGGAAGTAGATGCCGCTCGGCAGCGAGCCGGCCTCGAGCGGCAGCGACACCGTGCCGGGACGCGCCGTCGCGTTCCACAGCGTGCGCACGACGCGGCCCGACACGTCGAGCACGCGCACGTCGGCCGCGCCCGCGCGCGGCCACGTGACGCGCACCCGCGTCGCGCCCGAGGCGGGATTGCGCGAGGGCGCGAGCGCGAGCCGCGCGGGTGCCGTGGCGGCGGGCGCGGCCGTGCCCTGCGCCTCGATGCTCAACAGGCAGCCCGTCGACTTCCACACGTCAACGGCCGGCACCGTGACCAGCCCCAGCGAGTCCACCGCCACGGTGCCCTGCTGGAGCGTGACGGCATCGCCGGGCCGCGTCACCTTCCACGTGCATGGCGTTCCCGGCGGCGCCGAGAACCGCTGCGTGCGGCGCGGCGTCACGTCCACCGTCACCCAGTCCGGCGCCACGCGCGTGCCCCACGCGGTCGGCAGATCGCGCAGCCGCAGCACCACCGCCCAGCGGTCGGGCACGTCGGTCGAGCTCGTGTCCCACGTGACGTAGCCGTTCAGCGTGCCCAGGCTGTCGCCCGAGGTGGCGTGCCCGTCGCCCGGGTCGTCGTCGGCGCTGCCGTGGGACAGCGCCGGGTAGCTGCGATCCGAGCGGAACGCGTACAGCGCGGCGATGTTGGCCTCGAGCGCGGGCCAGCCGATCGTGCCGCCGGTGTGCGTGCTCGTGTCCCAGAAGAACTGCCCGCCCTGGCGGTGGCGCTCCATCGCCGAGTAGAACCCGATCTTCTCCGCCCAGCCCACGGTGGTGTCGTAGCGCCCGTTGAACGCCACGATCGGCGGCAGCCCGATCGCCTCCTGTTGCGCCGCGAGCGTGTCGAAGTCCAGGCGCTGGTAGACCGGCACGCCCTCGGTGGTCTCGAGATCGGTCGACACCTGGCCCCACATGCCGTCCACCACCGGGCGCAGCGAGCCCGCCGGATCGAACGCATTGGTCGTGTCCGGGTCGGTGAGGAACGAGAAATCGAACTTGCCGGCGATCGACATCACCGCCGCGATCCAGTCCGGGCGTTCGAACGCCAGCATCACGCTGCCGATGCCGCCCATCGAGTAGCCCATCGCGTAGACGCGCATGGTGTCCACCGGGAACCGGCGGCGCATCCACGCCAGCGTGTACAGCACGCGGCGCTCGGTGTAGTTCACCACCACGCCCACGGTGGGCGGATCGTTCTTCCTCGCCAGCACGTTGTAGCCGGTGTGGTAGCCGTACCAGAACGTGTTCTCGCCGCTCGGCAGCGGATCGTCGAGCGCCAGCACCCATTCGCCCGGCACGCCCGAGCCGCCCAGCACCTGCGTGAAATCGCTGCCGCGCGGATGCGGTCGCACCAGCAGCGCGCTGCCGGGCGCGCCGCGCACGACGCCGCAGTCGAACGCGAGCCCGGGGCGGTTGGCCATGCCCGGCATCGCCGGCGCGTCCACGGGCGAGGTCCACAGCGCATACACGTCGGCGCGGACGCCGGACTTCTGGATCGTGCGCTGGTACACCGGCGCCGGCGCGTCCACCGTCTCGTCGAGCGGATCGGCGAGCGCGTTGACGCCCGGCGTGATCGTGGCGTTCTCGCTGTAGCTCTGCGGCTGCGCGGTGACGGCGTACCACGCCTGATCGCCCGCGGTCGTGGTCACCACCCACAGCCCCTGATCCGTCGCGAGCGGCCCCGCCAGCGAGTCCACCGCGTACGCGCACGCCGTCCCCAGCGCCTGCGACAGCCGCTGGTCGCACCACGACGAGTCGCCGAGCGAGGCGATGATCGCCCCATGCAGCAGGTCGTCGCGCGATGCGATCGGCGTGTCCGAGCGATACACGCGGTAGATCCAGCCGAGCCCGGGCGGGCAGTGCCAGGTGATGAACGTCTGGCCCAGGCGATTGAAGGCCGCGAGCCCGAACGCCTGGTTGGCGGGAAGCCCGTTCGCGAGCAGGCGCTGGGCGTAGACGTCGTGGCCCGAGACGCCGCCCTGACGCTCGTCGTCCCATGCCGCGTACGCGCCGCCCGCGCCGTCGGCGGCGAGCACCACGGCCTGCTGATCGCCGCCCGCCGCGCACAGCGCGAGCCCGTCGGCGGGCCAGCCGGGGAGGCGCTGCCCGAGCGAATCCACGTGCGCGGCGTACACGTCGAGGCTCGCGCCGCGCCCGTCGGTCCATGCCGCGAACGCGCCGCCGGCGCCGTCTTCCGCCAGCGCCGGAGCGCTCTGTTCCCCGGCCGCGCCGCACAGCGTGACGCCCGCGCCCCATTGCGGGCTGCCATCGCCCGCCAGGCGCTGCGCCAGGATGTCGCCGCCCGCCGCCCACGCCACGATTCCCGCGCCGCCGCCGGCCGCGGCGAGCGCGGGTGACCCCTGATCGCCGGCGCCGCCCGCCACCTTGCGGCCGCCGATCGGCCAGCCGTACTCGGGCACCCCGTACGAGCGCAGGCGTGTGGCGTAGACGTCGAAGTCGCCGCCGCGCGCGTCGGCCCACGCCAGCAGCAGCCCGCCCGTGCCGTCGGCCGCCGCGCGCACGTCGGCGCGCGCGCCCGACGCGCTGCACACGGCGGCGTCCCACAGCAGCACGCCCGCGCCCGAGACGCGCGCGGCGCGCAACGGGAAGCTCGCGCCCGAGCGTTGCTGGATCGCGAGGAACGCGCCGCCCGCGCCATCCTCCACCAGCCGGGGCCCGAGCGTGTCGCCCGTGGCGGTCTCGATCTGCACGCCGGCGGGCAGCCAGTCGAGCGTGCCGTCGGCCATCACGTGCCGGGCGTAGACGTCGGTCGCGCCCGAGCGCTCGTCGTCCCACGCGACGATCGCGCCGCCCTGGCCGTCGCTCACGATCGCGGGCCGTTGCTGCGCGGCGCTGGTCGCGCACAGTCGCTCGCCGTTCGACGGCCAGCCGGGGTCCACGTCGCCCGCGGCCGTCAGGTGGCTGACGTAAACTTGCGTGTAGCCGGCGCAGCGGTCGTCGGCCCACGCGAGCAGCACGCCCCCGTGGCCGTCGGGGACGCCGACCGGCCGGTACTTCCAGCACGCGACCATGGTGGCCGGCCGCCCCTGGTAGGCCCATGCCGGACCGGCGGGCGTCAGGCGCTGGGCCCAGACGTCCGAGTTCCAGCCGCTGCGGGGGTCCACCCACGCGGCCACGGCGCCGCCCGCGCCATCGGGAACGATGGTCGTGGCCGACTGGTCGCCGACGGCATCGCACACGCGCAGGCCATCGAGCGGCCACTGGGCGTGAGCCGGGCCCGGCACGAGTGCGAAGGCGAGGAGCAGGAGCAGGCCGCGGCGCATGGTCTCGCGGGGTGGGAGGGGACGGGCGCGGGGCACGCCAAAGCAGAATTCTACCGGGGCGGAGCAGCCGGCAACAAGGACCGCCGCGGGGCCCGCCAGGCCAGCGCGGGCCGCGCCGCCATCAGGACGCGGGGATGTGGTCCAGCACCTCGGCCGGTTCGGGGAAGCGCCCGGCCAGCTTCTTCGAGAACACCACGTTGCCGTCCACGCGGACCTCGAACACTCCGCCGTGGCCCTTGGTCAGCGTGCTCTCGATGCCCTTCGCTCTACGAATCTCGGCCGCCAGACTGGTGGCCCGTGGCAGATACCCTCAGGACACGCAGTAGGTGATGTCCACCTTCGCCATGGTTCCTCCGCGCTCGAGTCCCTGTTCCGGCGCGCGCCGTGGCGCTGCCCGCCGGCTTCCGTCGCGTGAATCGACCGACTAAGATGCCGTGCCCGTTGGCTGCGGTTCGTTTCCGGTGCGTTCGCTGGCGGGTGGCCGCGAGCCGACGGGCCGCGAGCCGACGGTCCGCGCGGCAGCCCGCGTGGACGCGAACCCGCTCCAGGGAAGGATCATGCCTTCGCGCGCCGTTCCCGTCGAAGACCGCCTGCGCCGCGCCGTGGCCGCCCACGGCGGCACGCTGCTCACCGCCGAGCCGCTGCGGCTGCACACCACGTTCCGCATCGGCGGGCCGGCCGATTTCTATCACGCGGCGCGCACCACCGACCAGCTGGTGGCGGCGCTGCGCGAGGCGCACGCCGCCGGCGTGCCCGTGTTCCTGCTGGGCGGCGGCAGCAACCTGCTGGCCTCGGACACAGGCTTCCGCGGGCTCGTGCTGCGCAACGCCATCGACCGCGTCGAATTCGACGGCACGGTGGCGCACGTCGGCTGCGGCGTGGACTTCCTCGACTTCATCTACCAGTGCCGCGATCGCGGGTTGTCGGGGCTCGAGTTCGCGGCCGGCATCCCGGGCACGGTGGGGGGCGCAATCTACGGCAACGCCGGCTGCTACGGCGAGGACATCGGCACGTTCGTGATCGAGTGCACGCACGCCACGCCGGACGGGGCCCAGGTCGAGACGCGCCCGCGCGCGTGGTACGCGTTCGCCTACCGCGACTCGCGCCTCAAGCGCGAGCCGCGCGTGCTGCTCGACGCGCTGATCCAGCTGAAGCCCGGCGACCGCGACGCGATCCAGAAGGTGATCGACGAGAAGCTCGAGATCCGCCGCGTCAAGCACCCGCAGTGGCGGATCGAGCCGACGGCCGGGTCCTACTTCAAGAACCTGCCGCCCGACTGGCAGATGCCGGACGCGAAGCACTCGCCCGGCACGCGGCGCGTGCCCGCCGGCCAGCTGCTGGATGCGTGCGGCTGCCGCGGGCTGCGCGTGGGCGACGCGGTCGTGTACGCCAAGCACGCGAACATCATCGTCAACGCCGGCCATGCCACCGCCGCCGACGTGCTGGCGCTGGCGGAACAGATGAAGGCGCGCGTGCGCGAGCAGTTCGGCGTCACATTGGAGGAGGAGGTGATGTTCCTGGGAGAGCGCCCGGCCGCCGCATCCGGCGCACGGGCATGATGCGCAGCGTGGTGCCGGCGTAGTCCTCGCCCACGATCTGGGTGACGCCGCCGCCGCAGTCCGGGCACGCGACGGTGGCGTAGGTCTCGACCAGGAAGTCCACGCGGCCGTCGTCGTTGCCGATCGCGGCCAGCGGCACGTCCACCACGAAGCTGTGATCGTGCACGAGCAGCCGCGCCACGCCCGACTGCGGCCCCCAGCCGCCGGGATAGATCGGATCGGGCGCGATGCGGCGCACCACCACCTGGTGGTCGTTCAGCAACTCGCCGCCGCGCACGATGTAGTCGAATCCCAGCCAGTAGCCGGTCGCATCCTGGTCCGCGTTGATGAACACCTGCAGCATCCAGCCGCCGGCCGCGAACGGGTCGTAGCGCAGCGCCCGGCCGGGCGCGCCCGACAGCTCGCCGCGGATCTCGAGCGTGCTGTCGAACAGCTGGGCCCGCAGGTCGCGCACCTGGGGCACGTCGCCGGGCGCGGCGCGGAATGGACGCAGCCGCGCGCGCGCGCCGTAGGCGGCGGCGTTGCCGTTCGCGCCCTGCAAGCCGGGTCGCGCGATGCCGAGCCCGGATGCGGCGCGGTCGCCGGCGGCTCCGGTGCGGTCGAGCAGCGGCGCGGTCGTGCGACGCGAGCAGCCCGCCACGGCCAGGACGAGCACGGCGAGCAGCAGGGGGGCGGCGGGCAGGAGTCGTTGCGGGCGGCGCATCGGGATTCTCACGTCATTGGGTGCGCAGCCGGGGCGGGCGGTGCGCGTCCGCGATCGCCCGGACGACGGACGCGGATGGTTCGTGTTGCAACACGGATCGCGCTCCGGCATCATTCGCGCGTGCCAGAGGTTCGTCGTCGCGGGGACGCGCTGCGCAACCGGCTCCAGCAGGCGCGGTTCGAGTCGCCCGCCCAGGAGACCGTGCTCAACCTGCTCGTCGCATCCAGCCACGTGCGCGAGCTGATCGAGCAGGCGTGTGCGCCGCTCGGGCTCTCGCCCGGGCAGTACAACGTGCTCCGCATCCTGCGCGGCGCCGAGCCCGGCGGCTACCCGCGCTGCGAGATCGCGCGCCGCATGCTCGAGCGCGCGCCGGACCTGACGCGCATGATCGATCGCCTGTCGGAGCGCGGGCTCGTGGAGCGCGGGCGCTCGAGCGAGGACCGCCGCCACTCGGTGACGCGCATCACGCGCCGCGGCCTCGAGCTGCTGGACGAGGCGCGGCCGGCGATCGAGGCGTTGCACCGCACGGTGACCGCGCGCCTCACGAAGCGCGAGTGCGAGCAGCTCTCGGAGCTGCTCGAGCGGCTGTACGGCGAGGAATGAGCGTGGCGCGCGCGCCGCGCGCGCACGCCCTGTCCGCGGCCCGATGTCCATCGTCTATCCGCCGATCGCGCTCATTCCGCGCGCCGGCTGCACGAACTCCGGGCGGTTGATGAGGTGGCCGGGCTCCTTGCGCCACACGGCCGCGCGCAGCAGCCCGATGATGTCCGCGTCGCTCGCGCCCGAGCGCAGCGCGTGGCGGAAGTCGTATTCCTTGAGCGAGAACAGGCAGGTGCGGATCTGGCCGTCGGCGGTGAGCCGGATGCGGTCGCAGCGCCCGCAGAACGGCCGCGTGACCGAGGCGATCACGCCCACGCGCCCGCCGCCGTCGCGATAGCGGTACAGCGCCGCCGGCGCGCTCGGATCGGTGCCGGCTTCGGGCTCGAGCGGGTGGCGGGCGGCGATCCGCGCCACGATCTCGTGCGCCGGCACCAGCTTGTCGCGCGCCCAGCCGTGCTGCGCGTCGAGCGGCATCCATTCGATGAAGCGCAGCTCGAACCGCTGCTCGCGCGCCCAGTCGGCCAGCGACTCGACCTCGTCGTCGTTGAAGCCGCGCATCAGCACCGCGTTGATCTTGATCGGCCGGAACCCGGCGGCGCGCGCCGCCTCGAGCCCGCGCACCACCTCGTGGAACCGGTCGCGGCGCGCGAGCTGATGGAACCGCTCGGGACGCAGCGTGTCGAGCGACACGTTGACGCGCGTGAGCCCGGCGTCGGCGAGCGCGCCCGACATCGCCTCGAGCTTGAGCCCGTTGGTGGTGAGCGACAGGTCGCCATCCGGCGCGATCGCGCGCAGCATGCGCACCAGGGACGGCAGCTCGGCGCGCACGGTGGGCTCGCCGCCCGTCAGCCGGATGCCGTGAATGCCGAGCCGCACGCAGATGCCTGCGAATCGCGCGATCTCCTCGAACGTCAGCAGATCCTGCTTCGGCAGCCACGGCATGCCTTCGGCCGGCATGCAGTACGCGCAGCGCAGGTTGCAGCGATCGGTGACCGAGATGCGCAGGTCGCGGACGGTGCGGCCGTGCGTATCGACGAGGGGTTCGAGGGACAAGCGCTTGAGTCTCCGGGCCGGACACCGATTCTAAGAGCAAGGCGGCCTCGCGGTCACGGGGTCACTCCACCCACCGCACTTGACCACTCCGAAACGCGCGCGGCCACGGGGCGCGTTACACTTCCCGGCCGCCCGTGACGTGCGCATCGACCCCGGAGTCCCGTGCATGAGCCCGTCTGCTTCCGCGCGCCCCGTGTTCGCCGCGCTCGCGCTCGCGTTCGCCGCGTTCGCCGCGCGCCCCGCCGCGGCCCAGCAGCTCGTGGACTCGACGTTCGTGCCGCAGGTCGCGCGGCCCGCGTTCGGCAGCACGCATCCGGTGCTGCTGTTCGACGAAGGCCACGGCAACCCGCTCACGCTGGCCGACCGGTTCCGGCCGTTCCAGGAGCTGCTCGAAGCCGACGGCTACCGCGTGGTGCGCTCGCCCCAGCGGTTCTCGACGGCGCTGCTCAAGCTGGCCAACGTGCTCGTGGTGGTGGATCCGCTCGACCGGATCGGCGACACCGTGCTGCCCGGCTATCCGGCGTTCACGCATGACGAGATCCGCGTGGTGGACGACTGGGTGTCGGCGGGCGGCGCGCTGCTGCTGGTGGCCGAGCAGGCGCCGTTCGGACGCTCGGCCGCCGGGCTCGCATCCGCGCTCCGCGTCACGATGAGCAACGGCGTCTCGACCGACCCGGCGCACGAGGACTCGGTCAGCGCCAACCCCGGCTGCCTGCTGTTCAGCCGCGACAACGGCCTGCTCGCCGATCACGCGATCACGCGTG
Organism: Candidatus Eiseniibacteriota bacterium; assembly: GCA_035691845.1. Taxonomy (GTDB): domain Bacteria; phylum Eisenbacteria; class RBG-16-71-46; order RBG-16-71-46; family RBG-16-71-46; genus DASSIN01. The sequence continues at coordinate 434 of DASSIN010000136.1, read as the reverse complement.
GGCGCGACAGTCTCGAGATCGTGCGCCGCGTGGCGACGTGGACCGGGCAGTCGCTGGACGGGCCGCCGGGCGCGGTCAGGCTGCTGGCGCTGTCGAAGGACGCGCGCGATGTCGGCATCGGCGACTCGGTGGTGGCGCGCGGCTCGGCGGCGGGACTGGCGTTCATGCGCGGGCACGGGCGCGTGGTGGTGCTCGGCGATGCCGCGATGCTGACCGCGCAGCTCAACGTCACGCCATCGCCCGACCGGCCGCCCGGCGTGCCGCTCGAGATGGGGATCAACCGCACCGACCTCGACAACCGTCAGTTCACGCTCAACGTGCTCCACTGGCTGTCGGGTGTGCTCGATCCGCCGCCGCCGCCACTGGGCCCGCGCCGCACGCCGCCCATGCCGCACGCCGGCGCCACGCGCGCGTCGCGCCCCCGGCGCTAGTCG
>DASSIN010000135.1:0-8527 GCA_035691845.1 Candidatus Eiseniibacteriota bacterium | reverse complement strand
GCCGGCGGCGGGCGCGGGCGGCGCGGCGCCACGCGCGGGCGCGGCGGCCACGCGCAGCTCGAGGTCGAAGCCCACCGTCGCGGGCGCGAGACACACCTGGTCGTTGCACGACTGGAACTTGAGCTTGCCGCGCAGGTGCTGCGTGCCGGCCCTGACGTCGGCGGCGATCGCCAGCGGCACGCGCGCCTCGACATCGCCCGTGTACACGGCGATCGGGTGCGGATCGAACGCCAGGCGCTCCTGGCGCGCCGCCGGGTAGCGCACCTTGCCGGACTTGATGCCGGCGACGGGCGCGATCTCGACCACGGTCGCGATCATGTAGTCGGGGTTGGCGGGATTGGCGTTGATGTGCCAGCCGTTCGCGACCGAGATCCGGACGTGCGCGTCCGCGCTCGCCCCCGGGCTCGCCTGCACCGGCGCGACGGTGACGTGCACGATCGAATCGGGCGGCGGCGGCGCCGCGCCCTCCTGCGCGCGCGCGCCGGGCGCGAGCGCGATCGCGGCCGGCAGCGCCAGCGCGGCGACGCGGCCGATGACACTCCACGGTTTCATGCGTTCTCCTTGGGGTTCGCGTTCGCGTCCAGCGCGGCCGCGAGCGCGGTCGAGTCGGTGATCGGCAGTTGGCACACGTGGTCGACGCACACGTAGGCGGTGGCGCGCCCCGCGCGCGGGGCGAGCGGCGCCACCCACGGCAGCAGCTCCCCGAGGGCGGCCGCGCGTGCGGGATCGCGCACCACGGCCAGCGCGCCGGGCAGGAAGCGCGCCTCCACCGCACGGCGCATGGCGCGGGTATCGGCCGCGGCGGGATCGCCCGCGATCACGATGTCGCGCGCGGGCGTCTCCGCCAGCAGCATGGCGGACAGCATGCGCGGCATCGCCATCGCGCCGCCGTTCAGCCGGCGCGCGTAGGCGTCGAACGTGCGTTCGGCCTCGGCCTGCCAGTCGTGGCGATCGAGCAGCCGCCCGAGCCGCGCCAGCAGCTCGGCCGCCACCGAATTGCCGGCCAGCTCCGCGCCGTCGAAACCGTTCTTCATGCGCACCTTGATCGAAGGATCGCCCTCCGGGCTCTCGAACCAGCCGCCCTCGTCGGGATCGCGGAACCGCGCGACGAGCTGCTCCGCCAGCGCCGCCGCGCGCGCGAGCCACCTGGGCTCCGAGGTGGCGGCGAACAGGTCGAGGAAGCCGGTGGCGAGATCGGCATGGTCGTCGAGCTGCCCGTCGCCGGCGGCCTCGCCGTCGCGCCAGCGCCGGTTGAGCGCCCCGCTCGCGGGATCGCGCAGCCGCTCCCACGCGAACTCGGCCGCCTGGCTGGCGCGCGCCGCCAGCGCCTCGTCGTCGAGCACGCCGGCGCCGCGCGCGAACGCCGAGATCATGAGCCCGTTCCAGGCCGCGATCACCTTGTCGTCGCGATGCGGGCGCACCCGCCGCGCGCGCGCCGCGAGCAGCGTGGCGCGCGCGGCCGCGAGCCGCGCCGCCACCTCGTCCAGCCCAAGCTGGAAACGGTCCGCCGCCGCGGCCGCGTCGTGCACCTCGCTCAATACCGTGGCGCCGCCCTCGAAGTTCCCGTGCGGCGCGACGCCGTACACGAACGCGAACAGCTCCGCCTGGTCGGCGGGCAGCGCGGCCGCGAGCGCGTCCGGCGTCCACACGTAGAACCGGCCCTCCTCGCCCTCGCTGTCGGCGTCCTCGGCGGAATCGAAACCGCCCCCCCCGTGCGACAGGTCGCGCGCGACGTACTCGAGCACGCCACGCGCCACCGCCGCGTACTCCGCGCGCGAGGTGGCCTGGAACGCCTCGAGGTACACGACGGCGAGCTGCGCCTGGTCATAGAGCATCTTCTCGAAGTGCGGCACGTTCCAGCCGCGATCCACGCTGTAGCGATGGAACCCGCCGCCCAGGTGGTCGTGGATCCCGCCGCGCTGCATGGCGTCGAGCTGACGCAGCACGATGTCGAGCGCGCCGGCGTGCGCGTTCGGATCGCGCACCCACCAGCGCAGCAGGAACCCGAGATTGGCGACGGTCGGAAACTTGGGCGCATGCCCGAACCCGCCGCAGCCGCGATCCTCGGTGTCCGCGAACCACTGCGCCGCCTGCACGAACAGCTCCTCGCGCGCGGCGGTCGTCTGCGGGGCGGCCTCCGAGCGTTCGAGCGCGCCGAGCACCGTGCGCCCCGCCTGCTCGAGATCGCCGCGCCGCTCCTCCCACGCCTGGTGCACGCTCGCCAGCACCTGCTTCAGTCCGGCGTGGCCGCCGCGCGCCTCGGGTGGAAAGTAGGTGCCGGCGTAGAACGGCTCGAGCTCGGGGGTGAGGAACACGTTGAGCGGCCAGCCGCCGCCCAGCCCCATCGCCTGCGCGGCGGTCATGTAGATGCGGTCCACGTCGGGGCGCTCCTCGCGGTCCACCTTGATCGGCACGAACCAGCGGTTCATCAGCTCGGCCACCGATTCGTCCTCGAACGACTCGCGCTCCATCACGTGGCACCAGTGGCACGTGGAGTAGCCGATCGACAGGAAGATCGGCCGCCGGCTGGCGCGCGCCTCGGCGAACGCTGGCTCGCCCCACGGCCACCAGTCCACCGGGTTGCGCGCGTGCTGCAGCAGGTACGGGCTCTTCTCGCCCGCCAGCCGGTTGGCCGGGCGCGTGGCGTGCGCGTCGTGCGGACTCGTCGGGGACATGGACCGACGAGCCTAGCAGAGCGGAATCGGCGGATGTCAGCGCACCGTCAGCGCCGGCCGTGACCGCAGGCGTATCGGCCGCGCCCCCCAAGCCCTTGCCGCCCGCCGCCCGTTCCGCCACTCTCACCGCGTTCGCGCCATCCCCCGCATCCCGTCGAGGACGCCATGAACCGATCCGTCGCCCGCTGGTTCGCCGTCGCACTCGCGCTCGCCGCCTGGACCCCCGCCGCCCGCGCGGCATTCTCGCCCCCGCCGCCCGTGACGCGCGTCGCCACGGTGTGGGACACGCTGCACGGCGTGCCGATTCCCGATCCCTACCGCTGGCTCGAGAACCAGGATGCGCCCGACACGCGCGCGTGGATCGCGGCGCAGCAGCAGTACGAGCAGGCGGTGATGAAGGCGGTGCCGGGCCGAGCGGCGCTGCGGGCGCGCTACGCGGCGCTGCTGCAGACCGAGGCGTCGAGCGTGCCGTTCGAGCGCGGCGGCCGCTACTTCTTCACCCGCCGCGCGCCCAGCCAGGATCTGTCCGTGCTGTACGTGCGCGACGGGCTCGCCGGCGCCGATCGCGCGATCGCGGATCCCAACGGCTGGTCCACCGACCACACGATCTCCGCCAACTGGTCGAGCGCCACCGACGACGGCCGGCTGGCCGCGTACGCGGTGCGCAAGGGCGGCGCGGACGAGACCGAGATCCGCGTGCTCGACCTCGAGCGCAACGTGCCGGTGGATACGCTGCCCCGGCGCCGCTACTTCGGCACCACGTTCGTGGATCACGGGCGAGCGATCGTGTACGCGCAGCACACGCCGCAGGGGCCGCGCGTGTTCCGGCACGCGATCGGCCGCCACGAGCCGGACGCGAGGGTGTTCGGCGAGGCCTACGGCCCGAGCGACATCATCGACGCCGGCACGAGCGCGGGCGGGCGCTGGCTGGTGTTCACCGTCTATCACGGCGCCTCGGGCGACAACAACGAGATCTGGCTGCAGAGCCTCGTCACCGGCGGCGCGCCGTGGCCGCTCGTGACCGGCATCCACGCCGGCTTCTACGCCGACGCCGTGGGCGACACGCTGGTGCTGCGCACCAACTGGCAGGCGCCGAACGGCCGGTTCCTGCTCGTGGATCTGCAGCATCCCGGCCAGGATCGCTGGAAGGAGATCGTGCCGGCGTCGGGGGACGTGGTGCAGGACTTCACGCTCGCCGGCCACCGGCTGCTGGTCCACTACCTGCACAGCGTCGCTTCGCTGTTGCGGCTGTACGACCTCGACGGGCACACGGTGTCGTACCCGCCGCTGCCGGTGACGGGCCGCGTGGATGCGCTGTCGGGACGCGGCGACGGCCGGGAAGTGTTCTACGGCTACCAGTCCTGCCTGGTGCCGCGCCTGGTGCAGCGGCTCGACGTCTCGGACGGGCGCCAGCAGGTGTGGTGGCGGCCGCACCTGCCGTTCTCGGGCATGAACGACGTGGTGGAGCAGGTCGTGTACGCGTCCAAGGACGGCATGCGCGTGCCGATGTTCCTCGCGCACCGCAAGGACGTGAAGCCCGATGGCGCCCGCCCCACGCTGCTCACCGGCTACGGCGGGTTCGACATCGACGAGGCGCTGTTGTTCCGGCCCGAGTTCGCGATCTGGGTCGAGAACGGCGGCGTGATCGCGGAGCCCGCGCTGCGCGGCGGCGACGAGTTCGGCGAGGCGTGGCACCAGGCCGGCATGCTGGGCCGCAAGCAGAACGTGTTCGACGACTTCGAGTGGGCCGCCCAGTGGCTGATCGACCAGCGCTGGACCAACCCGACCAAGCTCGCGATCCAGGGCACGAGCAACGGCGGGCTGCTGGTGGGCGCCGCGCTCACGCAGCGCCCCGAGCTGTTCCAGGCGGTGGTGTGCGGGTTCCCGCTGCTCGACATGCTGCGCTACCAGAACTTCCTGGTGGCGCGGTTCTGGGTGCCGGAGTACGGCTCGTCCGAGGACGTCGAGCAGTTCAAGTGGCTGTACGCCTACTCGCCCTACCAGCACGTGCAGTACCACGGCCGCTATCCGGCGGTGCTGCTGGTGTCTGGCGACTCCGACACGCGCGTGGCGCCGCTGCACGCGCGCAAGATGACGGCGCTGCTGCAGGCGCAGAACACCTCCGACCGCCCGATCCTGCTGCACTACGACACCACCAGCGGGCACTCGGCCGGCGCCTCGATCACCAAGCAGATCGAGGACGGCACCGACATCCTGCAGTTCCTGCTGTGGCAGCTGGGCGCGCTGCCGGCGACCACCGCCGCGCGCTGAACGACGCGCGCCCGCACGCGTGACGTTGCATGCGGGCGCGGGCGTTCCGGTGGTGCTGCGTCGCGATCGCCGGCGGGCGCGATCGCGGCGCGCGGCGTCAGGCGGGCAGCGGGCTGGTGCAGGCGCGGCAGCGCCTGGCGGCGGCCGGCACGACCTCCTTGCACTCCGGGCATTCCTTGGTGGGCGCCTTGGCCTCGGGCTTCGGTTTCAGCAGCGCGCGCGTGACCATGAACACCACGAACGCGATGATCACGAAATCCACCACGTTGCCGAAGAACGTGCCGTAGGTGATGGCGCTCGCCGGTGTGCCGTCGGGATTGGTCCTCAGCACGATCTTCGCCTCGCGCCACGCGCCGCTCGGCAGCGCGAGCCCGATGACCGGCATCAGGATGTCGGCGACGAGCGAGCTCACCACCTTGCCCACCGCCGCGCCGATGATGACGCCCACCGCGAGCGCGAGGGCGTTGGTCTGCAGCAGGAACTTCCGGAATTCCTCGAACATGAACTCCTCCTCTCGAGGGACGCGGCCGCGCCGCGCGGCCACCCTAGATGGGCGGGGCCCGGCACACAACCGGGCCCTCGGGGGTGGCGGCGCCGGTCTCGCGGGAGTGCCTACTTGTGGCCGGCCTCCAGCTCGCGCCGGCGTTGCTGGTAGCGATCGCGGATCGCCTTGCGCTCGTCGTTGTAGCGCGCGTGCAGCTTGTCCAGCTCGTCCTTCTCGCGCGCGGCCAGCGCGTCCAGGTCGGAGGTCTCCTGCGCGTCCAGCTCCTTCAGCCCCGGCACGCCCTGCTCGACCAGCGCGAGCCGCTGCGACTGCAGCGCGTCCAGCTGCTGCTGGAACTTGTCGTTCAGCGCCTTGATCTGCGCCTGCAGCGGCTCGACGTCGGCCTTGTGCTGATCGCGCAGCGCCTTGATCTGCGCATCGAGCTGCCTGATCTGGGCGGAGCGGCCGTCGGCGGGCGGCGGCGTTTCGGGCGTCCGGGCGAGGCCGGGCGCCTCCTGCGCGCCGTGCGGGGCGATCGGCGCGGCGCCCGAGCTGCGGAACGTTGTCCACGTGGCGGCCGACAGCAACGCCGCGGCCAGTATCCAGCGCGTGGCTGTTGTAGATCTCATCGCGACTCCCGTGTGGGATGAGGGGCCAGCGGCCGTGCCGATGGCCCCGGGGGGACGTGCCGGGGCGTCAGGGGGACGCGCGGCGATGATACCTCGCTACGCGCCCGGCGGCAGCCGGCGCGCGGCGAGCAGCGTGACGTCGTCGGCGGCGCCGCGCTCGCCCTCGAACGCGCGCACCTGGCCGGCGATCGCGCGCACCAGCGCGTCGCACGGCTCCGCGCCGCCCGCGCGCACCGCCGCCAGCAGCCGCTCCTCGCCCCACATCTCGTCGGCCACGTTCGCCGCCTCGGTCACGCCGTCGGTGTAGAGCACCAGCCGGTCGCCGGGATGCCAGCGCGCCAGCCCGCGCTCGAACGGCGCGTCGGGCAGGATGCCGAGAATGAGCCCGCCCTGCTCCAGCGTCTCGTGCGTGCCGTCGGCGCGCACCAGCAGCGGCGGGTTGTGGCCGGCGTTGACGTACTCGATCTCGTCGCGCGCGCCGTCCACCCACGCCACGAACGCCGTCACGAACCGCCCGGGCTCGACGCTGCCCGACACGAACTCGTTCAGCCGCCGCGCGAGCGTGGGCGCGTCGGTGCGCGGCAGGTCCTGGCTCATCACCGAGGCGCGCACCCCCGACATCAGCAGCGCCGCGGGCACGCCCTTGCCCGACACGTCGGCGATCACCAGCAGCACGCGGCCGTCGCCGGCGGCGATGTGGTCGTAGTAGTCGCCGCCCACCTGGCGCGCGGATTCCGACAACCCGGCGATGTCGAGGCCCGGCACGCGCGGTCGCGCGCGCGGCAGCAGCCGCGCCTGGATCTGCCGCGCCAGCGCCAGCTCGTTCTCGATGCGCGTGCGCTCCTGCTCCAGCGCGCGCGCGCGCTCCAGCCCCTGCGCCGCGGTGTTGAACGCCGCCGCCACCTCCCACAGGTCGTCCTCGCCGCCGACGCGGATGCGGTACGACAGGTCGCCCGCCTCGAGCCGCGCGGCGCCCTGGCGCAGGGCGCCGATCGCGGCGGCGATGCTGCGGCCCATCCCGGTCACCATGATGACGTCGAAGCCCGCGACCAGCGCGAACAGCGCGGCCAGCATGCCGAGCAGCAGCACGGGCAGGATGCCGAGCGGGCTCTCGCGCACGCCGCGCACGAGCCCGGCCAGCGCCACGTGCGCGGCGAGCGAGGCGGTGACGAGGTAGGGCGACCGGGTCCAGCGTCCGCCCCGCCACACGAGCCCGGGCGCGAGCGCGTGGCCGCTGCCGAGCGCCTCGAGCGCCGTGGTGTCGTTCACGGCGAACGTGTCCTGCCCGGTGTTGATGCTGACGTGGGCGCGACTCCCGGTCACGACGATGCTGCTGTCGGAGCGGAAGTCCGAGGCCGACAGCCGCGGCCGCACCGCGAGCTGGACGCCGGCGATGCGCTCGGGCGCGCCCGGCAGCAGCGTGCTCACCGGCACCAGCGCGACCGCGATCGTGCGCGCGCCCGCCGGGCCGGCGCGCACGATCGCCCCGAGATAGACCGAATCGCCGCGCGCCACGAACCCGCCCTCGGGCAGGCTCACGAGCGAGTCCGACCACGCACGCAACCGCTCGTGGCCGAGCACGTCCGCGCCGGCCAGGCGCCGCCACGTGGTGTCGCGCGCCACCCACACGCTGGCGCGCGGCCACTGCGCGGCGTGGTCCGCCGCCCAGCGCGCGAGGCCGCCGTCGGGCGGGGCGGGATCGAGCGCCGCGCTCAACCCCGCGTGCAGCGCGTGGATCTCGGATTCCAGCTCCACCGCGGCCACGCGCGCGCGGTCCGTGCTCACGCCCAACACCGTGGTCGCCATCCACAGCAGCACGGTGAGCGCGAGCGGCACCACCACCACCATCACGTGCGAGAGCGCGAGCCGGCGGCTCACGGTGCGGATGCCGAGGCTGGGATCGCGCACCATCGATGCCAGCAGCGACAGGAACAGCAGCGTGAGGAACCCGAACACGCTCGCGTACGCCCACGTGGCGAACGACACGAGGCCGCCACCCGCGCCGCCCGCGGCCGCGGGGCCGGTGATGCGCCACCCGAGCAGCACCAGCAGCATGACGTCGGCGAACGCGAGCCGCAGCAGGACGCGCGTCGGGAACGCGCGCTTCCAGCGGAACGCGGCGAGCCCGGGGATGGTGAGTGCCGCCGCGCCGCCGCCCCACACGCCGATCGCGCCCAGCGTGAGCGCGAGCGCGACCGTGAGCCCGCGCACGATCAGGTCGCGCCGCTTGCGGCCGACGGCGATCAGCGCCATCACCGCCCACCATGCGGCGAGCCCGAGCAGCGCCTTGGTCAGCCGCGCGACGAGCCCGCCGTCCGCGAGCGCGTGCGCGTCCACCAGCACGTCGAGCGCGCGCCACAGCGCGAGCGCCGCGCCGAGCGTGGCCAGCGCCCGCGGCGCCTCGCGCGCCGGGTCGCCCGCGCGACGCACGTGCGTCCACACGGCGGCCGCGAGCGCGAGCAGCCAGA
>DASSIN010000134.1:0-7129 GCA_035691845.1 Candidatus Eiseniibacteriota bacterium | reverse complement strand
GGTGTGGATCGTGGCGCTGCTGCTGTACGCCGGATTCCAGCACTGGGCGGGCGACGGCTCGTTCGGCCCGCGCTACCTGGTGCCCGTGCTGGCGCCGGGCTTCCTGCTGGTCGCGTTCGCGCTCGAGCGCGCGACGAGACTCCGGCGGCGGGTGGCGTGGGCGCTCGGGCTGCTCGGGCTGTTCGTCACGCTCGGCGGGGTCGCGATCTATTTCGGCGCCGAGATGCGCGAGGTGGGCGATTATCCCTACAAGCTACCGCTCGACGATCCGCGCTTCATGAGCGACAGCCACTTCAACCCGCGCTTCAGCCCGATCGCCGGCCACTGGCGCATGCTGGCGCGGAACGCCGGCGAGCACGTGCGCGGCCAGATGCCGCGCCTGGCGGTGGCGGGCGGCGGCGACACGCGGCTCGAGATCTCGGAGCCGGAGCAGCGCGCGCTGCTCCACGGCCTCGACTTCTGGTGGACGTACGCGCGCTACGCCGGCACGCCGGCGGTGCCGGTGGCCGCCGCGCTCGCGATCCTGCTGCTGCTGGCCGTGGGTGCGCTGGCCGCGCTGCGCCGCGCGTGGCGAGCGGAGGCGCGCGCCGGGTGAAGACGCTCGCGATCGTGGTGCTCAACTGGAACGGGCTCGCCGACACGCGCGCGCTGCTCCAGACGCTCGCGCACTGCCACACGCCCGACGGCTGGCAGGTGCGCGTGCTGGTGGTGGACAACGGCTCGAGCGACGGTTCGGTCGCGGCGCTGGCGCGCGAGTTCCCGGACGTGGCGCTGCTCCCGCTGCCCGACAACCGCCGGTTCGCGGGCGGCAACAACGCCGGCTTGCGGCAGGTGCTGGCCCAGGGCGCGGACGCCGCGATGTTGCTCAACAACGACACCGAGGCCGACCCGCAGCTGCTGGAGCGCCTGGTGCTGGCGCTGGAGCAGGACCCCCACGCCGGCGCGGCCGCGCCGCTGATCTTCTTCGCGCGCCCGCTCGATCGCATCTGGTATGCCGGCGGCCGCTGCAACGTCGCGCTCGGCCACACCTCGCACCGCGGCCTGCGCGAGCGCTACACCGGGCAGTACCGATCGATCGAGCACACCGGCTACCTCACCGGCTGCTGCCTGATCGCCACGCGCGCGGCGTGGGAGAAAGTCGGGCTGCTGGACGAGGGCTACTTCATCTACGCCGAGGACGCCGACTGGAGCCTGCGCGCGCGGGCGGCCGGATTCCGGCTGCTGTTCGTGCCCACCGCGCGCCTGTGGCACAAGGTGTCGGCCAGCGCGGGGCAGGGGAGCCCGTGGAAGATCTACCAGCGCGTGCGCGCCAATTGGACGCTGTTCTCGCGCCACGCGCACGGCGTCGCCCGGCTCACATGGCTCGTGTGCTTCGGCGCACAGCAGAAGGCGTTCGCGCTGGTGATGCTGGCGCGCGGCCGGTTCGCGGTCGCCGGCGCGGTGTACCGCGCGCTATGGGACGCGATGTGGGGCAGGCCCGCGGGTGAGGTGCGGGCGTGACCACCACTCCCTGGGCACGTCGCACCGAGCGCGCTCCGGACGAGGCGCCGCTGTTCCTGTACGAGCTGATCGATGCTGCCGCGCCGGGCGCGCGCGTGCTGGATGCGGGGTGCGGGCCGGGATCGTGGAACTACGAGCGGCGGCCGGATCTCGAGATCACGGCGTTCGACATCAAGTTTCCGCCCGGACCGCCGGCGCGGCGGGCCGGGGTGGGCGTGGTGCGCGCGGCGCTGGAGGCGTTGCCGCTGCGCGCGGCGACGTTCGATCTCGTCGTGTGTCACTACGTGCTCGAGCACGTCACCGCGCTCGAGCCGTGCTGCGACGAGCTGGCGCGCGTCACGCGCCAGGGCGGCACGCTGTACCTGGCGGTGCCGCGCGCGGCGGCGTTCGACGACCGGCTGTACCGGTTCGCGGGCTACTTCGCCAAATACGCGCTGGGCAAGTTCCGCAAGCGGATCGAGCACCAGCAGCGCTTCGATTTCGCCACGGTGGTCGAGCGGTTCATGGCGCGCGGATTCGAGCTGACGGCGATGGCGCGCGTGCCGGCCGGGTTCTCGTGGATGAACGACGCGCGCACGAAGCCGCTGCAGGGTCCGTTCACCGACGCCAGCGCCGCGCTGCATCGCACGACCGGCATCGACCTCGCGCGCGACGCCAACTTCGTGCTCGCGTTCCGGAAGACGGACGAGCGCCGCGTGCGGCGCGTGACGCACGTGTGCCGTGAATGCGGAGAGCACAGCGTGCTCGCGCCACCCGAGCCGTGGCCGGCGACGTGGACGTGCCCGTGGTGCGGGAAGCCCAACCCGCTCGGACGGCCGCGATGAGCGACGCGGGCGAGACGCAAGCGCCTGCCGCGCCGCGCGGGGACGAGGCCGCGCTGGCCGCGAACACCGAGCCGCATCCGGGCGGCGTGCGCGAGGCGCTGAAGAAGCTCACCGGCGAGTCCATCGTCTATGGCATCGGCCAGGTGAGCGGGCGCGCGGTGCAGCTGCTGCTGGTGCCGATCCTCACGCGTGCGCTGACGCGCGGCGAGTACGGCGTGTCGGAGCTGGTGCAGGCGTACCTGCAGACGGCGCTGCTCGTGCTCGTGCTCGGCATGGACGCGGCGCTGGCGCGGTTCTTCTACCAGGAGCCCGACCGCGCGGCGCGCCAGCGCATGGTGTCCACGTCGCTGGCGTTCCGGATCGTCGCGGGCGTGTCGGTGGCGCTGGTGCTGGCCGCGTGCGCGCGGCCGCTGGCGGCGGGGCTCGTGGGCTCGGGCGACTACCACAAGTACGTGTTGATCGGCGCCGCGATCCTGCCGTGCACGCTGCTGGTGCTGTTCTGCAACGACGTGCTGCGGGTCACGTTCCAGCCGTGGAAGTTCATCGCGCTGAACGTGGTCAACACCACGCTCGTCGCCGGCATCGCGCTGGCGCTGGTGCTGGGGCGCCACCTGGGCGTGGTCGGCGTGCTGTACGGCAAGCTGGCGGGCGATCTGCTCACGGCGCTGGTCGGACTGGTGCTGATCCGCCACACGCTGCGGCCGGCGCTGCGAACCGACGTGCTGAAGCGCATGCTGCGCTACGGGCTGCCGCTGGTGCCGGTGGCGATCGCCTACGGCGCGATCGCGTCGGTGGACCGCTACGTGCTGCAGCACACGCGCTCGATCGAGGAGGTGGCGGTCTACTCGCTGGCGGTCAAGTTCTTCGCCATCGTGACGATGGGCGTGTCGGCGTTCCAGCTGGCGTACTTCCCGTTCGCGTACGCGCGCGCGGACTCGCCCGAGGCGCCGCGCCTGTACGCGCGCGTGCTGGGGCTGTACGTGGCCGCGGCCGCGCTCGGCGCGATGGCGATCGGGCTGTTTGCGCCCGACGCGGTGCGGCTGCTGGCGCCGTCGGCGTACGCGGGCGCGGCGCGGCCGGCGGCGTGGCTGGCTTTTGCGGCGGTCGCGCAGGGTGCGTACTATGTCGTGTCGCTCGGCATCGGGCTCGCGCTGCGCACGCCGCTGTTCGGGTGGAGCGCGGGAGGCGCCGCGCTCGTCGCCGTGATCGCCAACCTCGTGCTCACCCCACGCTTCGGTCCCGTCGGCGCTGGGGCCGCCACCTCGCTCGGCTACATCGCCTCGGCGCTGCTCGCCTACGGCATCGCGCAGCGCGTGCATCCGCTGCCGTACCGCGGCGGCCGCGCGCTGGCGATGTTCGCGGTGGCGCTCGTCGTCACGCTGGCGGCGCAGCCGCTGGCGGGCGCGGCGGGTGTGGCTGTGAAGCTGGCGCTGCTGCTGGCCGCGGCCGGCGCGGCGGCGTGGCTCGAGTGGCGCGGCAGCCGGGCGCCCCGGCACGCGTGATCGAAAGGAGTCGCGCATGTGTGGCATCGCAGGGCTTCTCGAGCGCGAGGGGCGGGTGGACCTCGGGCGGCTGCATCGCATGTCGCGGCTGCTGCGCCACCGCGGTCCCGACGACGAGGGCATGGTGCTGATCGACCGCCAGGGCGGCGCGCTCACGCTGGGCGGGCCGGACACGCCGGCCGAGGTGCTGACGAGCGACACGCCCTATGCGCCCGGCCGCCGCACCGGCGCCGTGGACGCCGGGCACGGCGTGGCCATGCTGCACCGGCGGTTGTCGATCGTGGACTTGAGCCCGGCCGGGCACGGACCGATGTGCGATCGCGACGGGCGGCTGTGGATCGTCTACAACGGCGAGATCTACAACCACGTCGAGCTGCGGCGCGAGCTGGAGGGCCTGGGCGAGAGCTTCCAGAGCACGTGCGACAGCGAGGTGGCGCTGCTGGCCTACAAGCGCTGGGGCCACGCGTGCCTGTCGCGCTTCAACGGCATGTTCGCGTTCGCGATCTGGGACGTGGGCCGGCGCGAGCTGTTCTGCGCGCGCGACCGGTTCGGCGTCAAGCCGTTCTACTACCAGTCGGACGCCGCCCAATTCGCGTTCGCGTCCGAGCCCGACGCGCTGGTGCTGACGCAGCCGCATCGCATCGTGCCGCGGCGCTCCGCGATCCGCGATCTGCTGGCGCTCGACTGGGTGGACCATCAGGCGCACACGTTCTTCGAGGGCGTGTGGGCGTTGCCGCCGGCGCACTATCTGGTGCGCGGCGAGCATGCGTTCGTGCTCAGGCGCTGGTGGGCGCTCGATCCGGACGCGCGCGCCACCGGCGACCCGGGCACGTGGGCGCACGAGTTCGCCGAGCGGTTCACCGACGCCGTGCGCGTGCGGCTGCGCGCCGACGTCGAGGTGGGGTCGTGCCTGTCGGGCGGCACGGATTCGAGCGCGGTGGTGTCCACGGCGGCGCGGATGGCGTCGCAGCCGTTGCACGCGTTCACGTGCGCGTACGACGAGGGCCCGCGCTTCGACGAGCGTCCGTACGTGCGCGCCGTGGTCGAGGCGACGGGCGCGATCTCGCACGTGGTGGTGCCCGACGGGCGGGACTTCTGGGGCGCGTTCGACGCGCTGCACGTGAGGCAGAGCGAGCCGACCGCCGGGCCGGGACTCTACTCGCAGTGGAAGGTGATGGAGCTGGCGCACGGCGCCGGGCTCAAGGTGCTGCTCGACGGCCAGGGCGGCGACGAGACGCTGGCCGGCTACTGGCGCTACCTGCCGCTGCGCCTGCGCGACCTGCTGGCCGCCGGCGACGTGGCGGGCTTCGCGCGGCTGTTCGGGCCCGTGGCGCAGCGGCTCGGCGCCTCGACCACGCTCGCGCTCGCGCTCGAGCCGTGGCTGCCGGCCGCGCTGGTCGAGCCGCTGCGCCGTCGCTACGGTCAGGGCAAGGACCGCGTGCTCGGCCCGGCGCTGCGCGGGCTGCCGCGGCCCGATCTGCCGCGGCCGCCGCGCGCGTTTCCGAGCGCGGTGTCGCGGCAGCTGGCGTTCGACACGCTGCAGCGGCTGCTGCCCTCGCTGCTGCGCTACGAGGACCGCAACAGCATGGCGTTCTCGATCGAGACGCGGCTGCCGTTCCTCGACTACCGGCTGGTCGAGTTCGCGTTCTCGCTGCCGGACACGGCCAAGCTGGACGGCGTCGTCACCAAGGCCGTGCTGCGCGAGGCGCTGGCGGACAGGATCCCGGCCAGCGTGCTCGCGCGCCGCGACAAGATGGGATTCGAGACCCCGATCGACGCGTGGCTGCGCACGCGCGAGCCGGGCGAGCTGCGCCGCCGGCTGCTGACCCATGGCCCCTTGCACGAATGGGTGGACGCGGCCGCGATGGCGCGCGCGCTGGACGACTACCTCGCCGGCCGGCGCGAGATCGGGCTGCAGGTATGGCGCTGGCTGTCGCTCGAGCACTGGGCGCGCCGCTACGTTGCGGCCGACCCGCGTCAGGTGGAGCGCGCCCCCGAGCCGGTGCTGCACGCCGGACACCATCGCTCGTACGTCGAGCAGGTGCGCCGGTTCGCGCACGAGACCAGCGGCGCCGCGTAGCGCGCACGCCCCCACACCGCCGGCCGCGCGCGTGGATCTGCTGGTGCTCTCGGAGGTGCGCTGGGGCTACTTCCGCACGCGGAAGCAGTTCCTGCTGTCGCGCTTCCCGGCGCGGTGGCGGATCTTCTTCGCGCAGCCGCCCGCTGCCCGGGCCGACGACCCGTGGCAGCCGCGGCGGGAGGGCAACGTGGTCACGTTCACGGTGCCGTTCCTGAAGCCCGGCACGACGAGCCCGGGCTACAACGCGCTGATGCGGGTGCCGCCCGCGCGCGCGCTGGTCGAGGCGGCCGCGCTGACGTGGCTCGAGCGCGCGCTGCCCCGGCTCGGCGTCGCCCCCGAGCCGGTGATCATGGTGTCGAACATCTACGCCGCGCTCGCCCTTTCACGGCTCCGCCGGAAGTTGATATTCTATGACTTCAATGATTCGCCGTTTCAGTTCTCCGCGACCCCGCCCTGGGCGCATCCCTACTGGCGCCGGACCCTCGCACGGGTGGATTTCCTGTTCGTGGTTTCCGAGTACTACCGCCGCGCATTGAGCCGGCAGACGTCCCGGCCGCTGGTGTGGCTCGGCAACGGCGTCGAGACGGCGCACTTCGCCACCCGCCGCGCGGTTCCGGACGCGCTGGCGTCGCTGTCGCGGCCGCGCGTGGGCTACGTCGGGCTGCTGTCCCACTTCCTCGACTTCGACGTGCTGGAGCAGGTGCGGCGCGAGGTGCACGAGCGCCGTGGCGGCACGCTGGTGCTGCTGGGCCCGGGCTCGCCCGCCACGGACGCGCATGTGCGCGCGCTGGCGGCGCGCCCGGGCGTGGCGGTGCTGGGCCCGATGGCCTACGACACGCTGCCGGGCTGGATGCAGGGCCTGGACGTGGGGCTGATTCCGTTCCGCGCCGATGATCCGTACGTGCAGGGCATCAATCCCAACAAGACCTGGCAGTACCTGGCCGCCGGGCTGCCGGTGGTGACCACGCCGCTGCTCGATCTGGCGCCCTCGCCGCCGCACGTGCAGTTCGCGGCGGAACCGGGCGCGTGGATCGAGGCGGTGGGCGCGGCGCTCGAAGCGCCGTCCGACGCCGCGGCCCGCGCCGCGCGCGTGGCGCTGGCGCAGCCGCACGACTGGGACGCGCTCGCCCGGCGCATGGTGGCCGAGATCGAGCGCCGTCTGGCGGCGGTCGCCTGAGCCCGGGACCGCGCGAGGTCCGTTCGCAGCGCCGCGGGGCTCCGCG
>DASSIN010000133.1:0-8624 GCA_035691845.1 Candidatus Eiseniibacteriota bacterium | reverse complement strand
GCGCCGCGCGCGGCCGCGGCCGAGGGGGCGCGGTGAGCGCACGACCCGGCTGGCGCGGCGCCACGCTGCTCGCCGCCAAGGTGGTGTTCAGCGTCGCGCTGCTCGGATTCCTGTTCGCGCGCATCCCGCTGTCCAACGTCGTGGACACCTGGCGGCATGCCGATCCCAGGCGGCTCGCATGGGCGTGCGCGTTGATGCTGGCCAGCAACCTGCTCGGCGCCTGGCAGTGGGAGCGGCTGCTGGACGCGGTCGGCATCCGCATTCCGTGGTGGAAGGTGGCGGCCTACTACCACGTGGGGCTGTTCTTCAACAACTTCCTGCCCGCCAACATCGGCGGCGATTTCGCGCGCGTGATGGACGCGTCGCGTCACGGTCCGAACCGCGCCACCGCGTTCGCCACGGTGCTGATGGACCGACTGATCGGCACGGTGGCGCTGGCGGGCCTCGCGCTGCTCACCACGTTGCCGGCGATCGACCGCTTCCACTTCGTCACCATCTACGCCGCGCTGGTGGCGTTCTTCGTGTTGAGCGTGCTGCTGGTGTGGGCCGTGTTCCATCCCGCGCTGCTGCCGGCGGTGGAGCGCGTGCTGTCGCGCGTGGGGCTCGGGAGCCTGAAGCCGTCGCTCGATGCGCTGGCCGAGAGGCTGCGGCACTTCCGCGATCAGCGCCGGCTGTTCATCCGACTGCTGGCGCTGGCGCTGGTGGTGCAGGTGGCCCGCATCGGGGTGCACGCGCTGGTCGCGCGCGCGCTCGGCCTGCGCGTACCGCTGCCCTACTTCTTCCTTTTCGTGCCGTTGCTGGCGGTGATAGTCTCGCTGCCCATCTCGTTGAACGGCATCGGAGTGCGCGAGGGCGCCGGCGTGTTCCTGTTCCGGCTGGTGGGGGTGGACGCCACGCGCGCGTTTTCGTTGCAGTTCACCACCTACCTCGTGGCGGTCGCCGTCAGCCTGCTCGGCGGTCTCGTGTTCCTGGTTCGCTTGCCCGGGCGCCGTTCGGCGGCCCGGCCGGTGGGGAGGCCTTCGTGACGGATGCGCTGCGCCGCTCGGCGTGGATCGTCGGGGCGCTCGTGCTGCTGGTGTCGTTCGGCGTGTTCCTGCGCACCCTGACGCCGACGGTGCCGTTCTGGGACTCGGGCGAGTTCATCGCGGTCGCCAACATCCTCGGCATCCCGCATCCGCCCGGCACGCCGTTCTACGTCATCATCGCGCGCCTGTTCGCGATGCTGCCGTTCGCTACCATCGCGCAGCGCGTGAACAGCCTGTCCGCGCTGGCCTCGGCGCTCGCCGTGCTGCTCACCTATCTCACCACGCTGCGGCTGATCCGTCTCACGCAGGGCGAGAACCGCACCGGCGTGCAGGAGGGCGTGGCGCAGGCGGGCGCGGTGGTGGCGGCGCTGATGCTCGCGTTCAGCGACAACTTCTGGGAGAACGCCATCGAGGCCGAGGTGTACTCGATGATGAGCGTCGCCCAGATCCTGGTGTTCTGGCTGGGCCTGCGCTGGTGGGAGGCGCACGCCAAACGCCCCTCCGTGGGCCCGTTGCTGCTGGCCGTGTACGTGATGTGGGTGTCCGTCGGCCTGCACCTCGGGGTCGGCATGATGGGGCTGCCGCTCACCGTGCTGGTGTGGCTCGTGGACCGGCGCGCGGCGATCCCGCTGCTGATGGCGTTCATCTCGGTGCTGGGCGTGACGTTCGGCCTCGAGAACATGGTCGGGATCGTGCTCGTGATCTCGACGTGCGTGTTCGTCTACTACGCGTTCCAGGGCAAGATCCCGCTGGCGCTGGCGGCGATCTGCGCGCTGGGCGCCGTGTACGGCATGTACTTCGCGTTCAGCGACGCCAACTTCACCGCGCTCGGCGCGCTGGTGGCCGCGGCCTCGCTGGTGGTGCCGATCGTGGCGCTGGCGCGCCGGCATCCCGAGGGCCGCGTGATGGCGCTGGCGCTGGGGCTGATGGTGATCGGCTACTCCACGCACCTGTACCTGCCGATCCGCGCCGCGCTGCACCCGGCCATCAACGAGGGCAATCCCTCCACGTGGGCGGCGCTGCGCGACCTGCTCGAGCGCAAGCAGTACGGCCACACCAGCATGTTCGTGCGGCGCGCGTCGTGGGCGACGCAGTTCGGCAAGGAGTTCTGGCGCTACTGGAACCGGCAGTGGCCGGTGTTCGGCAACCTGGTGACGCCGGGCCCGGTGCCCGGCCACGGCGAGCCGCGCATGTGGCAGATCCTGATCCCGCAGCTGCTGGGGCTGGTCGGCATCGGCTGGCAGTGGCGCAAGGAGAAGATCTCCGCGATCACGACCATGGCGCTGTTCCTGTTCTCGACCTTCGGCATGATCCTGTTCCTCAACTTCAGCGAGCACGAGGTGCGCGACCGCGACTACTTCTTCACCACCGCGTACCACGTGTTCTCGATCTACATGGGGATCGGCATGGCGTGGCTGGCGCTGTGGGTGCGCGACTCGTTCGTGCAGCCGTCCGCGCAGCGCTGGGCCACCGTGGCCACCGCCGGGCTGCTGGTGCTGATGCCGTTCGGGGTGATGAAGACGGGGTGGTTCTTCCACGACCGGCGCGGCAACTACGTGGCGCACGACTACGCCTACAACATGCTGGCGCCGCTGGCGCCCAACAGCTACGTGTTCACCAACGGCGACAACGACACGTTCCCGCTGTGGTACATGCAGCAGGTCGAGAACTTCCGCCGCGACGTGCGCGTGGTGAACCTGAGCCTGCTGAACACGGACTGGTACATCCTGCAGCTGCGGGACCAGGACCCCAGGCTGCCGATCACGCTGAACGACGCCCAGATCCACGCGCTCGGCGACGGCGTGGCGCGCGACAGCACCGGGCAGCCGATCGCCTACACCAACCAGTTCATGGTCGGCCACCTGGTGGAGCAGAGCGCGACCGGCACCACCACGTGGAAGAAGCAGCCGTACTTCGCCGTCACCGTGCCCGAGCACATGGGGCTCGATTCCTACTTCACGCTCGAGGGGCTGGTGTACCGCGTGAACCGCGACTCGCTGCAGGGCCAGATCGACGAGGCGCGCACGCGCCACAACCTGTACGACGTGTTCAAGTACCGCGGGCTGTTCAAGCCGGACGGCGCGTGGGACCGCACGATCTACAAGGACGAGAACGCCTCGACCCTGTCGCGCAACTACGCCGCCGCGCACATCCAGCTGGCGTACGTGTACCGCCGCCGCCGCGACTTCCCGCACGCGATCGGCGAGATGGAGCGCGTCGGCCGCATGTTCCCGGACTTCGCCGACGCGCTGATCCCGCTGGGCGAGTTCTACATGGACGCCGGCGACACCAACAAGGCGATCGGGCTGTTCCAGCAGCTGTCCGAGCAGGCGCCCAACAATCCCGAGGTGCACTACTACTACGGCGTGACGCTGGTGTTCGCGCGCAAGCAGGAGGACGCCGTGCGGCAGTTCGACGCCGCGATCCAGGCCGACCCCACCAACGCGCAGGCCTACTACGCCGCATACTACGCGCTGGCGCAGCTCGGGCAGCGCGAGCGCGCGCTGTCGTACCTGCAGCGGCTGGTGTCGGCCAATCCGGGCGAGATGCAGGCGCGCCAGATCCTGCAGGCCGAAGGCGGGCGGCCGGCCGGCCAGACGCTGCCGCCCCCGCCCATGCCCGGGATGCCGTGAGCGCGGCGCGGGCGCTCGTGACCGGCGCGGCCGGCTTCATCGGGTCGCATCTGGCGGAGCGGCTGGTGCGGGATGGCGTGAACGTGGTCGGGGTGGACGCGTTCACCGACTACTACGATCCCGCGCTCAAACGCCGCAATCTCGAGGCGCTGGCGGGATCGCCGCGATTCCGGCTGCTCGAGCTGGACCTGGGCGCGGCCGATCTCGCCGCGCTGCCCGAGGTGGACGTGGTGTTCCACCAGGCGGCGCAGCCCGGCGTGCGCGCGTCGTGGGGCGCCGAGTTCGCGGCCTACGCGCATCACAACGTGCTCGCCACCCAGCGGCTGCTGGAGCGCTATCGCCGCGACACGCTGCGGCGGTTCGTGTACGCCTCGTCGTCGTCGGTGTACGGGGACGCCGAGCGGTTTCCGACGCCCGAGGACGCGCTGCCACGGCCGTTCTCGCCATACGGCGTCACCAAGCTCGCGGGCGAGCACCTGACGCTGCTCTACGGCCGCAACTTTGGCCTCCCGGTGACGGCGCTGCGCTACTTCACCGTGTACGGCCCGCGCCAGCGGCCCGACATGGCGTTCCACCGCTTCTGCCGCGCCATGCTCACCGCGCAGCCGATCACGGTGTACGGCGACGGCGCGCAGTCGCGCGACTTCACATACGTGGACGATTGCGTCGAGGCCAACGTGCGCGCGTGGCGACGCGCGGCCCCGCACAGCGTCTACAACGTGGGCGGCGGCTCGCAGGTGGAGCTGCGGCAGGCGATCGCGCTGCTCGAGCGCGCCCTGGATGTGAAGGCGCGCCTGCAGCACGAGCCGCGGCCGCCCGGCGACCCGCTGCGCACGCGCGCGGACGCGAGCCGGCTCGCGGCCGACCTCGGGTTCACGCCGGGCACCGGCATCGAGGACGGCCTGGCGCGCGAGGCGGCATGGGCGCGAGAGCTGTACGCGGGGAGCCGGGCATGAGCCTGCATGTGACGGTGACCGAGATCGACGCGCGCGCACCCGAGGAGGCGCCGTTCCTCACGGTGCTCGTGCCGTGCTACGACGAGAAGGACAGCCTGCGCGAGCTGCATCGCGAGATCTCGGACGCGGTGGCCGATTTGGGCCGCGGCGAGATCGAGATCCTGTACGTGGACGACGGTTCGCGCGACGGCAGCGATCGTGTGATCGCCGAGCTGGCCGCGCAGGATCCGCGCGTGCGCGGCATCGTGCTGCGCGCCAACTTCGGCAAGTCGGCCGCGCTCGCCACCGGATTCCGCAACGCGCGCGGCCGTCATGTGGCGACGCTCGACGCCGACCTGCAGGACGACCCGGCCGAGATCCCGCGCATGCTGCAGGAGCTGGAGACGCAGCAGCTCGATCTCGTCACCGGCTGGAAGCAGCAGCGCCAGGACCCGTTGACCAAGACGCTGCCCTCCAAGCTGTTCAACGCCGTCACCTCGTCGGTGTCGGGCCTGAAGCTCCACGACTACAACTGCGGCTTCAAGCTGTACCGCCGCGACGTGACCGAGGCGCTCGAGGTGTACGGCGAGCTGCACCGGTTCCTGCCCGCGCTCGCGCACTGGAAGGGCTTCCGCGTGGGCGAGCTGCCCGTGCACCATCGCGCGCGCCGCCACGGGCGCAGCAAGTTCGGACCGGCCCGGTTCGTGAACGGATTCCTCGACCTGCTGTCGGCGGCGTTCATCTCGAAGAGCGCCTTGAAGCCGTTGCACGTGTTCGGCCGCATCGGGCTGCTGTTCCTGCTGGGCGGCGTGCTGATCGGGTTGTACTTCGTGGCGCTGTGGATCGCGGGCGAGCCGATTCGCGTGCGGCCGCTGATGCTGTTCGGCGCCACGCTCGCGCTGATGGCATTCCAGTTCATCCTGATGGGACTGCTGGGCGAGATGATCGCGCACCAGCGCGCGCACGCCGACTACCCGGTGCGCCGCCGCGTGGGATTCCCGTCGCAAGGATGAAGGCGTTCGTGCTGGCGGGCGGCCTGGGCACGCGGCTCAAGCCCGCGCTCGGCGACGTGCCGAAACCGCTGGCGCCCGTGGCCGGCCGGCCGTTCGTCGCGCACGTGCTGGCGTGGCTGGCGGCGCAGGGCGTGCGCGAGGCGGTGATGTGCGCCGGGCACGGCGCCGACCGGCTGCGCGCCGGGCTGGGCGAGCGCGCGGGGGAGGTCGCGCTCCAGTGGTCGATCGAGGAGCAACCGCTCGGCACCGGCGGGGCGCTCGCGCACGCCGCGCGGTTCGTGGAGGGTCCGGCGGTGGTGGTGAACGGCGACACGCTGGCGCGCTGCGGCGTGTGGGCGCTGGAGCGGGCGCGCTGGCGGCGCGGCGCGCTGGGCGCGATCGCGCTGTACCGCGTGGCGGACGCCGCCAGCCGCGGGCGCGTGGAGTGCGATGGCCCGCGCGTGGCGGGGTTCGTCGAGAAGGATCCGGCGCACGTCGGACCCGCGTGGGTGAACGGCGGCGTGTACGCGTTCGCGCCGCGGCTGTGGGCGCGCTTCCCGCGCGCGGCCGACGGCGCGGCGCTGCCGTGCTCGCTCGAGCGCGAGGTGTTGCCCGCGCTGGCGGCCGAGGACCAGCTGGCCGGACTCGAGGTGGAGGGCGAGTTCCTCGACATCGGCACGCCGGAATCGTGGGCCGAGGCCGGTCGCAGGCTGGCGGGATGAGCGCGCCCCGCTACGTGCGCGCGCGCGCGCCGCTGCGGCTGTCGTTCTGCGGCGGCGGCACCGACGTGTCGCCCTATCCCGAGGAGCACGGCGGCATGGTGCTGTCGGCCACCATCAACCAGTACGCGTACGCCTCGCTGCGCCCGCGGCGCGACACCCGCGTGACGCTCGCCTCGCTCGACTACGACGTGGTGGCGCGCTACGACCACCCGCGCCGCATGCGGCTCGACGGCAACCTCGATCTCATCAAGGCGGTGGTGAAGCACTTCCGCCCGCGCCGCGGCGCCGACCTGTGGGTGCACTCGGACGCGCCGCCGGGCTCGGGGCTGGGCTCGTCCTCGACGCTGGTGGTGGCGCTGATCGGCGCGATGACCGAGTGGCTGGCGCGCCCGCTGTCGGGCTACGAGATCGCCGAGCTGGCGTACCGCATCGAGCGCGAGGACATGGCGTTGTCGGGCGGGCGGCAGGACCAGTACGCGGCGGCGTTCGGCGGATTCAACTTCATCGAGTTCCACGCCGATGCCACGGTGGTGAACCCGCTGCGCATCCGGCGCGACGTGCTGCACGAGCTCGAGTACCGGCTGCTGCTGTGCTACATGGGCCAGACGCGGCAGTCGGCGAAGATCATCGACCGGCAGACCGCGTCGTACCGCCGCGGCACGCGCGCGGTGGTGAAGGCGCTCGATCGCCTGAAGTCGGAGACGCTGGAGATGAAGAAGGCGCTGCTGCTCGGCGACATCGACGGCTTCGGCGAGCTGCTGCACCAGGCGTGGGAGAACAAGAAGCAGCTGGACGAGGCGATCTCCACGCCGCACGTCGATCGCCTGTACCAGCTGGCGCGCCGCGAGGGCGCGATCGGCGGCAAGATGCCGGGCGCGGGCGGTGGTGGCTACTTCCTGCTGCTCACGCGCTTCGACCGCAAGCACCGCGTGGCCGCGGCGCTCGAGAAGCACGGCGGGCAGGTGGTGCCGTTCCAGTTCGAGCGGCAGGGCCTGCTCACGTGGTCCTCGCAGGCGAGGCCCGCGGCGCGCGCGCGGTGACGCGATCGCGGGCGCGCGGCCGCGCGGACACCCGATGAGCGATGTTGCGCGCGCCGCGATCGCAGGGGGCGATGCGCGCGCGGGCCGCCGCATCGGGCTGCTCGGCCCGCTCGCCCCGTGGCGCGGCGGGCTGGCGCAGTACCTGGCGCTGCTGGGCGAGGCGCTGATGGCGCACGCCGAGGTGCGCGCGGTCACGTTCACGCGCCAGTACCCGGGCGTGTTGTTCCCCGGCCGGAGCCAGCTCGATCCCGCCGCGCCCAGCCCCAGGTTTCCGGTCGAGGCGCGGCTCGATTCGATCGCGCCGTGGAGCTGGGCCGCCAGCGCGCGCGCGCTCGAGCGGTTCGCGCCCGGGGCGGTGATCCTCAAGTGGTGGATGCCGTTCTTCGCGCCCGCGTTCGCCTCCAGCGTGGCGCCGCTGCGCCGGCGCGGCACCCGCGTGCTGCTGGTGTGCGACAATCTGGTGCCGCACGAGCGGCGGCCGTTCGACCTGGCGCTCACGCGCTGGATGCTGCGCGAGTCGGACGGCTACCTGGTGATGTCGGACAGCGTGCAGCGCGACCTCGAGCGGCTGAAGCCGGGCGCGGCGCTGCGCCGCGTGCCGCACCCGCTGTACGCGCAGTTCGACCAGGGGCGCTGGACGCGCGAGTCGGCGCGCGCGGCGCTGAAGCTCTCCGGCGACGTGGCCGTGTTCTTCGGCTACGTGCGCCGCTACAAGGGCCTCGACACGCTGCTCGAGGCGTGGCCGCGCGTGCGCGCGCGACGGCCGGCGACGCTGGTGGTGGCGGGCGATTTCTACGAGGATCCGGCGCCGTACCGCGCGCTGGCGGCGCGCGCCGGCGACGGCGCGGTGCGGATGATGGAGGGCTATCTGCCCGACGAGCAGGTGGAGGCGCTGTTCAAGGCGGCCGACGTGGTGGTGCTGCCGTACCGCTCGGGCACGCAGAGCGGCGTCACGCACGTGGCCTACGCGCTCGGCGTCCCGGTGATCACCACCGACGTGGGCGGCCTGGCGGAGAGCGTGGTGCCGGGCGAGACCGGGCTCGTGGTGCCGTCGTCCGATCCCGAAGCGCTGGCGTTCGCGCTGCTGCGCTACTTCGAGGAGGGCCTCGCCGCGCCGATGCGCGACGCGGTGCGGCGCTACCAGCAGACGCACTCGTGGACCGTGCTCGCCGACCACACGCTGGCGCTGATCGACGTGCTGCGCCCGGCGCGGGGGTGGGCGTGAGCGCGCGCCCGGCCGCATCGCCCGCGGCCGCCGCCGACGCCGATCGCTCGCG
>DASSIN010000132.1:0-17379 GCA_035691845.1 Candidatus Eiseniibacteriota bacterium | reverse complement strand
CGCCCCGCGCTGGCCGCGCGGCTGGCGTGGGCCGAGCTGCGCGCGGGCACGCTGCCGCAGGCGGCCGCGTGGGTGGTGCTCGGCGAACAGGGCCCGCCGCGCGATCCCGCGCTGTCATGGGTGGCGGATCGCGTGCGCGAGAGCGGTGGCCTGACGGGCGATCGTCCCGCGGGGCTGCCGGTGCGTCCGCTCGAGTGGGCGTTGCTGGCGCTGCTCGCGCCGCTCGCCGCCGCGCTGTTGTGGCCGCGGCGCCTGGCATCGGGCGTGGCGCTCGCGCTGGCGCTGGTCGCCGCGCTCGTCGGCCCCGTCACCGGGCTCCTCGCCGGCCGCGCCGAGCGCGCGGTGGTGGCGGTGAGCACGCCGCTCGCCGGGGCGGGCGTCGAGCTCGAGCCGGGAGAGGTGGTGCGGGTGCTGGCGCGCCGCACGGGGCAGGTGCAAGTGGCAGCGGCCAGCGGGGTCGAGGGCTGGGTGCCCGAGCCCGCGCTGCTGCCGGTGGGCGGGCCGTCGTGAGGACGCTGCTGCTGGTGCTGGCGCTGCTCGGTCCGATCGAGCAGCTGGATCGCGACGTCGCGGGCGCGGTGCAGCACGCGCGCCGGCCCGCGCTGGAGGGGCCGATGCGGTTCGCGTCGCAGATCGGACAGCCGGTGGTGGTGATCGGCGGGCTCGTCGTGGTGGCGCTGCTCGAAGGCACGCTCGGCGCCGGCACCGCGCGCGTGGCGCTCGTGGCGCTGGCGGGCGCCAACCTGACGACCGAGGCGCTCAAGCGGCTCACGTTCCGCGCCCGCCCGGACGGCTCGCACAAGCGCTCGAACGCGTCGTTTCCCTCGGGACACGCCACCAGCGCCGCGGCGCTCGCCTGGGCGCTCGGCCGGCGCTGGCGCAAGGCGGCGCCGTTCCTCGGGCTGTTCGCGCTGTGGGTGTGCTACTCGCGCATGTACCTGAACCGCCACTGGCTGTCGGACGTGGTGGTGGGCGTGGCGATCGGGATCCTGTGGGCGTGGCTCGCGTGGCGCTGGCTCCCGCCACAGGCGAAACGCGAGCGGCCGGGCGAGGAGCCGCCGCTCGCCGCGGCGGAGCCGCAGCCTGCGCCACCTGACCGGGTGGCAGGCTGACGCCTGCGGAGGGCCCCAAGCGGGGTCATCCGATCCACCGCAGCGTCCCAAGCGGAACGGATTTCCGGCGCGGGCGCAGCGCATCGGGACGCGCCGACCCGCGTGCCGGCGGAGACGTTGGCGGCGGGTGAAATATGCGTCGCCGGACGTTCGAACGTGGCGCGCGCGAGGTCCCGGTGCTACGGTGGGGGCAACAAGGGAGGCGTGAGGCCGATGTCGATTCTGGTCGGTCCGGAACTGCACCCTTCGCTCGTCATCCCCGATCTCGGACAGCGTCGCAGGGAATCCGCACTGCTCGACATGCTGCGTCGCGCCCGCGACGCGGGACGGGTGCGCGATCCCGAGCTGGCGCGCTCCACGCTGCTCGCGCGCGAGCGGCTGGGGCCGACGTCGCCGGGCCGCGGCGTGGCGTTCCCCAACGCGCGCTCGCTGCTGGTGGACGAGGCGTGCTGGGTGCTGGCGCGCTCGCGGCGCGGCATCGAGTGGGGAGCGCCCGACGACGGCGCGGTGCACCTGGTGCTGATGGTGCTGTCGCCGTCCGAGGCGAGCATCGAGGCGCATCACGAGCTGCTGTCGCGCGCGGCGGCGGCACTCAAGCCGGCGCGCACGCGCACGCGGCTGATCGAGGCGGACGGCGCAGACGGCCTGCTCGCCCTGGCGCGCGAGGTGCTGGGGTGAGCACGCTCGAGCGCCTGGCGCAGCTCCACGATCACGACCTGCTGCTCGAGGAGGCGCGCGCCACCGGCACGCCCCAGCGCCTGAAGGCGCTCGGGCTTTCGCTGTCCGGCGTGGCGGCGGTGGAGCGCGCGCGCCACGCCCTGGCGCACGGCGCCGAGCGCCGCTGGATGATGGCCTACGACCGCGCGCGGGCGCGCTACGGCCGCGGCATGGTCGCGGTGCGCGAGCGCGTGTGCGCCGGGTGCTACATCAAGATGCCCACCTCCGCCGTGCCCGCCGGCGACGCCCCCGTGCTGTGCGAATCGTGCGCGCGCGTGCTGTACTGGCGCCCCACGACCTGATCCGTCCCGCCCCGACCGCAGCACCCGGCGCGCGACATTGCGCTATGCTCGACGGTGCCGTGGCGTCGTGATTCCGGCTGGGGACGGAGGACAGCTTGCGTTTGGGAAGTGGCGTGGCGCGCCGGGCCGTGGCGGCGATGCTGGCCGGCGCGCTGTTGGGCGCGCAGGGGTGCAGCACGTTCCGCGAGATCCCGCCCACCGAGTACGCGGCGCGCCCGTCGCGCGAGAACGTGCGGGTGGTGACGAAGGACGGAAGGCAGTGGGAGTTCGACTCCGCGCGGGTGGAGGGCGATTCGCTCAAGGGCTTCACCCGGCGCGACATCGAAGGCGTCGTGGACGAGTACGAAACCCACGCGTTCGCGCTCTCCGACGTGGCGTCGTTGTCCGCGCGCCGCATCGACTGGTATCGCACGGGCCTGATCGGCGGCGTGTCGGTGGCGGCGGTGGTCGCGGCCGGGATCGCGGCCCACAGCCACAACAATCCCACGGGCGGCGGCGGCATCCCGTGCCCCGAGAGAAACTGCGGCCCGCAGAATTGACGGCGGGTCCGGTTCGCCGGTGAGCCGGGCGGCACCTCCGCGCCGTCAGCGGTCGATGGCCGCGCCGGCCAGCGCTCCGAGGCCCGCGCCCACGACGTCGGCGGTGAGGTCCACGGCATCGAAGCCGCCACGGTGGCGGTCCCACAGCTCCTTGCCGAAGCCGAGCACGAGCGCGCCGGCCGCTCCGGCCGCGGGCCGGCGGGTGACGAGCGACAACGCGAGCGCGCACGTCGCCGACAGCGAGGCGTGCTGCATCCGGTCGGGTCTGAGCAGCCCGACCTGCCACGCGCGCACGCCCGCCTCGGGCAGCGCCTGCGCGCGGGCGATGGTCGGGTGGGCGCAGCACGCGAGCAGCGCCATCAGGAGCAGGCGACGGTGACGCACGTGTGGCACTCCCCGGACCCCTCCCACGAAAGCGGCGAACGGAGGCCGCGATGAGTGGCGCGCGTCCGCCGGCCGATCCCGCGCGCGCGCGCGCCTCGTTGGCCGCGCACGCGTGGCCGGTGCCGCTGCTCGCCGCGCTCGCGCGGCTCGCGGCCGGCGGTCACCGAGCCTACCTCGTCGGCGGCTCGGTGCGCGACGCGCTGCTCGGCCGCCCGGACGGCGCGCGCTGGGACGTGGCCAGCGATCTCGAACCCGCCGAGGTGCAGGCGCGGTTCGCGCGCGTCGAACCGACGGGCCTCAGGCACGGCACGGTGCTGGTGCTGGAGCCGGGGGCGGAGATCGAGTGCACCACGTTTCGGCGCGAGGCCGGCTACCGCGACGCGCGCCACCCGGACGCCGTCACCTTCACCGACGATCCGGTGGCCGACCTCGCGCGCCGCGATCTCACCGTGAATGCGATCGCGTTCGATCCGCTCGCGGGCGAGCTGCTCGATCCGTTCGGCGGGCTCGCGGACCTCGCGGCCGGCGTGCTGCGGGCGGTGGGCGATCCGCTGGCGCGCTTCCGCGAGGACGCGCTGCGCCCGCTGCGCGTGGCGCGGCTCGCGGCCACGCTGGAGATGGAGGTGGCGCCCGCCACGCGCGCCGCCCTCGGCCAGGTGGGCGGGCGGCTGGCGGGCGTGTCGATGGAGCGCGTGCGCGACGAGCTCGAGCGCATGCTGACGGCGCGCCGCCCGTCGCGCGGGCTCGAGCTGTTGCGCGAGGCCGGCCTGCTCGAGGCGTGGCTGCCGGAGCTGGCGGCCACGGTCGGCGTTCCGCAGAACCGCTGGCACGCCTACGACGTGTGGACGCACTCGATCCTGTCGTGCGACGAGGCGCCCGAGAACGACCGCAGTGTGCGGTGGGCGGCGCTGCTGCACGACCTGGGGAAGCCGGGTACGCGCGCGGAGCGCGACGGGCAGGCCACGTTCTACGGCCACGCCGCGCTCGGCGCCACGTTGGCCGACGCGCTGCTCGAGCGGCTGCGCATGCCGCGCGCCGCGCGCGAGCGCATCGTGACGCTGGTGCGCGAGCACATGTTCGACTACCGGCCGGAGTGGTCCGACGCCGCCGTGCGCCGCTGGCTGCGCCGCGTGGGCGAGGACGCGGTCGAGGCGCTGTTCGAGCTGCGCCGCGCCGACGCGCGCGCGCACGGGCCCGAGCGCCGCTCGCCGCAGGGACTGGAACGGCTGGCGGAGCGCATCGCGCGCGTCCGGGCCGCCACGCACGCGCGCTCGCTGCGCGACCTGGCCGTGGACGGCCGCGACGTGATGCGCGTGCTCGGGCTGCCGCCCGGGCCGCGCGTGGGCGAGATGCTGTCCGCGTTGCTCGAGGAGGTGACCGAGGATCCGGCCGCGAACACGCGCGAGCACCTGCTCGCGCGCCTCGCGGCGCGCGCGTCCGGGCACGACCCGGCTTGACGTTTCCGCGACGCGGCCCGTATTCTGCGCGCCGCTCGCATCGCGCGGGACATCGTTCCGCCCGCCAGGGCGGTCGCGGATGGCCGCGCTTCGGCCGGAGGGCTGCGGGCCGCGCGGGGCAGGTGTGATCGGCCGCGCGGGATTCGCGTCGAACCCCAACCGGGCTCACCATGTCGATCGTCGCCGTGCAGAAGCCGGTGCGACGCGAGCTGGAGCAGGTCAACACGCAGCTCCGCGACGCGTTCCGCACCTCGATTCCCATTCTCGACCAGGTGGGCGGGCACGTGCTCGCCACGCGCGGGAAGAAGTTCCGTCCCACGCTGCTGCTGCTGGTCGCCCGGCTGCGCGCGCCGCTCGGCGCGAGCGCCGTGCAGTGCGCGACCGCGATCGAGATGGTGCACGCCGCCGCGCTCATCCACGACGACTCGGTGGACAAGAGCGACCTGCGCCGCGGGCTGCCCACCGTGAACGGCCTGTGGACCGACGAGATGGCGATCATCATGGGCGACTACCTGTACGCCCAGGCGATGACGATCCTGGTGCGCAACAAGCACGACCTGGCGATGGAGATCCTGGCGCGCGTGGTGAGCGAGATGTCGTGCGGCGAGGCGCTGGAATTCCAGTACGCGTGGGACCTGGGCGTGACCGAGGCGCAGTACGAGGAGCTGATCCGGGCCAAGACCGCATCCCTGATCGGCGCCGCCACCGAGATCGGCGCCGGGCTGGACGGCGGCGCGCGTCAGCAGAAGGTGCGCGAGCGCTACCGGCGGTTCGGCGAGACGGTGGGGCTCGCGTTCCAGATCGTGGACGACCTGTTCGACTACCTGTCCGAGGCCGAGGTCACCGGCAAGCCGGTGGGCTGCGATCTGGCCGAGGGCAAGGTGACGCTGCCGCTGATCGCCGCGCTCCGGCAGGCGACGGCCGCCGACCGGCGCAAGCTCGAGCGCCTGGTCGGGCGCCGCAAGTGGACGCCGGCGCAATGGGCCGAGCTGACCGGGCTGATCGAGCGCGCCGGCGGGTTCGCATACGCGCGCGCTCGCGCCGAGGTGCTGGCGGGCGAGGCCCGCGCGCTGCTGGACGGCGCCGTCAACGGCGCCGCGCACCGCGGCGTGCACGCCGCCCGGCGGGCGCTGGACCGCGCCATCGACTACGCCGTGCGGCGGGATCACTGATCCGCGGGTCGTCCGGGAAGCGTTCGTGACGTCACGGCCCCGCACCACGGCCCCGCAGGCGCTGGCGCTGCTGCGCCTCGCGGCGCGCGCCGCCGCCGACAAGAAGGCCCACGATCTGGTGGCGCTCGATCTGCGCGACCTGGACGCGGTGGCCGACTACTTCCTGATCTGCTCGGGCTCGAGCGACGTGCAGGTCAAGGCGATCGCCGAGCACGTGGAGCAGACGCTGCGCGCCGAGGGCGCGCGGCCGTGGCACGTCGAGGGGCTGGAGAGCCGGCGCTGGGTGCTGCTCGACTACGTCGAGTTCGTGGTGCACGTGTTCCACGAGAAGACCCGCACCTACTACATGCTCGACCGGCTGTGGGGTGACGCGCGGACGGTGGACCTTGGTCTGGAATGAGCTGAACGCCGGCCTCGACGCGGCGCTGTGGGCGACGGGGCTCGCCGACGCCGCGCGCGACGTGCGCGTGGAGTGGGCGATCCCGCGCGAGCGCGCGCACGGTGACTGGACCACGAACGTGGCGCTGGCGCTCGCCAAGCCGGCCGGCCGCCCGCCGCGCGCGATCGCCGAGGCGCTGGCCGCCGCGTTCCCGCGCGCGGGCTCGCCGTTCGCGTCGGTCGAGGTGGCGGGCCCCGGGTTCCTGAACCTGCGCTACGCGCCGGAGTTCCTGGCCGCGCTGCCGGGCCGCATCATGCGCGAGGCCGGAGCGTTCGGGCGCTCGACCGGCGGCGCCGGCACGCGCGTGCTGATCGAGTACGTGAGCGCCAATCCGACCGGGCCGCTCAACGTGGTGAGCGCGCGCGCCGCCGCGGTGGGCGCCACGCTGGTGCGGCTGCTGGCCGCAACGGGTCACGACGCGGTGGGCGAGTTCTACGTCAACGACACCGGCCGGCAGGTGGACCTGCTCGGGCTGTCGCTGCGCGCGCGGTTCCTGGAGCGGACCGGCGCGACGGCGGAGCTCCCCGAAGGCGGCTACGTCGGCGGCTACCTGGTCGAGCTGGCGCGCGAGCTGCCGGAGCGCGAGGCGCGCGCCGCGCTGGGCGCGGCCGACGGCGGCCTCGCGTGGTTCCAGGAGCAGGCGCTGGCGCGCATGCTGGCCTGGCAGCAGCGCGACCTGGCCGACTACGGCGCATCGTTCGCACGCTGGTTCCGCGAATCCGAGCTGCACCGCTCGGGTGCGGTCAACGCCACGCTGGACGAGCTCGAGCAGCGCGGCGTGCTGTACCGCGCCGAGGCGGCGGAAGGTGCCGAGGCCGAGGCCGACGACGCGGCGCACGCGGCCGCGGAGGGCGCGGCGCCGGCCGGCCTCGCCACGTTCCTGCGCACGAGCGCGTTCGGCGACGACAAGGACCGCGTGGTGGTGCGCAGCGACGGGCGGCCCACCTACCTGCTGCCGGACATCGCATACCACCGCGACAAGGCGGCGCGCGGCTTCCGCCACGCGATCGATCTGTGGGGCCCCGATCACCACGGCTACATCCCGCGCATGCGCGCGGCGCTGGCCGCGCTCGGGCTGCCGGCCGAGTTCTTCGACGTCATCATCGTGCAGCAGGTGAACCTGAAGTCGGGCGGCCAACCGGTCAAGATGAGCAAGCGCGCGGGCGAGTTCGTGACGCTGCGCGACCTGATGGACGACATCGGCGCCGACTGCGCCAAGTTCCTGTTCCTGGTGCGCTCGACCAGCGCGCACCTCGATTTCGATCTCGATCTCGCGCGCCGGCAGAACGACGAGAACCCGGCCTACTACGTGCAGTACGCGCACGCGCGCATCGCTTCGATCCTGCGGTTCGCGCGCGAGCGCGGGCTGGAGGCGCATCCGGCGCGCGTGCGGCTGGACGCGGCCGAGGAGGTGGCGCTGGTGCGCACGCTGGCCACGTTTCCGGAAGTGGTGCGCGGCGCCGCCGCCGCGCACGAGCCGCACCGCATCCCGACCTACCTGGTGGACACGGCCGCCACGTTCCACCGCTTCTATCACGCCTGCCGCGTGGTGGGCGACGACGTGGAGCGCTCGCGCGGGCGGCTGGCGATCGCCGAGGCGGCCCGCCAGGTGCTCGCCAACGGGCTCGCGCTGCTGGGCGTGAGCGCGCCCGAGCGCATGGAGCGCGCCGCCGAGGTGGAAGCGTGAGCGGCGCGCGCCCGGCCGACATCCTGGTGGTGGGCTCGGTCGCGCTCGACACCATCAAGACCCCGTATGGCGCCGCCGCCGAGGCGCTGGGTGGCTCGGCCTCGTACTTCGCGCTGTCGGCATCGCACTTCGCGCCGGTGCGCGTGGTGGCGGTGGTGGGCGAAGACTTCCCGCACGAGCATCGCAGCCTGTTCCAGGCGCACGGCGTGGATCTGTCCGGCCTCGAGACCGCGCCCGGCCGCACGTTCCGCTGGCGCGGCGAATACACCGCCGAGCTGGGACACGCGCACACGCTCGAGACCCAGCTCAACGTGTTCTCCACGTTCCACCCGCGGCTCGACGGCACGCACCGCGCGAGCCCGTTCGTGTTCCTCGCCAACATCGATCCCGACCTGCAGCTCGAGGTGCTGTCGCAGATGAATGCGCCCGCGCTCACGTTGTCGGACACGATGAACTACTGGATCGCGCGCAAGCCGGAGACCGTGCTGGAAGTGCTGCGGCGCGTGGACGTGGCGTTGCTGAACGAGGAGGAGGCGCGCGCGCTGGCGGGCGAGACGCTGCTGGTGCGTGCGGCGGACCGGCTGCTGGAGCAGGGGGCGCGCTCGGTGATCATCAAGAAGGGCGAGCACGGCGCGCTGTACCAGTCGCGCGACGCGCGGTTCGTCACCCCGGCGTTCCCGGTCGAGGCGCTGCGCGACCCCACCGGCGCCGGCGACTCGTTCGCGGGCGGGTTCATCGGCTGGTTGGCGCGCTGCGGCCGGCGCGACCCCGACGCCCTGCAGCAGGCGCTCGTGTGCGGCACGACGATGGCGTCGATCGCGATCGAGGACTTCTCGCCGCGCCGCCTGGCCGGCACCGGCCGCGAAGAGATCATGAGCCGCGCGGCGACCCTGCACCGCATGATCCACTTCGAGCTCGACCCGCTGTTCTGAGCCCACCGTTGCCAGCCTCCCGGGCGCGCAACACCGGTTCCCACAACTCGATAGGCAGCGGTTTTCGACCTGTGCTAGGATGCCGCCCGTCTGCAGTCATGTGGGAAAGGAGGCCTGCGACTGTGGAGTCGACACGGATGTCGGTACCGAATTCGCCGCGCTCCTGGATCGCCGAAGCGGAGGCTGTGGTCCGCTCGCTCCGGGACGTGGACAGCGTGAAGATCGTCGCGGACGGTGACGCGATTCGCGAGCTGCACATCGAGAGTTCCTCGGAGCGACCCGCGAAGCACATCGTGCGCGACGTGCAGACCCTGTTCCAGACGAGGCTGCATCGCAGCCTCGATCACAAGGTGGTGTCGGTGGCGTTCGTCGCCACGGCGAACGGCACACACGGGCCTCCGCCGGTGCGGAACGGCACGGCGCGCGCCCCGGTGTCCGCGCCGGACGTGCACGTGACGCCGGCGCGCGAACCGGCCGACGACGGCAGGATCCGGTTCGGCAGCGTCAACCTGCTGGTGATGGGAACGCGCGCCCAGGCGCAGGTGGAGTTGCGCTGGAAAGGCGTGAGCCGGATGGGCAACGCGTCGGGTTGGAGCACGCGCGACGGCGCGCACTGGCTGGTGGCGCAGGCGACGCTGACCGCCGTGCAGCAGTATCTGGAAGACGACGTGGCGCTCACGGTGGACGACGTGCAGAGCGTGCACCTCGGGCGCAAGGACGTGGTGGTGAGCGCGCTGACACTGCTCGCCCACCGCCAGGAGAAGAATCTCGTGGGCTGTTGCACCGTTGAGCAGGACGCACAGCAGGCGGTGGTGCTGGCCACGCTGTCGGCATTGAACCGCGTGGTGGGCGGCCTGAAGACGAAGCAGCCGATCGAGTACGTGTTGAGACCGACCCCTTTCCGAGGAGCGTGAAGCGGAGCGTTTCGAGCACAGCAGCGAAGCGAAGCCACCTGACGGGACCATCCCGCAGAGAACAGTCTTCGAAAAAGGAGGTGGGCTTCGTGGACCTCATTCTCGAATTTGTGAGCTTCTTCGGCCGCGCGGGCTGGTAAGGTCGCCGGTTGCAGTAGCTTGACCGCGCTCCCCCGGAAACGTCGGTCTCACGCTCTTGCCCCTCGGGGGCCGTGCAGGGACGCATGAACGACGGCAGGATGCGGCACCCGCGCGCGTTCCGCCTGTACTACGCCGCGGTGGTGGGTGGCGCGGTCGCGTGGTTCGCGGCCAGCCTGGGACACGGCTTCACGCCGAACCCGGTGGCGCTCGTGGTGGTGCTGGCGCTGATGGTGGCCAGCGAAGCGAGCCCGGTGATGCTCCCGAGCGGCGGCTACGCCACCGCCAGCGCGGTGATGGACCTGGCCTGCCTGGTGCTGCTCGGGCCCCTGCCGACCGCGCTGCTGGACGTGGCGAGCACCGCGGTGGTGCAGGCCCTGCAACGCAAGCCGGCCGTGCGCATCCTCCACAACATGGCGATCTTCGCCATCACCGCGTTCACCGCGGGCGAGGCGTTCCTGCTCGCCGGCGGGCACGTGGGCCGGCTGGCGTTCCCGCGCGATCTCGCCCCGTTGCTGGCGTGCGGTGGCACCTACTTCCTGTGCAACTCGGCGTTCGTGTCCACGGTGATCGGGCTCACCCAGGGCCCGAGCCCGTGGCGCATCTGGCAGCGCAATTTCCTCGCCGGCATCCTGCACCACCTGTCGTTCGTGGCGCTCGGCGCGCTCGCCGCGCTGACGTGGTCGGCGGCGGGCCCGTGGGGGCTGGCGCTGTTCGCGATCCCGTTCCTGGTCGCGCGCCACTCGTTCGGGCTGTACATGGAGATCCGCTCGGACCTGAAGGACTTCGTGCGCGCGCTGTCCGAGGTGCTGGAGGAGGTGGATCCCTACACGCGCCACCACTCGCACCGGGTGTCGCAGTACGCGCTGCGTCTGGCGCGCGGCATGCGGCTGCCGGAGCGTGACGTGGAGGAGATCGAGTACGCCGCGCTGGTGCACGACCTGGGCAAGATCGGGCCGCAGCACCAGTACATCCTGCAGAAGCCGGGGTCGCTGTCGTACGAGGAGCAGCGCACGCTGCAGCAGCATCCGGGCGAGGGCGCGCGCATCGTGGCCAAGGTGCGCTCGCTCAAGCGCGCGGCGGAGATCGTGCGCACGCACCACGAGCGCCCGGACGGCCAGGGCTATCCGCTGGGGCTGAAGGGCGACGACATCCCGATCGGCGCGCGCATCCTGAACGTGTCCGACGCGTTCGACGCGATGACCTCGGACCGCCCCTACCGCCGCGCGCTGTCGGTGCAGGTGGCGCTGCGCGAGCTGGAGAAAGGCGCGGGCACCCAGTTCGACGCATCGGTGGTGCGGTGCATCGTGGACATGCACACCGCCGGCGCGTGGCCGCTGGTGCCGAGCCCGAGCAGCGAGGATCTGCGCACGCTGAAGCTGGCCCGCCAGGCGCAGGGGTAGAATCCGCGCGTGCGCTACCGCGACGCCGGCGTCGACATCGCGCGCTCGGACGCGCTCAAGCGCCGGCTGGGAGCGCTCGTGCGCGGCACCTGGACGCCGGCGGTGCGCCCGATCTCGGGTGGATTCGCCGGCGTGATGCGCGGCCCGGGCCCCGGGCGGCTGCTGGCCGCCACGCTCGACGGCGTCGGCACCAAGCTGCACCTGGCGCTCGCGGCCGGGCGCGTGGCGGACGCGGCGGCCGACGTCGTCTACCACGGCGCCGACGACCTGCTCGTGCACGGCGGCCGTCCGCTCGCGCTGCTCGACTACGTGGCGATGGCGAAGCTCGATCCCGAGGTGGTCGAGGCGGTGGTGGACGGCCTGGCACGCGCGTGCCGCGCGGTGGGCGCGGTGCTGCTGGGCGGCGAGACGGCCGAGATGCCGGACACCTACCTGCCGGGCGTGGTGGACGTGGCCGGCTGCATGATCGGCGAGGTGGCCGAGGGCGAGCTGCTGGACGGCTCGCGGGTGCGTGACGGCGACGCGATCCTGGGACTCGCGAGCGACGGTCTCCACACCAACGGGTTCTCGCTGGCGCGCCGCGTGCTTTCGCGCTCCGGGCTGTCTCTCGACGCGCCGCTGCCGGGCGGGTCGGGGGAGAGCGTCGGCGAGGCGCTGCTCGCGCCGCACCGCTGGTACGGACCCGCGCTCGCGCCGCTGCTGCCGCGCGTGCACGCGCTCGCCCACGTCACCGGTGGCGGCATCGCCGGCAACCTGGCGCGCGTGGTGCCGGATGGGCTCGGGGCGCGGCTCGACGCGGGCGCGTGGGCGCGGCCGGCCGTGTTCCGGTGGCTGATCGCGGCGGGCGGCGTGCCCGAGGAGGACGCTCGCGCGGCGCTCAATCTCGGGATCGGGATGGTGGCGGTGGTGGACGCCGGCGACGCGGCGGAGATCGCGCGCCGGCTGGCGGGCGCGGGCGAGCGGGTGACCCCGATCGGCGTCGTGACGGCGGACGCCGGCGGCGTGAACTGGACAGATGCGGAGCGCGCGTGACGGCGCGCGCAGGGTCGAGCAGGGAATGGTCAACGTGGATCGACGCGATCGGAACGCGCCCCGCACCGCCCCCGCACTTCCCCCGCCCGGTCCGGAGGACGCCCGCGATCTCGGGCTGATCGGCGAGTCGCTTGCGTGGCGGGCGGTGCGCGACGCGCTGCCGCGGATCGCCCGCTCCGAGCTGCCGGTGCTGCTGCTGGGCGAGACCGGCACCGGCAAGGAGCTGGTGGCGCGGGCGCTGCACCGGCTGTCGCCGCGCGCCGGCGGCGCGTTCGTTGCCCACAACTGCGGCGCCACGCCCGACACCCTGATCGAGAGCGAGCTGTTCGGGCATCGGCGCGGCGCGTTCACCGGCGCCGTGTCGCACCGTCAGGGGCTGTTCGAGGCCGCGCACCACGGTACGCTGTTCCTGGACGAGATCGGCGACGCCAGCGCGCTGCTGCAGATGAAGCTGCTGCGCGTGCTGCAGGAGGGCGAGGTGCGGCGTGTGGGCGAGACGCGGGTGGTGCCGGTGGACGTGCGGCTCGTCACCGCCACCCATCGGCGCGTGGACGAAGCCGCGCGCGGCGGCGCCTTCCGCGCCGATCTCGTGTTCCGGCTGAACGCCGTCACGCTGCCGCTTCCGCCGCTGCGCGCGCGCGGCGACGACGTGCTGCTGCTGGCGCGACACTTCCTGGCGCACGCGGCCGCGCGCCACGGCGGCCCGGCGCCCGGGCTCGATCCCGAGCTGGCGCGGCGGCTGCTCGCCCACGGCTGGCCCGGCAACGTGCGGGAGCTGGCGAACGGCTGCGCCTACGCGGTGCACGTGGCCGGCGCGCGGGGCGCGGTGACGGCGGCCGACTGGCCGGCGTCGCCCGGGCTCGGGGCGCCGGCCGGCGTGCGCGACGTCGGGCTGCACGCCGAGACGCGCCGGCTCGAGGAGGCCCGCCTCCGGGAGGCGCTGGCCCGCACGCGCGGCAACAAGTCGCAGGCGGCGCGCTCGCTCGGGCTCTCGCGCCAGGGGTTGCTGAAGAAGCTGCGGCGGTTCGGGCTCACGGCCGCCGAGGCGCGCGGGCTCGCGCCCGAGCTGGCGGCGGGCGA
The DNA here is from genome assembly GCA_035691845.1 of Candidatus Eiseniibacteriota bacterium. GTDB lineage: Bacteria > Eisenbacteria > RBG-16-71-46 > RBG-16-71-46 > RBG-16-71-46 > DASSIN01. The sequence continues at coordinate 4,071 of DASSIN010000132.1, read as the reverse complement.
GCCGGGGGAGTTGCCACCGGTCGTTGCCGAATCGCCCCGCGGCCGATAGAGTGCGCCGGTTCCGTCGTCGTCCATCACCCTCCGGAGGGCGCGCGTGGCCCGCAAGACGCTTCGCATCGGGCTCGTCGGCGTCGGCGCCGCGGCCCAGATCAACCACATTCCGGCGCTGAAGCACACCGAGGACGTCGAGATCGTGGCGCTGTGCGACCGCGATCCCGAGAAGACCGCGCGCGTCGCGCAGAAGTTCGGCGTGCCCAAGGTGTACGGGCGCTTCGAAGAGCTGCTGTCCGACGACGACGTGGACGCCGTGGACATCTGCACGCCCAACTTCCTGCATTCGCCGATGGCGATTGCCGCGGTGGAGGCGGGCAAGGACGTGTTGTGCGAGCGGCCGCTGGCGCGCAGCGCCGACGAGGCCGCGGCCATGGTGCGCGCGGCGAAGAAGGCGGACCGCGTGCTGATGTGCGCGGTGCAGCACCGCTTCCGCCCCGACGCGCAGCTGCTGCGCAAGTTCGTGGACAAGGGCGACCTGGGCGAGATCTTCTTCGCCAAGGCGGGCTGGCTGCGCCAGCGCACGGAGTGGGATTCGGACGAATGGCGGCGCCAGAAGCGCGAGTCGGGCGGCGGCGTGGTGCTGGACCTCGGGTTCCAGATGCTCGACCAGGCGCTGTGGATCCTGGGCGGGCCCAAGGTGGAGTCGGTGACCGCCAGCCTGCATCGCTCGCGCAAGGGCGAGGTCGAGGACTCGGCCACCGCGTTCCTGCGGCTGGGGTCGGGCGCGACGCTGACGCTGGAGCTGACCTGGGGCCTGCTGATGGAGAAGGATTTCGCGTACCTCAACCTGTTCGGCTCCGGCGGCGCGGCGCTGCTGAACCCGCTGCGCGTGCACAAGGGCATGCACGGCAACCTCGTCAACGTGACGCCCGCCATGGAGACCGCGCGCCATCAGTACAAGCACTCGATGGAGGCGCAGGTCGCCCACTTCGCCGAATCGCTGCGCAGGGGCCAGAAGCCGATGGGCAGCGCCGACGAGATCCTGCCGGTGATGGAGCTGATGGACGCCGTGTACCGCTCCGCCGACCAGGGTCGGGAGGTTCGGCTCGCCTAGCCCGGCCGGGCGGCGCGCGCTCGCGCTGGCCGCGCTCGCCGGCGTGCTGCTCGGCGCCGCGTTCCTGTGGGAGTCGGTGGCGCTGCTGGCGCTGGTGGCGTTCGTGCCGCTGCTGGTGGCGCTCGACCACGTAGGCCGCGCCGCGCGACGCCCGCTGCGAGGATTCCTGGTGGCGGGGTGGACGTTCGGGTTCGCGTGGTTCCTGGTCGGCATGCACTGGGTGGCGCAGCTGTCGCCGGTGGCGATCACGGTGCCGTGGCTCAAGTACCCGGCGTGGGTGGCCGCGGCCGCGTACCTGGCGGTGTTCCCCGCGCTGGCCGCGCTGATCGCGGGATTCGTCGTCCGGCGCGGCCCGGCCGCGCTCGCGTTCGCGTTCCCGTGCGTGTTCCTGGCGGTGGAGGAGGTGCGGGGCTCGGGCGAACTCGGGTTCCCGTGGTTCCAGCCGGGCTACGCGCTGCACGCCCACCCGCGCGTGCTGCAGCTCGCGAGCCTGGGCAGTGTCTCGCTCGTCACCGCGTGGGTGCTGGTGGTCAACGCGCTCGTGTGGCGGGCGCTGGCCGGGCGCGCGCGCGGGCGCGCGCTGCTGGGCGCCGCGCTGGCGCTCGGGTTCGCGTGGAGCTGGGGCGGCGCGGCATTGAAGGCGACGCCCAAGTCCGATCCCGCGCGGCCGGCGATCGCGCTCGTCCAGGGCGACATCGGCAGCGAGATGAAGTGGACGGGCAACCATCAGGCCGAGATCCTGGCGCGGTTCGTGTCGCTCACCGTCGCCGGCGACACGCTGCGGCCGAAGCCGGCGATCGCGATCTGGCCCGAGACCGCGACCGGCAGCTACCTGCGCAAGCAGATCGACCAGGCGATCGTGGTGGTGGAGCTGGCGTCGCGCACCGGTGTGCCGGTGTTCAGCGGATTCGCCGACTACGCATTCGATTCGGCCGGCGTGATGCACCACTACAACGCCGCGGGCGTGTTCGCCCCCGACGGCAGCATGGGTCGGATCTACGGCAAGCGCCATCTGGTGCCGTTCGGCGAGCGGATGCCGTTCGAGTGGCTGCTGCCGGGGCTCGCCAAGGTCGACCTCGGCCAGGCGGAGTGGACGCCCGGCCCCGAGGCCGTGCTGTTCCCGGTCCCCGGGCTCGGGCCGTTCGCGTGCCTGATCTGCTTCGAGTCCATCTTCCCCGACCTGTCGCGCGAGAGCGTGCGCGCCGGGGCGCAGTGGCTCGTCAACATCACCAACGACGAGTGGTTCGGAAACGGGCCGGCGCTGCCCCAGCACGCCGCCATGGCGCAGTTCCGCGCGGTCGAGAACCACGTGCCGCTGGCGCGCTGCGCCAACACCGGCATCACCGAGATCGTGGATTCCGCCGGACGCGTGACGGCGCGGCTGCCGGTGTTCCGCGCCGGCGTGCTCGTGCATCCGCTGCCGCCACGCGGGCGGCCGACGCCCTACACGCGGCTCGGCGACTGGCCCGGGGTCGCGGCGCTGATCGCGAGCGGGCTGTTGCTGTTGCTGGCGTTCGCGCGCCGCCACGCCGCCGTCGTGCCGTGACGCGCCCGCCGCGCGTTGACGCGACGGGCGCGCGCCCGGTACGTTGTGCGCCACGCGACGTCCTGAGGAATCTCGGACAGACGGTTCCGTGAAGCCGCACTGAGAGTCGACTCGGGAGATTCTTGAACCTTCGCATCGGCATCCTCGGCGCCACCGGGCTCGTCGGTCGCGCCACGCTCGCCATCCTGGAACAGCGCGGCTTTCCGTGCGACGCGCCGCGCCTGCTGGCCAGCGACCGGGCCGCGGGCCGAACGCTCGCGTTCCGCGGGCAATCCGTGGCGGTCGAGCCCACCACCGCCTCTTCGTTCGACGGCCTCGCGATCGTGCTGCTCGCGGTGCAGAACCCGCTGGCGCTGGCGTGGGCGCCGGTCGCCCGCGCGGCGGGCGCGGTGGTGGTGGACCTGAGCAGCGCCCACCGCGACCTGGACGACGTGCCGCTGGTGGTGCCCGAGATCAACGGCGACCGCGTGCGCCCGGGCGTGACGCTGATCGCCAATCCCAATTGCTCGACCGCGGCGTTCGTGCTGGCGCTGGCGCCGCTGGCGCGCGCGGCCAGGCTCACGCGCGTGGCGGTCACCACGCTGCAGTCGGTGTCGGGCGCGGGCGCCGCGGCGCTGGACGAGCTGGAGCGCGGCGTGCGCATGGGGCTGGACGGAACGCCGCCGGCGCGCGCCGGCGGGCTGCCGCCGTTCGCATGGAACGTGGTGCCGGCGATCGGCAGCTTCGAGCCGAACGGCTACACGCGCGAAGAGATGAAGATGGTGCGCGAGACGCGCAAGATCCTGGACCTGCCGGAGCTGCCCGTCACCGCCACGGCCACGCGCGTGCCGGTGCGCGTCGGCCACTGCGTGGCCGTCAACGCGCGCTTCGACCGCCCGCTCGGCCCCGACGAGGCGCGCGCGTCGTGGCGCGCGTTCCCGGGGCTGATGCTGGTGGACGATCCGGCGGCCGACCGCTATCCCACGGCACTCGCGGCCGCGGGCGGCGATCCGGTGCTGGTGGGCCGCGCGCGCGCCGATCTGACCGATCCGCACGGGCTCGAGTTCTTCGTGGCGTCCGACAACCTGCGCAAGGGCGCGGCGCTGAACGCGGTGCAGATCGCCGAGCGCGTGGCCGCGCTCATGGCGGCATCGCAGCCGGTCGTGGCGCGGCCATGACCGCGCGGCACGCGGCGCCGATCCTGCTCGGAGCGCTGGCCGGCGCGCTGGTGGCCGCGCGGCTCGACACCGCGCTGGCGTGTGCGGCGGCCGCGGCGCTGGTCGACGTGTGGCTCGGCGCCCCGCGGCCCGCGCGGCGGTGGTGGAGCGTGCTCGGCACGGGCGCGGCGCTGGCGTTCGTGCTCAACGTGATGGTGACGCGCGGCGTACCGCTGCTGCCGCCGGCGTTCGGCTGGCTCGCGCGCCACGCCAGCGTCGAG
>DASSIN010000131.1:0-6011 GCA_035691845.1 Candidatus Eiseniibacteriota bacterium | reverse complement strand
CGCGCTGTCGCGCGAGCGCGTGGCGCTCGGCCGGCGCTGGTCGGCCACGCTCACGCGCGAGCTCAAGCCGCTCGGCTTCCCGCACGCGCGGCTCGATCTCGAGGTGACGAGCGACGAGGCCGCACTCGCGGCGCACGGCATGGACGAGGTCGGGATCCGGTTCGCCCCCAATCCGGGCGAGCCCGCCCGGGCGCTGGCGAAGATCGCATCGGGCGGCGAGCTGTCGCGCGTGATGCTGGCGTTGAAGTGCGCGCTCGACCGGCGCGATCCCGTTGACCTGCTGGTTTTCGACGAAGTAGATTCGGGGATCGGCGGTGCGGTGGCGCAGGCGGTCGGAGAGCGGCTCCGGGGCCTGTCACGGCACCGCCAGATCGTCTGCGTGACCCACCTGCCCATGATCGCCGCCCTCGCCGAGCACCACCTGCGCGTCACCAAGCACGTCCAGGGCGGCCGCACCGTCGCGCGCATCGACGCGCTCGACCGGCGCGAGCGGATCGAGGAGCTGGCGCGCATGCTGGCCGGCGACCGCATCACCGACACCACGCGCCGGCAGGCCCGCGAGCTGCTCGCGGCGCCCGCCGCGGGCGAGTAGACCGTGGCCCGCGACCGCGCCCCGGGCACCGGTGGCGGCGCGCCGCGCCCCGCGGCCGTGGTGCCGACGCGCGAGGAGTTCCGCACGCTGGCCGCGGGCGGACGGCTCGTGCCCGTCTACCGCGAGGTGTTCGCCGATCACGACACGCCGGTGTCGGCGTTCCGCAAGATCCACTCGGGCCCGTACGGATTCCTGCTCGAGAGCGTGGAGGGCGGCGAGAAGTGGGGGCGCTACTCGATCCTCGGCAGCCGGCCGTCCAAGGTGTTCGTGGCACGCGGCGGCCGGGCCGAGCTGCACGAGGGCGAGCGCGTCACGCCGCTCCCGGGCGACCCCGAGCAGGCGCTGGCGCGGCTGCTGGCCGAGCACCAGGCGGTGCCGCTGCCCGGGCTGCCGCGGTTCTGCGGCGGCGCGGTCGGCTACCTGGGCTACGACGCGGTGCGCTGGTTCGAACGCGTGCCGGCGCGCCATCCCGACGATCTCGAGCTGCCGGACGCCGTGTTCCTGTTCGGCGACGTGGTGAGCGTGTTCGACAACCTGACGCACACGCTGAAGGTGGTGACGCACGCGCGCGGCGGCGACGATCCCGACGCGGCGTGGCAGGCGGCGGTGGCGCGGCTCGAGGCCGAGGTGGCGCGCCATCGCGCGCCGCTGGCGTGGACGGAGGCCCCGGGCGGCGAGCCGCCCGCCGAGCCCGAATCCTCGGTCGCGCGCGAAGCGTTCATGGACGCCGTGCGCCGCGCGCAGGAGCACATCCGCGCCGGCGACATCTTCCAGGTGGTGCTGGCGCACCGCATGAGCGCACCGGTGCGGCAGCCGGCGTTCGAGCACTACCGCGCGCTGCGCGTCACCAATCCCTCGCCCTACATGTACTTCCTGCAGCTCGGCGACATGAGCCTGGTGGGGTCGTCGCCCGAGGCGCTGGTGCGGCGCACCGACAGCACGGTCGAGGTGCGCCCGATCGCCGGCACGCGCCCGCGCGGCCGCACCGCCGACGAGGACCAGCGGCTGGAGCAGGAGCTGCGCGCCAGCGACAAGGAGCGCGCCGAGCACGTGATGCTGGTGGACCTCGGCCGCAACGACGTCGGGCGCGTGGCCGAGTTCGGCACCGTCGAGACCAACGAGTACATGACGGTCGAGCGCTACTCGCAGGTGATGCACCTGGTGTCCAACGTGCGCGGTCGCGCGCGACCGGGCCTGAAGCCGCTCGACGTGGTGCGCGCGTGCTTCCCGGCCGGCACCGTGTCGGGCGCGCCCAAGGTGCGCGCGATGGAGATCATCGACGAGCTGGAGGGCGTGCGGCGCGGCGTGTATGCGGGCGCGGTCGGCCACTTCGACTATCATGGCAACCTGGACCTGTGCATCGCGATCCGCACGCTGGTGTTCGCGGGCGGTCGCGCATGGTGGGGCGTGGGCGCCGGCATCGTTGCGGACTCCGATCCCGAAGGGGAGTGGCAGGAGACGCTGAACAAGGGCCGGGCGCTGTGGCTGGCGGTTCAGCGCGCGGAGCGGGGCCTGGCATGATCGCGGTGATCGACAACTACGACTCGTTCACGTTCAACCTGGTGCAGTACCTGGGCACGCTGGGCGCCGAGCCCAGGGTGTGGCGCAACGACGCGATTTCCGTGTCCGAGCTCGCGCAGCAGCCGCTCGAGGGAATCGTGATCTCGCCCGGGCCGGGCGAGCCGCGCGACGCCGGCATCAGCGAGGACGTGATCCGCGCGTTCGCGGGCCGGGTGCCGGTGCTGGGCGTGTGCCTGGGGCACCAGGCGCTGGGCGAGGTGTACGGCGGGCGCGTGGTGCGCGCCGCGCGGCTGATGCACGGCAAGACCAGCCCGATCCTGCACCGCGGCAAGGGGCTGTTCGCCGGGCTCGACAACCCGTTCGAGGCCACGCGCTACCACTCGCTGATCGTCGAGCGCGACAGCCTGCCCCCGTCGCTCGACGTCGTGGCGTGGACGCCCGAGAACGAGATCATGGGCCTGAAGCACCGCGAGCACGACACGTGGGGCGTGCAGTTCCATCCCGAGTCGGTGCTGACGAAATCGGGCATGCGGCTGATGGAGAACTTCCTCACGCTGTGCCGGCAGCAGCGGAGCGTGGCGCCGTGATCCCGACCGCGATCGCGCGCGCCGTGGCGCACGAGCCGCTGACGCGCGAGCTGGCCGAGGCCGCGATGGAGCAGATCCTGGCGGGGGAGGCGACGCCCGCCCAGATCGCCGCGTTCGCGGTGGCGATGCGCATGAAGGGCGAGAGTCCCGACGAGATCGCCGGCATGGCGCAGGCGATGCGCGCGCGCGTGCCGCCGATCCGCACCCACCGCCGGCCGCTGCTCGACACGTGCGGAACGGGCGGCGACAGCGCGGGCACGTTCAACATCTCGACCACGGTCGCGATCCTGGTGGCCGCGTGCGGCGTGGCGGTGGCCAAGCACGGCAACCGCGCGATGTCGGGCCGCACCGGCGGCGCCGACGTGCTCGAGGCGCTGGGCGTGCGCATCGATCTCACGCCCGAGAGCGCCGGCCGCTCGCTCGACCTGCTCGGCATCACGTTCCTGTTCGCGCCCAACTACCACGCCGCGCTGCACCACGCCGCCGGCCCGCGCCGCGAGATCGGCGTGCGCACGGTGTTCAACGTGCTGGGGCCGCTCACCAATCCCGCCGGCGCCACGCGCCAGCTGCTGGGCGTGTTCGCCGACACGCTGGTGCGCCCGGTGGCCGAGGTGCTGCAGCAGCTCGGCAGCGAGCGCGCGTGGGTGGTGCACGGCCGCGACGGGCTGGACGAGATGTCGCTGTTCGCCCCGACGCACGTGGCCGAGCTGGCGGAGGGGCGCATCCGCGAGTTCGAGGTGGACCCGCGCGCGTTCGGCGTCGCGCACGAGGACCGCACGCGCATCCTGGGCGGCGACGCCGCCGCCAACGCCGAGCGCACGCGCGCCATCTTCCGCGGCGAGCCCGGCGCGCCGCGCGACATCGTGGTGCTGAACGCCGGTGCCGCGCTGGTCGTGGCCGGCGTGGCGAAGGAGCTGAAGGAGGGCATGACCTGCGCCGCGCAGGCGCTCGATTCGGGCGCGGCGGCGGAGAAGCTGGCCGAGCTGGCGCAGTTCCGGGGCTGATCCCACCCGAGCGAGGAGGAGGGCCGCCGATGTTCTGTCCACGCTGCGGTTCCGCGGTCCCCGAGGGCGCCGCGTTCTGCCCGAGGTGCGGTGCGGCGATGCCGGCGACGGCGGCCGCGCCGCATGCGCCGTATCCGGCCGCGCCGCCCTCCGCGGCGCACGAGACGCCGCCGGCGTACGCCCCGCCCGGCGCCATGCCCCCGCAGTCGCCGGCCGCCACCCCGCCCGCTCCGGCGTGGGGCGCGCCCGCGCCGGGAGGCCCGCCGGCCGCCGCGCCGGCGATGGTCAACACCTACGGCGGATTCTGGCGGCGGTTCTGGGCGCTCGTGATCGACAGCATGCTGATCTACGTCGTGACGCTGCCGGCCAAGCTCGCGGTCGGGTTGCCGTGGGCGTTCCGCATGCGCGACGTCAGCTCGTTCGATCCCGCCCAGATGGGATCGCTGATCGGCGCGGGCCTGCTGCTCAATCTGGCCACGCTGGTGCTGACGTGGGGCTACTTCGCCTGGATGCACAGCTCCGAGCGGCAGGCGACGCTCGGGATGATGGCGCTGGGCTTGAGGATCACCGACCTGGATGGGCGCCGCATCTCGTTCGCGCGCGCCACCGGCCGGTACTTCGCGTCGCTGCTCTCGGCGCTCATCTTCCTCATCGGCTACCTGATCCAGCCGTTCACGGCGCGGCGCCAGGCACTGCACGACATGCTGGCCGGCACGTTGGTGCTGTGCCCGCGCTTCGGGCCGCCCGGGCGCTGACGCCGCCCGCGGCGGGCCGTCGCCGGCCCGCCAGTGGCGACGCGACGACGGGCCGGGCTAGACTTCCCGGATGACCCCGCACGCCGGCAGCGCCACCCCGCACGGCACCGACCGTCTGGCCCGCATCGCCGAGGACCGCCGGCACCGGATCGCGGTCCTCAAGCGCGCGACCCCGACGTGGGCGCTGCGCGAGCGGCTGGGGCCGGCACCGCCCGCCGGGCGGCTCGAGCGCGCGCTGCGCCGCGGCGGGGCGGACCAGCCGCTCAAGCTGCTGTGCGAGATCAAGCGCGCCTCGCCCTCGGCCGGCGTGCTGCGCGCCGACCTCGATCCGGTGGCGATGGCGCGCGTGTACGAGGACGGCGGCGCGGCGGCGATCTCGGTGGTCACCGAGCCCGATCACTTCCAGGGCGAGCTCGCGTGGGTGGACGCCGTGCGCGCGGCGGTCACCCTGCCGATCTTGCTCAAGGACTTCGTGGTGGACGAATGGCAGCTCGTGGACGCCGCGGTGCGCGGCGCCGACGGGGTGCTGCTGATCGCGGCACTGCTGTCCGAGGTGCAGCTCCAGATCCTGATCGGCGAGGCGCGCATGCTCGGCCTGGACCCGCTGGTCGAGGTGCACGACGACGTCGAGCTGTACCGCGCGCTGCGCGCGGGCGCGACGCTGGTCGGCATCAACAACCGCAACCTGCGCACGTTCGAGGTCAACATCACCACCGCGTTGTCGCTCGTGCCCGCGGTGCCGCCGCTGGTGACGGCGGTGGCCGAGAGCGGGCTGTCGGAGCCGATGCACCTGGCCTGGCTGCATGGCACGCGCTGCGACGCGGTGCTGATGGGCGAGGTGTTCATGACCAGCGCAGATCCCGCCGGCACGCTCGCCACGCTGTCGGCCGCGGCGCGGGGCGAAGCATGAGGCGCACGCTCGTCAAGGTGTGCGGCATCACGCGGCTCGAGGACGCGGCCGCCGCGTGCCAGGCCGGCGCCGACTGGATCGGGTTCGTGCTGTCGGGGGAGGGCCCGCGCCGGATCGCCCCCGAGGATGCGCTCGCGATCGCGCGCGCCAGCGGCGCGGCCGTCGCGGTGGCGGTGCTGGTGGCGCCCACGCCGGCCGAGGCGCTGGAGCTGGCGCGGCGCGCGGGGTGCGCGCGCGTCCAGCTCCACCGCGTCGATCCCGCCGCGTGGCCGGCCGACTTTCCGCTGCCGGCGAGCTTCGCCATCCCGGTGCACGCCGACGGCCGACTCGGCGCCGCGCTGCCCGACGCGCGACATCTGGTGCTGCTCGACGCCGCCCATCCCACGCTCGCTGGCGGCACCGGCCGGCGGCTGCCGTGGCAGGCCGCGATGGCGCTGGCCGCGCGGCGCGACGTGATGCTGGCGGGCGGTCTCGACGCCGATTCGGTGGGCGAGGCGATCGCCCAGGTGCATCCGCTCGGCGTGGACGCCTCGTCGCGGCTGGAGTCGGCGCCCGGCGTCAAGGACGCCGCGCGCATCCACGCGTTCGTGCGCGCGGCGCGCGACGCCGACGAGCGGATCGCGCGTGCCGGCTGACGGCGGC
>DASSIN010000130.1:0-17044 GCA_035691845.1 Candidatus Eiseniibacteriota bacterium | reverse complement strand
CGCCGGGCCGCGGCCGCTTCGCTGCGGGCGGTCTCGAACATCTGCTCGATCTCGATCTTCTTGAGCGTCACGATCTGTGTCCGCCGCTCGGCCGGCGTGGGGACGCGCAGCACTTGGTCGGCGCGCGCGGGGGATGGATTCGGCTGGAACAGCAGCGCGGCGAGCGCCAGGCAGGCCGCAGGCCGGGGGGGAAATCGCAGGAACGTGAGCACGGACGGCCCTCTGGACACGTGCGCGGATGGCTTCGAACAGCCCGGGCGGCGGCCTCGCGCGATTGGCAGGGACGAAAAGCGTATCACGCCGCGGGGCGTTCGCACCGCCTCATTTGGAGGGGCCCGCTCCCAATGGGCATAGTGCCCCCGGAGGGCGGACCCGCGAAACCCCGAGCCACGTCGCGGGATAGCAGCTGGAGGAGGCGGAGTGAGCGCGCTCGTCGAAGGTCAGGCAATCGAGAATTCGACCAGGATCGTGCTGCTGGTGCTCGACGGGCTCGGCGATTTGCCCCACCCGCAGCACGCCTGGCAGACCCCGCTCGAGGCCGCTGTCACCCCGCACCTCGACCACATCTGTCCCGCGTCCGCGCTCGGCCGCATCCTGCCCGTGGCGTTCGGGATCACGCCCGGCAGCGGGCCCGGGCACCTGGCGCTGTTCGGCTTCGATCCCGTGACGACCGACGTCGGTCGCGGCGTGCTCGAGGCGCTCGGCGCCGGCGTGGCGCTCGAGCACGGCGACGTCGCGGCGCGCGCCAACTTCTGCACCGTTGACGAGCAGGGCGTGGTGGTGGATCGCCGCGCGGGCCGCATCCCGAGCGAGGTGTGCGCGCGGCTGGTCGACAGGCTGAAGGCGGACGCGGCGCACATCGAGGGCGTGTCGGTGGAGCTGAAGGCCGGCCGCGGGCATCGGTTCGTGGCGGTGCTGCGCGGCCCGGGGCTCGATGGCGCGGTCACCGACGCCGACCCGCACCACGAGGGCGCGCCGATCCCGTCCGTGCGCGCGCTCGCGCCCGCGGCGGAGAAGACGGCGCGGATCGTGAACGCGTTTGTGCGGCGCGCGCACGCGCTGCTCGCCAACGATCATCCCGCCAACGCCGTGCTGGTGCGCGGCGTGTCGTCGCGGCCCAGGCTCGCCACGTTCCGCGAGCGCTTCAAGCTGCGCGCCGCCGCGCTCGCGCCGTATCCGATGTACCGCGGCGTGGCGCAGCTCGCGGGGATGGAGGTGGTGCCCGTGGGGGATGCGCCCGCCGACGCGTTCGCCGCGGCACGCGATCGCTGGAACGACTTCGATTTCTTCTTCATCCACGTCAAGGGCACCGACATGGCCGGGGAGGACGGCGACTTCCCGGCCAAGGTGGCGGCGATCCAGGCGGTCGACGCCGCGCTGCCGGCGCTGCTCGCGCTGGAGCCCGACGTGCTGTGTGTGACCGGGGACCATTCCACGCCCGTGCTCGTGAAGGGACACTCGTGGCATCCGGTGCCGGCGCTGGTGTGGAGTCGCGTGTGCGGCGCCGACCAGGCCTCGCACTTCCACGAGCGCACCGCGCGCGCCGGGAGTCTCGGCCTGATGCCGAGCCGCGACCTCATGGCTGTGCTGCTCGCCAACGCCGGGCGGCTCGACAAATTCGGAGCGTGACCGTGTCTCATCGTGGTGTCGTCGTCGTCTCGCGCGTGCTCGTGTCGTGGGCCCTGCCATTCATGCCGATCGCGGTTCCCGCGGCGTACGCCGCGCTTCCCGATCCCGTCTCGCAACAGGACCTGTTCGCGTTCCCGGGCGCGGACGCCAATCCCGGCGATGCGGTCTCGGCCGGACTCGGGCTCGCGGATCGCTGGCTCGGGAACAGCGCGTTCGAGAATCCGGCCGCGCGGCCGCGTCGCGGCGTGGAGCTGACGCCCGTGCTGCTGCGCGTGAACCGCCAGGACCTGCGCGCGCGGTTTCACGACTACAGCGAGACGTCGGCGTTCATGGACGGCGCCGGCGCCGAGCTCGGGGCCTCGCTGGGACGCTGGACGGCGGTGGCGTACGCGTGGCAGCCGGTGCTGCGCCACGAGGAGAGCGCCTACTCGCGCGGCACGCCGGGCGGATTCCCGCCGCCGGCGGTGGTGAGCCAGTCGCAGGAGCAGCGCGAGACGCGCGCCGGGCTCGCGCTGTCGCTGGGCGGCGCCGCCGTGCGCGGCGGGATCGCCGCGGAGTGGTTCCGGCGCGAAGACCACGATCTGCTGAACGAGCAGTCCGGCGTGCCCGAGCCCGGGACGCACGATGCAACCGTCACCGTGAGCGGCGTGTCGCCGCGCGCGGGCGCACAGGCGGTGCTGGGCGGCGGCGGTCGGCATCCGGTCGTGATCGGCTTGGGCCTCGGCGAGGTGCCGGCGGGCGACGTGGACGTGCACCAGACCGTGACGTTGAGCGACTTCGCGTCCGACACGAGCTGGACCGCGCATCGCGGTGCGCACTGGGACGGCGGCATCTCGGCGCGCGTGGCGGTGACGCCCGAATGGGGCGTGCTCGGCGCGGCCGGCGGCACCTCGGCGTACGACTGGGGCACGCTCGCCGTCACCACCGGCGCGGGCGCGATGTGGGCGCTCGGCGCCGAGTACCACGACTCGACGCTGCCGTGGAGCGCGCGCATCGGATTCGGCGAACAGCTGACGAGCGGCACGCCCGAGCCGCGCGCGAGCATGGTCGGCATCGGGCTCGGCTGGGCGCTGGAGGGCTTCACGCTCGACTTCGCCGCGCTGCGCCGGACGCTGCGCCGCCCAGCGGAGCCGAACAGCTACGACGATCATCTGCTGGCGTCGCTTCGGGTCTGGTTCTGAGCGCCGCCCCCGCCCGAGCGCGCCGGAGCGCCGAACGTCCTGTGCTATACTGCGCCACGTTTTACGGCTCACGGCCGCGTGGCTCGAAGCGCATGCAACGCAGCGAATGGGCCGCTATCGGCGGCCGGCCACACGGGGCGGCGAATGCGCCCTCATCGGCCGCCGGTTCAGCTGACGCGAGAGTGGCGGAACTGGCAGACGCGCTGGATTTAGGTTCCAGTGAGGGAACTCGTGGGGGTTCAAATCCCCCCTCTCGCATGAGCTTCCCTTTCCGGACACCACAGGCGGAGCAACGAGCTTCAGGATGAACCTATCCACCCGTTCCACGGGCGTGTGGCAGCACACGCTCGACATCGAGGTGCCGCGCGAAGAGGTGGAGAGCCGCCTCGACGAAGTGGCCCGCCAGATCCAGCGGCGCGCGAGCCTGCCCGGATTCCGCAAGGGGCGCGTGCCGCTCGAGCTCGTGCGCCAGCACTATGCCGAGGCGGTGGAGCAGGAGTTCCTGGAGAACTTCGTCCCCAAGCTGACCTCCGAGGCGATCGACCAGGCCCGGCTCGATCCGGTGGTGCCGCCGCTGGTCCGCAACCTGCGGTTCGGGCCCGGCCAGCCGATGCGGTTCGAGGCGGTGGTGGACGTGCGGCCCGAGGTCGAGGCGAAGGACTACCGCGGGCTGCGCGTCAAGCGCACCACGCGTCCGGTGGACGAGGCGGCGGTCGAGCGCGTGCTGGCCGAGCTGCGCGAGGAGTCCGCCATCTACCTCGACATCGACCGGCCGGCGGGGCGCGGAGACGTGGTGCTGCTCGACTCGATCCGGCTCGACGCCAACGGACGCCGGCTGCCGGGCACGCGCGCCAAGAATCGCCGCGTTCCGCTCGGCACGCCCGAGGTGCCGCCCGATCTCGAGAATGCCCTGCTGGGCGCCCAGGCGGGGCAGGAGCGCACGTTCGATCTCACGTATCCGCCCGATCATCCGGCCCCCGAGCTGGCCGGACGCACGGTGCGTTACCTCGTCAACGTGCGCAAAATCCAGGAGAAGAAGCTGCGCGAGCTGGACGATAACTTCGCCCGGGACGTGTTCCATCTCGAATCGCTGGAGGAGCTGCGCTCGCGCGTGCGCCTGAATCTCGAAGGCGAGGAGCGGGTACGCGCCCAGCGCGAGCTGGAATCCGCCCTGACCGACGCGCTGCTGGCGAAGAATCCGCTGGAGCTGCCCGGGCGGCTGGTCGCCTGGACGCTGGATCGCGTGATCCGGGAAGCCGTGGAGGGTCGCACCGTGCCGGAAGCGCTGAACAAAGAGCTGCAGGAGCGCTATCGTCCCGGCGTGGAGCGATCGCTCCACCGCGAGCTGCTGCTGGCCGCCGTCGCGCGGCAGGAGCAGCTCGCGGTGAGCGATGAGGACGTGGCCGCGGAAATCGATCGCATGGCGCAGGCGGACCCGCGGCAGGCGGCGCGGGTGCGCGCGCGCTATCAATCTTCCGAGCCGCGCGCCGCGCTGCGCGAGTCGCTGCGCGAACGCAAGGCGATGGACTGGCTGGTGCAGGCGGCGGACATCGAGGAGCCGGCGACGGAGTCGCCGCTCGTCGTTCCCGCCCGCTGACATCGACTTCAGGGAGGCTGGGGCATGGGGCTGGTGCCCATCGTGGTGGAGCAGACGGGCCGGGGTGAGCGGGCCTACGACATCTATTCGCGGCTGCTGAAGGACCGCATCGTGTTCATCGGCACGCCGATCGACGACAACGTCGCCAACCTGGTGATCGCCCAGATGATCTTCCTCGAGGGCGAGGATCCGGATCGCGACATCAATCTGTACATCCACAGCCCGGGCGGCATGGTGACGGCCGGGCTCGCCATCTATGACACCATGCAGTTCGTGAAGCCGGACGTGGCCACGCTGTGCATGGGCCAGGCCGCGAGCATGGGCGCCGTGCTGCTGGCGGCCGGGGCCAAGGGCAAGCGCTCGGCGCTGCCCAATTCGCGCATCATGATCCACCAGCCGCTCGGTGGCACGCAGGGCCAGGCCACCGACATCGAGATCTACACGAGGGAAATGCTGAAGATGAAGGAGCAGCTCAACAGCATCCTCGCCAAGCACACCGGCAAGACGCTCGAGCAGCTCGACCGCGACACCGATCGCAACAACTTCATGTCGGCCCAGGAGTCGAAGGACTACGGGCTGATCGACGAGATCATCGAGAAGCGCCGCTGATCGCCATGCCTGCCCGGGGAACGTCATGAAAAAGCGCATCGCCACGCCGCACCCCATCCGCTGCTCGTTCTGCGGTCGCGGTCAGGACGAGGTGGCCCGGCTCGTGTCGGGCCCCTCGGTCTACATCTGCAGCGAGTGCGTGAAGCTGTGCAACGACATCCTCGAGGGCGAGCTCGAGCGCGAGCAGCCGGCGGCCGCCGGCCAGCTGCCGAAGCCTTCGGAGATCAAGCGCATCCTCGACGACTACGTGGTGGGGCAGGGGCGCGCGAAGAAGACGCTGGCCGTGGCGGTGTACAACCACTACAAGCGCATCTACTCGCCGCCGGCCCACGGCGACGTCGAGCTGGAGAAGTCGAACATCCTGCTGATCGGCCCGACCGGCACCGGCAAGACGCTGCTCGCGCGCACGCTGGCGCGGTTCCTCAAGGTTCCGTTCGCGATCGTGGACGCCACCAGCCTGACCGAGGCCGGCTACGTCGGCGAGGACGTCGAAAACATCCTGGTGCGGCTGCTGCAGTCGGCCGACTTCAACCTGGTCAACGCCGAGCACGGCATCGTGTACATCGACGAGATCGACAAGATCTCGCGCAAGAGCGAGAACCCGAGCATCACCCGCGACGTGTCGGGCGAGGGCGTGCAGCAGGCGCTGCTCAAGATTCTCGAGGGCACGGTCGCCAACGTGCCGCCGCAGGGCGGCCGCAAGCACCCGCAGCAGAAGTACATCGAGGTGAACACCAAGGACATCCTGTTCATCTGCGGCGGGGCGTTCGAGGGGCTGGAGAAGATCGTCGAGCGCCGCGTGGGCCAGAAGGTGCTGGGGTTCGGCGCCGAGATCAGGAGCAAGAAGGACAAGAACATCGGCGAGCTGATGAGCCTGGTCGAGCCCGAGGACCTGCTGCGCTACGGGCTGATCCCCGAGCTGGTCGGCCGGCTGCCGATCGTGGGTGTGCTCGATTCGCTGGACGAGGACGCGCTGGTGCAGATCCTCACCGAGCCCAAGAACGCGATCACCAAGCAGTACCAGAAATTCCTGGAGATGGAGGGCGTCAAGCTCGACTTCACCGAGGACGCGCTGCGCGCCATCGCCCAGCAGGCGATCAAGCGCGGCACCGGCGCGCGCGGGCTGCGCGCCGTGATCGAAGAGGCGATGCTCGACGTGATGTACGACATCCCCTCGCGCGCCGACGTGATCGGCTGCACCATTTCCAAGGAGTGCATTCTCGGCGGCGCGCCGCCGCTGCTGACCTTCCGCGGCGAACGAACGACCGAGAAGCGGCGCAAGGAAGCCTGACGCCGGCAACGCCGCGTCCGGTGTCCCGGGCGGGCTCCGGCGCGATTTGGATGCACGCCGTCGGCTGGATGGAGTAGGCTCGACGCACGCGTCCGGGATGTCGACCGGAACGCCGGACAGGCCCCGAAGCCTTTCGTCCGGACACCACGTTCGCGCCGCAGGGAAGCGACGCTCCTTCCGCATCGTTCCCGGTCGCGCGAGCTTGCCACGAGGAGTCCCCGTGACTTCCAACGCATCCCGCGGCCGGCCTTCGGCCAGAAGCTCACGCGCCCACGAGCGCGGCGCGCGTCTCACCGTGCGCCGCGGCGACGAGACGTTCACGTTCGACGAGCGGCTGCCGCTGCTGCCGCTGCGCGACGTGGTGCTGTTCCCGTACATGACGCTGCCGCTGCTGGTCGGGCGCACGCCCTCGATCCAGGCGATCGAGAAGGCGGTGGCGCGCGACCGCACGCTGTTCGTGACCGCGCAGAAGAAGAGCGAGGTCGCCGACCCCACCCACGACGAGCTGTACGAGACCGGCACCATCGTGCGCGTGCTGCAGCTGTTCCGGCTGCCGGACGGCACCATGCGCGTGCTGGTGGAGGGCGTGGCGCGCGCCCGCGCCGAGCGGTTCGTGTGGTCGAGCGACTACTACACCGTGAAGGTGGCGCCCACGCCGGAGCTGCCGGCGGAGGGCTCCGAGACCGAGGCGCTGGCGCGCCACGTGCTCGCGCAGTTCGGCGACTACGTGCACGCCAACCGCCGCATCCCGGACGAGGTGCTGGGCAGCACCACCGGGATCACCGAGCCCGCGCGGCTGGCATGGACGATCGCATCGCACCTGCTGGTCAAGGTGCCGGCCAAGCAGGCGCTGCTCGAGGCCGCCGACCCGCTCGCGCGGCTGGAAAAGCTGTCGTCGGTGCTGGCGGCCGAACTGGAGATCTCGAAGCTCGAGCGCAAGATCGAAGGCCAGGTGCGCTCGCAGGTGCACAAGAACCAGAAGGAGTTCTACCTCAACGAGCAGCTCAAGGCGATCAAGAAGGAGCTCGGGCACCAGAACGAGTTCGCGAGCGAACTGGACGAGCTGTCGGCGGCGATCCGCAAGGCGCGCATGCCGCGCGAGGTGGCGGGCAAGGCGCTGAAGGAGCTGGACCGGCTGGCGAAGATGAGCTTCATGTCGCCCGAGGCCACGGTGATCCGCAACTACCTCGACTGGCTGGTGGCGCTGCCGTGGCACCGCACCACCCGCGATCACGGCGACCTGGCGCGCGTCGAGCGCGTGCTGGACGAGGACCACTACGGCCTGCGCAAGGTGAAGGAGCGCATCGTCGAGTACCTGGCGGTGCTCAAGCTCACCGGCCGGAACCGCGGCCCGATCCTGTGCCTGGTCGGCCCGCCCGGCGTGGGCAAGACCTCGCTCGGGCGCTCGATCGCGCGCGCGCTCGGCCGCCGGTTCGTGCGCGTGGCGCTCGGCGGCGTGCGCGACGAGGCCGAGATCCGCGGCCATCGCCGCACCTACATCGGCTCGATGCCGGGGCGCATCCTGCAGAGCCTGCGCCGCGCCGGCACCCGCAACCCGGTGTTCCTGCTGGACGAGGTGGACAAGCTCGGCAGCGACTTCCGCGGCGACCCCTCGAGCGCGCTGCTCGAGGTGCTCGATCCCGAGCAGAATCACACCTTCAACGACCACTACCTCGAGGTGGACTTCGATCTGTCGCAGGTGATGTTCGTGTGCACCGCGAACTCGCTGTACTCGATCCCGCCGGCGCTCGTGGACCGCATGGAGATCATCAAGCTCCCGAGCTATCAGGAGGACGAGAAGATCCAGATCGCCAGGCGGTTCCTGGTGCCGAAGCAGATCGCGGCGGCCGGGCTCGACCCCGCCGACGTGAAGATGGGCGTGCCCGCGATCCGCGCGCTGCTGCACGGCTACGTGCGCGAGGCGGGCGTGAGGAACCTGGAGCGCGACATCGCGACGCTGTGTCGCAAGGCGGCGCGCAAGAAGGCGGCCGGCGCGCTCAAGGGACCGTTCACGGTCACGCACGCGACGCTGCAGAAGCACCTGGGCCCGCCCCGATTCATCGACATGTCGATCGAGCGCGCCAACCGCGTCGGCGTGGCCAACGGCGTGGCGTGGACCGAGGTGGGCGGCGACCTGCTGGTGGTCGAGGTTTCGATCCTGCCCGGCAAGGGCGATCTGCAGCTCACCGGCAAGCTGGGCGAGGTGATGCGCGAGTCCGGCCACGCCGCGCTGACGTGGATCCGCTCGCAGGCCCCCTCGCTCGGGCTCGACCGGCACTTCTACCGCGACATCGACGTCCACGTGCACGTGCCGGAGGGCGCGATCCCCAAGGATGGCCCATCGGCCGGCATCACCATGGCGGTCGCGATCGTCAGCGCGCTCACCGGCATCCCCACGCGTCACGAGCTGGCGATGACGGGCGAGATCACGCTGCGCGGCAACGTGCTCGCGGTCGGCGGGCTGACCGAGAAGGCGCTGGCCGCGCGGCGCGCCGGGCTCAAGGGCATGCTGGTGCCGCGCGCGAACGAGAAGGACCTGCACGACATGCCCGAGGACGTGCGCCACGACCTGGCGTTCACGCTGGTGGATTCGATGGAGCAGGTGCTGGAACTGGCGCTCGAGCGGCGGCCGCAGCCGCTGCCGGAGATCGTCGCCACGCCGCAGGTGGCCGACGCCGCGCCGGCGGCGCCGCGCGCCGCGCAGCCGCCCGACCCGTCCGACGGGAGCGCGAACTACGTGAACTGATCGCGCGCGGGTGTCCGCGTCGCGAACACGGGGCGCCCGGCTGACCGCCGGGCGCCTTTCCTGTAATGTGCCGCGCGTGAAGACGCGCCTGTTCACGCCCGGACCGGTCGAGATCCCGCCGCGCATCCTGCGCGCGCTCGCGCAGGTGCCGCCGCATCATCGCACCGAGGTGTTCCGCGCCACGCTGACGCGCGTCACCGCGCGGCTGCGCGAGCTGCATCAGACCGAGGGCGAGGTGTTCCTGCTCGCCGCCTCCGGCACCGGCGCGATGGAGGCCGCGGTCGTCAACCTGATGTCGCCCGGCGCGAAGGCGCTGGCGATCGTGGGCGGCAAGTTCGGCGAGCGCTGGGCGAGCCTGCTCAAGGCCTACGGCGTGCCCCACGACAGCCTGCAGGTGGAGTGGGGGCACGCCGTCGATCCGGCCGAGGTCGAGCGCCGGCTGAAGGCCGATCCCGACGTGCGCGTGGTGTTCACCACCCACAGCGAGACCTCGACCGGCGCGCTGCACGACGTGCAGGCGCTGGCGGCGGTCACGCGCGCCGCGGGGCGCCGCATCGTGGTGGACGGCATCACCAGCGTCGGCGTCCATCCGCTGCCGCAGGACGCGTGGCAGGTGGACGTGGTCGTGTGCGGATCGCAGAAGGGGCTGATGCTGCCGCCCGGCATCGCCACCGTGAGCCTGGCGCCGTGGATGGCGACCGCGATCGATGGCGAGAAGCTGCCGCGCTTCTACTTCGACCTGCGCAAGGCGCGCAAGTCGCTGGCCGTCGGGGAGACCCCGTGGACGCCGCCCGTGAGCCTGGTGCTGGCGCTGGAGGAGGCGCTCACCATGATCCTGGCCGAGGAGGGGTTGAGTGCGGTGCACACGCGCCATCGCCGGCTCGCGCACGCGACGCGCGCCGGCGCCCGCTCGCTCGGGTTCCGGCTGTTCGCGGCGGACCCGTCGCACGCCGTCACCGCGCTGCTGCCGCCCGAGGGCCTCGACGCGCCGGCGATCGTCAAACGCCTGCGCGACGTGCACGGCATCGTGGTGGCGGGCGGGCAGGATCACCTGAAGGGAAAGATCCTGCGCATCGGCCACATGGGCGACTACGACCTGGCCGACATCCACGCGGTGCTGGGCGCGCTGGACGAATGCGTCACCGCGCTCGGCGGGCCGCGCGCGCCGGAGGGCGGCGGGCTCGCCACCGCGCGCGCCGCGAGCGAGGCGTGGGCCGCGGCCTGAAGGTCCTGATCGCCGATCCGCTCGACCCGGCCGCGCTGGCAGCGCTGCGCGCGCGGGGACTCGAGCCGGTCGAGCGCAGCGGTCTCGCCGGCGACGCGCTGGTGGCCGCGCTCGACGGCGTGGACGGGGTCATCGTGCGCGGGGCGACGAAGCTCACCGCCGAGGTGCTGGCCCATGCCCGCACGCTGCGCGCGATCGTGCGCGCGGGCACCGGCCTCGACAACGTGGACCTGGCGACCGCGAAGGCGCGCGGCATGTTCGTCTCCAACACGCCCGCGGCCAACGCGGTGTCGGTGGCGGAGCTGGTGTTCGGGCTGCTGCTCGCGCTCGAGCGTCACCTGGTTCCGGCGGCCTCCGATCTGGCGCGCGGGCGCTGGGAGAAGACGAAGTACGCCGGGCGCGAGCTGGCCGGCCGCACGCTGGGCGTGGTCGGCTTCGGCCGCATCGGGCGCGAGGTGGCGACGCGCGCGCGCGCGTTCGCGATGGCGGTGGTCGCCCACGATCCGCTGCTGCCCGAATGGCCGGCCGAGTTCGCGTGGGCGCCGCGGCGCGAGCTGGAGCCGCTGCTGGCCGAGAGCGACGTCGTCACCCTGCACCTGCCGCTCGCGCCCGACACGCGCGGGCTGATCGACGCCGCGCGCATCGCGCGCATGAAGCCGGGCGCGGTGCTGGTCAACGCCGCGCGCGGCGGCATCGTGGACGAAGCGGCGCTGGCCGCGGCGCTGCGCGAGGGCCGGCTGTCGGGCGCGGCGCTGGACGTGTTCGAGCGCGAGCCCGCGCCCGCCGACCATCCCCTGCTCGCGCTGCCCAACGTCATCGCCACGCCGCACCTGGGCGCCTCGACGGGCGAGGCGCAGCAGCGCGCCGGCACCGAGGCGGCCGCGATCATGGCGCGCGCGCTGCTCGGCGAAGGCTAGGGGCGGGCGATGCCGTGCGTGGTGGTGGTCGGGGCCCAGTGGGGTGACGAGGGCAAGGGCAAGATCGTGGACGCGCTCGCCGCGCGCGCCGACGTCGTCGCGCGCTACCAGGGCGGTCCCAACGCCGGGCACAGCATCCAGCGCGACGGCCACGTGGTGGTGCTGCACCTCGTGCCGTCGGGCGTGATGCACGACGGCGTGCGATGCCTGATCGGCAACGGCGTGGTGATCGATCTGCCGCGGCTGCGCGAGGAGGTGGAGAAGCTCGAGGCGCTGGGCCTGGACGTGCTGCCGCGGCTGGGCGTGAGCCCGCGGGCGCACCTGATCCTGCCATACCATCGCGCGGTCGAGCAGGTGGCCGAGCGCGGTCCCGGGGCGATCGGCACCACCGGGCGCGGCATCGGCTTCGCCTACCGCGACAAGGCGGCCCGCACCGGATTGCGCGTCGCCGAGCTGTTCGATCGCGAGCGGTTCGTGGCGCAGGCCGACCGCAACCTGGAGCGGCTGCGGCTCGAGTACCCCGGGGTGGGCGAGCTCGCGGCGATGAACGGCGGCGCGCTGTTCGATCAGCTCGCCGCCGATTCCGCGTGGATCGCGCCGCGGCTCACCGACGTCGGCGCCGAGCTGCACGCCGCGCTGGCCGAGGGCCGCCACGTGCTGCTGGAGGGCGCGCAGGGCACGCTGCTCGATCTCGATCACGGCACCTACCCGTACGTCACCTCGTCGTCCGCATCGGCCGCCGGCGCGCCGCTCGGCGTCGGCCTGGGGCCGCGCGCGCTCACGAAGGTGATCGGCGTCACCAAGGCGTACGCCACGCGCGTCGGTCACGGTCCGTTCCCGAGCGAGATGCCCGAGCCCGAGGCCGCGCGGCTGCGCGAGGCGGGCGAGGAGTACGGCGCCACCACCGGCCGGCCGCGCCGCTGCGGCTGGCTGGACGTGCCGGCGCTGCGCTACGCCGCGCGCATCAACGGGCTCGACGCGCTGGTCGTCACCAAGCTCGACGTGCTGGATGCGTTCGACGAGATCCGCGTGCTCGAACGGTGCGAGCCCGCCGCCGCGAGCGCGCCGGCGGCCGCGCTGGCGGCGCTCGCGCCGGAGCGCGGCGCGGCGAAGTGGCGCACGTTCCCGGGCTGGCGCACCTCCACGCGCGCCGCGCGGCGCTGGGCGGATCTTCCCGGCCCGGCGCGCGCGTACCTCGAGTGGATCGAGCAGGCGGTGGGTGTGCCGATCGAGTCGGTGTCTGTGGGCGCCGGCCGCGACAGCGAGGTCACCCGCCGCTGACGGCCGCCGCGCGCCGGCGCATCTCGCGCGCGCGGGCTCACTCCTCGCCGGCGGTCTCCGTGCGCTCCTGTAGCCGCTCGCGCGAGGGGATCACGAACCGGCCCTCGCCGGTGACGAGCACCCCTTCGCGCCCCCAGCGCGACATCACCCGGATCGCCGACTCGACCGTGGTGCCGACCAGGTCTGCCACCTCCTGGCGCGTCAGCGCGAGCGGGATCTCGACGCCGCCCTCCGTCGCGCGTCCCATGCGCTCGGCCAGCGTCAGGAACAGCTGCGCGATCCGGACCTCGACGCGCTGCCCGCGCATCTCCTCGACCTTGCGCGTCAGCGCCACCACCAGCTTGGTCAGCTCGCGGATGATGCCGCGCGCGAACTCGGGCTGGCGGTCGAGCAGATCGAACCAGTCGCGACGCGGCAGCACCAGCAGCGTCACGGACTCCATGCACACGGCGCTGGCGGGGTAGGGCATGCGGTTGTAGACGGCGATCGCACCCACCGGCTCGCCAGGGCCGAAGATCTCGAGGATCACGTCACCGGCTTCGGCGTGCCGCACCACCTTCACGCGCCCCTGCACGATCACGGTGAGCGCATCCGAGCCGTCGCCCTCGTGCCACACGTGATCGCCGCGCGCGTAGTCGCGCAGCACGGCCAGGTTCGCCAGCCGGCGCTGATCGTCGGGCGCGAGCCCGCGGAACACGGGCAGCGTCCGCACCGCGTGCATCACCCGCTCGCTGCCGCTCTCGACTGCCAAGACGTCAGTCCTCCCGCCAACGTTGGCGTTCGGGCTCATCATACCGGCCCCGCAACTCGTTGGTACACCGCGCACGGAGCCCCCGCACCCGCGGCACGAAAATCGCGTTCCGATATGACCGGCGTCATGGTGGCCGATCGCGGCCAAGCCGATGCTGGGTGCGAGAGGAGAACCGATGGGCGAGCCGGACATCCTGCAGCGCATGCGCCGCGACCACGAGCAGGTGCTCGCGGACGTGGACGTGCTCGAGCGCGCGGCCGCGGGGGTGGGACACGAGCGCGAGCGCAACTTGCGCGTCGTGGTGACGGGGTTCGAGCGGCAGTTCCACACGCACATGTCGGCCGAGGACGAGTTGCTGTTCCCGGCCCTGCTGGAGTCGCTGCCGGAGACGGCGGCGCAGGTGAGCTCGCTCGTGGCCGAGCACCACGAGCTGCGTCGCATGCTGGAGCAGCTGCTGCACACGCTCGACCAGCCGGCCAGCCCGGCGCGCCACGAGCAGCTGGGCGTGCAGTCGCGGGATCTGGCCGACCTGCTGCGCATTCACATCCGTCGCGAGGAGGCGATCGTGTTCCGCCTGGCCGAGCCGGTGCTCGGCCCGCGCGTGCGCGAGGCGTTGGAGATGAGGCTCGTGGGTCCGCCCGCCACGCGGGCGAGCTCCCCCGGAAAGGAGACCACCCGGTGAGTGTTCGGAGATTCGGGACGTGGGCCGGCGCGCTGGCCGCGCTGGCGTTGCTGGCGGCCGGCTGCGGCAGGAAGACCGAAGCGCCGTCGGGCGCGACGGGCGGCGCCATGGCCACCGCGACGGTGTCGCCGTACGACGCGGGCCCGCGCGCCGGCGAACAGCCGGTGAACGAAGCGCTGGTCGAGCAGGGCGAGCACCTGTTCCAGACCAAGGGCTGCTCCGCGTGCCACGCGTTCGGGAAGCGGCTGTCGTGTCCCGATCTCAACGGCGTCACCATGCGCCGCACCGCGTTGTGGATGGAGAACCAGATGCTCCATCCCGAGGTCATGACCAAGCAGGATCCGATCGCGAAACAACTGTTCGGGCAGTACGCCCTGCAGATGCCGAACCTGAACCTCGCGTCTTCGGACGCGAAGGCGGTGATCGAGTACCTGAAGCACAAGAACCGCGAATCCGCGGAGAAACACGAGTGACCCGGATGGGGGGGAGATCAACATGAAACGCTGGCTGGCGCTGGGAGCGGTGGCGGTCGTCGCGGTCGTCGCCGCGAGTCATCTGCCGGGGTGCGCGTGGACCGCCAAAGTCCGGGCCACCGGACCGGCAGCGCAGAAGGTGTACGTGAAGCCGGGCGAGTACGACACCTACTACGCGTTCCTGTCGGGAGGCCACTCCGGGCAGGTGTTCGTGTACGGCATGCCCTCGTGCCGTCACATCACGACGATCCCGGTGTTCACGCCCGAGCCCGCCAGGGGCTACGGCATCGACGAGGAGTCGAAGGCGCTGCTCGGCGGCTACACGTGGGGCGACGCGCATCACCCGGGCCTGTCCGAGACCAACGGCGACTACGACGGGCGCTGGCTGTTCATCAACGACCTGCCGCATGCCCGCATCGCGCGCATCGACCTGTCCGACTTCACCACGCGCGAGATCTTCACGGTGCCGAACGTGTCGGCGGCGCACGCGTGCCCGTTCCCGACGCCCAACACCGAGTACGTGTTCGCGGCCTCGCGGTTCTCGGCGCCGGTGCCGTTCACCAAGCCGGTGAAGCTCGAGAACTACAAGACCGACTTCAACGGCGTCATCGCCGGCGTCAAGGTGAGCAAGGAAGGTCACATGAGCACCGGCTTCGAGATCCTGACGCCGCCGTTCGACTGGGATCTCGTGGACGCCGGCAAGGGGCCGAGCGACGGGTGGGCGTTCTTCACCTGCTACAACTCCGAGGAAGCCTACGATTCGCTCGAGGTCAAGGCCTCGCAGCACGAGATGGACTACATCGCGGCCGTGAACTGGCGGGTGGCGCAGCAGGCGGTGGACGCCGGCAAGGCGCACACGATCGGCGGCGCGCCGGTGCTGCAGCCCAAGGACGTGCCGGGCATGATCTACCTGTTCCCGGTGCCGAAGAGCCCGCACGGCGTGGACGTGGATCCGAGCGGCCAGTACATCTGCGCCTCGGGCAAGCTGCAGGCCGAGGTCAGCGTGTTCAGCTTCGCCAAGATGCAGCAGGCGATCGCGGCCAGGCGGTTCGACGGCCAGCAGGGCGGCATTCCGGTGCTGCGCTACACCGACGTGCTCGAGGCGCGCGTGCCGGTCGGCCTGGGCCCGCTGCACACCCAGTTCGACGGCAAGGGCTACGCCTACACCTCGCTGTTCCTCGACTCGCAGATCGCCAAGTGGAAGCTGGGGCCGCCGTGGAACGTGGTGGACAAGATCGACGTGTACTACTCGATCGGCCACCTGATGGCGTCCGAAGGCGACACGCGGCATCCCACCGGCGACTACGTGGTGGCGCTCGACAAGCTGTCGAAGGACCGCTACCTGGCGGTGGGCCCGTCGCATCCCGAAGGCGCGCAGCTGATCGACGTGCGCGGCCCCAAGATGGAGCTGCTGTACGACTTCCCGACCTATCCCGAGCCGCACTACGGGCAGATGATCAAGGCCGACAAGCTCCATCCGATGAAGATCTATCCGCTCGATCAGAACAAGAACCCGTGGGCGACCAAACGCGCGGAGGACGCGCGCATCGAGAAGCACGGTCACCGCGTGGACGCGTATCTGATCGCGGTCCGCTCGCACTTCACGCCGGACGTGGTGAGGGTGACGGCCGGTGACACCGTGTACTTCCACGTCACCAACGTCGAGCAGGACGAGGACATCACGCACGGCTTCGGCATCCTGCGCTCGAACCTGGACATGCAGGTCGAGCCCGGCGAGACCAAGACGATCCGCTGGCTGGCCGGCGCGCCGGGCATCGTGCCGTTCTACTGCTCGAATTTCTGCAGCGCCCTGCACCAGGAAATGCAGGGATACATCGAGGTGCAGCCGTCGGGCGCGCCCGTCGCGCGCCTGCAGCGTCCCTCGCCCGCGCGGGTGGCGGAAGTGGCCGCGCTGATGCAGCACCGTTAGTGCACCGGGGGCGGGCCGCGACGGGCGGCCCGCCCCGGAGATCGACCATGAACTACCTGACGGGCACGTTCGCTCCCGGCCCGCGGCGCGCCATCCTGCTCGCCGCCGTGCTGCTGCTGCCGGTGTTCTTCCTGCCGGTGCTGCCGATCTGGTACATGCGGCTGTGGGCGCCGCAGTACCGCGAGGGGCTCCGGCTCGACATCTTCACCAACACCGTGCGCGGCGATCTGTCGAGCATCAACATCCTCAACCACTACGTCGGCATGAAGGCGATCTCGGCCTCGGACTTCCGCGAGTTCCGCTGGATGCCGCAGGCGTTGACCCTGTTCGGCGTGCTGGCGCTGCTGGGCGGCATCGTCAACCGGCGCTGGCTGGCGATCCTCGGCTGGCTGTCGTTCACGGTGTTCGCGGTGCTGATGTTCGCCGACTTCGCGCGCTGGCTGTACCACTACGGTCACGATCTCGACCCGCAGGCGCCGATCTCGCTGCCGGCGTTCTCGCCCCCGCTGATCGGCATGAAGCACATGGCGAACTTCCACGTGTTGAGCATGCCCGGCCCCGGCACGTTGCTGCTCGGGATCGCCTGGCTGCTGGGTCCGATCGTGATGTGGTGGGACCGCCGCGGCGTGCGGCACGTCGAGCCGCAGCCGACGGCCGCCGTCCCGAGACCGGCGGCGGGATGAACGCGCGGCGCGGGCTGCCGCTGGCGGCGGCGCTGCTCGCGCTCGGCGC